>JAOPWH010000138.1 GCA_025965795.1 Blastococcus sp.
GATCCGGACGAGACCCAGGAGTGGCTGGACTCGCTCGACGCCGTCGTCGGGCACGCAGGACAGGGGCGGGCCCGCTACCTGATGCTGCGGATGCTGGAGCGCAGCCGTGAGCAGCGGGTCGGCGTCCCCTCCCTCCGCAGCACCGACTACATCAACACCATCCCCCCGGAGCGCGAGCCGTGGTTCCCCGGCGACGAGCACGTCGAGCGCCGCATCCGCGCCTACATCCGCTGGAACGCAGCGATCATGGTCCACCGCGCGCAGCGGCCGGGGATCGCCGTCGGCGGGCACATCTCCTCCTACGCGAGCTCCGCATCGCTCTACGAGGTCGGCTTCAACCACTTCTTCCGCGGCAAGGACCACCCCGGTGGTGGCGACCAGATCTACTTCCAGGGCCACTCCTCCCCCGGCATATACGCGCGGGCGTTCCTCGAGGGCCGGCTCACCGAGCACCAGATGGACGGTTTCCGCCAGGAGGTCAGCCACCCCGGCGGGGGCCTCTCGTCCTACCCCCACCCCCGGCTGATGCCGGACTTCTGGGAGTTCCCCACCGTCTCGATGGGCCTCGGCCCGATGAACGCGATCTACCAGGCCCGGTTCAACCGCTACCTGCACCACCGCGGCATCAAGGACACCTCCGACCAGCACGTCTGGGCGTTCCTCGGCGACGGCGAGATGGACGAGGTGGAGTCGCTCGGCGCGATCGGCGTCGCCGCGCGCGAGGAGCTGGACAACCTCACCTTCGTCATCAACTGCAACCTGCAGCGCCTCGACGGCCCGGTGCGCGGCAACGGCAAGGTGATCCAGGAGCTGGAGTCGTTCTTCCGCGGGGCCGGCTGGAACGTGATCAAGGTGATCTGGGGCCGCCAGTGGGACGCGCTGCTGGCCGCCGACCGTGACGGCGCCCTGGTCAACCTGATGAACACCACCACCGACGGCGACTACCAGACCTACAAGGCCGAGGATGGCGCCTACGTGCGCGAGCACTTCTTCGGCCGCGACCCCCGCACCCGCAAGATGGTCGAGCACCTCAGCGACAAGGAGGTCTGGGAGCTCTCCCGCGGCGGCCACGACTACCGCAAGGTCTACGCGGCCTACACGGCGGCGATGGACCACAAGGGCCAGCCGACCGTCATCCTGGCCAAGACCATCAAGGGCTGGACGCTGGGCAGCCACTTCGAGGCGCGCAACTCCACGCACCAGATGAAGAAGCTCACCGCCGAGGACCTGGCGGCCTTCCGTGACCGGCTCTACCTCGACATCCCCGACTCGGCTCTCGACAAGACGATGCCGCCGTACTACAGGCCGCAGCCGGGCTCCGACGAGCTGGAGTACATGCAGGAGCGGCGCCGGCAGCTCGGTGGCGCCGTCCCGCGTCGCCGGGCGGAGTTCAAGCAGCTCAAGGCGCCCGACGACAAGGCGCTCGACGTGCTGCGCCGCGGCTCGGGCAAGCAGGAGGTGGCGACGACGATGGCGTTCGTCCGCCTGCTGAAGGAGCTGCTCAAGGACAAGGAGCTCGGCCCCCGCTTCGTGCCGATCATCCCGGACGAGGCCCGGACGTTCGGGCTGGATTCGCTCTTCAGCTCGCACAAGATCTACAACCCGGCCGGGCAGCGCTACACCTCGGTCGACCGGGAGCTGATGCTCGCCTACAAGGAGTCCGAGACGGGCGTGCTCCTGCACGAAGGCATCAACGAGGCGGGATCCACGGCCTCGTTCACCGCCGTCGCGACGTCGTACGCCACCCACGGCGAGCCGATGATCCCGATCTACATCTTCTATTCGATGTTCGGGTTCCAGCGGACCGGCGACGGTTTCTGGGCCGCGGCGGACCAGATGTCGCGTGGGTTCCTGCTGGGTGCCACCGCGGGCCGGACGACGCTGAACGGCGAGGGACTCCAGCACGAGGACGGCCATTCCATCCTGCTGGCCGCCACCAACCCGGCAGTGGTGAGCTACGACCCCGCGTTCTCCTACGAGGTCGCCCACATCACCCGCGACGCGCTGGTCCGCATGTACGGCGAGGACCCGGGCGCTCCGCTCGGGGGGCACCGTTCCGCGGACGTCGTGTACTACCTGACGGTCTACAACGAGCCCTTCAACCAGCCCGCCGAGCCGGAGAACCTCGACCTCCGGGGCCTACTGGCGGGCATGTACCGCTACGCGGAAGGCCCGCAGCTGGACGGGCCGCGGGCGCAGCTGCTGGCCTCGGGCGTGGCGGTGCCGTGGGCGCTGCGCGCACAGGAGCTCCTGCAGAACGACTGGGGCGTCTCGGCGGACGTGTGGTCGGTGACATCGTGGACGGAGCTTCGCCGGCAGGCCGAGGCGGTGACCGAGCGAAACCTGCTGCACCCCGAGGAGGAGCCGCAGGTCCCGTTCGTCACCTCCCGGCTGCAGGACGCCCCCGGTCCGGTCGTGGCGGTGTCGGACTGGATGCGCGCCGTCCCCGACCTGATCGCGCCCTACGTGCCCGGCGGGATGTCGAGCCTGGGCACCGACGGGTTCGGGCTGTCGGACACCCGGCCGGCGCTGCGCCGGCACTTCCACGTCGACGCCGAGTCGATCGTCGTCCGCACGCTGGCCTCCCTGGCCGACCGCGGCGAGTTCGACCGGGCCCGGGTGCGGGAAGCGGTCGAGAAGTACCAGATCCGCGACGTGCAGGCCGCTCCGGAGGACACCACCACCTCCCCGGAGCAGCAGCCCGAGGCGTGAGCACGGGAGCGGAGGAGATCCGGCGGCGTGACGTCAACGCATCTCCTCCGCTTCGTGTCACGGTCGTCGGCGGCGGGGTCGTCGGGCTGACCTGCGCGCTCGAGCTCGCCCGCGCCGGCCTGCGCGTAGCCGTGCTGACCGCCGATCCGGTGGAGGACACCACGTCCGCGGTCGCCGCGGCGCTGTGGTTCCCCTATCGAGCCGCGCCCGCCGACGCCGTCCTCCGATGGTCGGCCACCTCGCTGACTGCCTTCACCGAGCTGGCCATGGATGACGCGACCGGCGTCGCCCTGATGCCGGGGACGGTGGTCCACCGCACGGCCGAACCCGACCTGTGGTGGACGCCGGCCGTTCCGAACCACCGGCCCGCCCTGTCGACCGAGATCCCCCCGGGCGCCTCGGCGGGAACCCGGTGCACCCTGCCCGTCGTCGACATGGGGCGCTACCTGCCGTGGCTCGTGCAGGCCTGTCGCGACGCGGAGGTGACGGTCACCGCGACCCGGGTGTCGCGGCTGTCCGCCGTCGCCGGGGACGCCGTCGTCGTGGCCGCGGGGCTCGGCTCCGGACCGCTCGTCGACGACCACACCGGTGTCCCGATCCAGGGGCAGGTCGTGCGGTTGGCCGATCCGGGGCTGACCGGCTGGCTGCTCGACGAGGAGAACCCGGCGGGACTCACCTACGTCGTCCCCCGTGGGCACGACGTCGTCTGCGGCGGAACGGCGGTCGACGGTGCCACCGGTACGGCGCCGGACCCTGATGTCGAGCGGGCCGTGCTGGAGCGGGCGTACGCCCTGGTGCCCGAACTGCGCGCGGCGGAGGTGCGGTCCCGGGCGGTCGGCCTGCGCCCCGGCCGGCCCACCGTGCGGCTCGATCGGACCGTCGTCGACGGCCGACCGGTGATCAGCTGCTACGGACACGGCGGAGCCGGCGTCACCTTGTCCTGGGGATGCGCCGCCGACGTCGTCGCGCTGGCCACCGGCTCACCGGCCTGCTGACCGTCCGCTGTCAGCCCTCCGAAGAGGAGACGACGCCGTCCCAGGTGGCCTGCGCGCCGGCGTGACCGACGCGCACCACCTGCTGCACCACACCGACGACCGCGATCAGCGCGAGCACGCCCGCGACGATCGGCAGCCAGCGGGGCTCCGACGGCGCTGTCCCGGCCCGCGCCCGGCGGCGGTCCAGCAGCCAGAGGCCGACCGCCACGACGAAGAGGCCGATCGTCCAGGGCAGCAGGCCGTCGGCGAGTTGCGCGTGCCGCTCGATCAGCCGGTTGTGCCGCAGCTGGTGCTCGAGGATCTCGCCGCTGTCGGTGGACAGCGGCGTCAGAAGGAGGGCGACGCCGGCCAGGAGCGGGGTCACGGCCCCGAGCCGGCGCCGCGCCTCGGGCCAGGACGCGTGGAGGAGTACGGCGAGCGCCGCGAGTGGAACGAGGACCACCGTGGCGTGCACGAGCAGGGCGTGTGTGGGCAGTCCGAAGACGCTGCTGGGCAACGAGTCTCCCCTGGCTGGTCGAGAAGTCGCATCAGTCAGCCACGGCGACCTGTCAGGAAGCTGTGAAGCCGGAGTACCAGGGCGCGGCGGATGCGCCCTCCTGCTCCACCTGGCCCGTCAGGCGAGGGCCCGGAGCGCCATCTCGGCGTAGAGCGCGACACCGGCCGGCAAGGGCTCCTCGTCGAACACGACCAGGTTCGAGTGGTTGGCCGGTGCGGTCGTGGGGTCGAGCCCCGGGGGGCACGCGCCGAGGAAGGCCATCGCGCCGGGCACCCGCTCCAGCACGTACGAGAAGTCCTCCGCGCCCATGAGCGGTGCGCGCATCAGCGTGCTGGCGGGCGCGCCGAGCAGATCAGCGGCGGTGTCCAGCACCTCGGTCGCCACACCGGCGTCGTTCACGGTCACCGGGTAGCCCTCCTCGTGCTCGAACTCCACGGAGAGGTCGTGGGCCCCGGCCACGTGCATCGCCACCCGCCGGACCGAGGCCACGACCTCGGCGCGCTGGGGCGCCGAGAGCGTGCGGATCGTCCCCTCGAGGAACGCGGTGTCGGGGATGACGTTGTTGGTGGAGCCGGCCTCGATGTGCGCGACCGTGACGACGGCCGGGTCGAAGACGTCCACCCGCCGGGTCACCATCGACTGCAGCGCGAGCACGATCTCGGCGGCCACCGGTATCGGGTCCGCCGCCGCCGACGGCTCGGAGGCGTGCCCGCCGCGGCCCCGCACCACCATCCGCCACTGGTCGGCGGCCGCCATCATCGGTCCGGGCCGGACGTTCACGCTGCCGCTGGCCATCGTCGAGGAGATGTGCAGGGCGAACGCCCCGCCGACCGGCGCCTCGGGGACGACGTCCAGGAGCCCCTCCTCGAGCATGAACCGGGCGCCGTGGAAGCCCTCCTCCCCCGGTTGCACCATGAACACGACCTGCCCGGTGATCAGGTCGCGGCGCTCGGCCAGCAGCCGTGCGGCGCCGAGCAGCATGGCCACGTGGGTGTCGTGGCCACAGGCGTGCATCGCACCCGGGACCTCCGAGGCGAACGGCAGTCCGGTGTCCTCGTGCACGGGAAGGGCGTCCATGTCACCCCGCAGCAGATATGTGGGTCCCGGCCGCGCGCCCCGGAGGACCCCCACGACCGAGCTCGTCGACTTCCCGGTCGTGATCTCGATCGGAAGATCCGCGAGCGCCTCGAGCACCGTCGCCTGCGTCTGCGGCAGGTGCAGGCCGATCTCCGGGTGCCGGTGCAGCCGCCGGCGCAGGTCGATGGTGCGGTCGGCGTCGTTGTAGGCAGCGGACAGCAGGTCCGCGCTGGTCGGCATGCCGCCCACTCTCTCGCGCCGCCGGGCTTCCCGCAGCCGCCCGGGTCAGTCCTCCGCCCACGCGGGACGGGCGGCGTCCAGTTGCCAGACGAGCACCGCGCCCGGCTCGTCGACCGGGCGGCCGGCCTGTTGTTCCACGACGACCCGGTCCGCCCCCCGCAGGACCAGCAGCCCGGCCGGCACCGTCGTCGACCCGCCGGGCGGTACGCGGGCCACCCAGAGGCGGGCGTCGGTACGGCCGAGGTCGATCCAGCCCGATGCCCCGCGGTGCACCCGGTGGGCCGGCGGCGCGTCCGGGGCGGCGCTGCGCAGGTAGCACTGCAGCACCCGGGCGCCGTCCTCCCCAGCGGTCTCGTCGTGCTCCAGCCCGGTGCCGGCCCGGAGCACCGCGACGTCCCCTGCCTCGACCAGCGCGTCCCCGCCCCAGGCGTGCCGGAGCGCCCCGCTGAGCACGATGGCGACCACGTCGACCGCCCGGTGCGGGTGGCGCCCGTATCCGGCGCCCGCCAGGAGCCGGTCGTCGGCGATCCGCAGCAGCGGCCCCAGCGATCCGTCGTCCGCGGTCAGGACGATCCGCTGGTCGAGGTCGCTCACGACGTCGGCCGCAGCGCCGCGCGCCCCTCCGCGAAGGCTCCGAACAACAGGGCGGTCAGCAGGCTCCACCCGACGCCCAGCGTCCAGCCCCCGACCACGTCGGAGAGGAAGTGCACGCCGAGCCACATGCGGGTCAGCCCCACGACGAGCACGACGACGACGCCGACGGCCAGCGCGAGCCGCCGCGCGTGGGCGCCGAGCAGGGGCCAGGCCAGGATCAGCGCGACGGTGACCAGTGTGGCGATGCCCGAGGAGTGACCGCTCGGGAAACTCAGCGACTCCAGCCGCGCGCCACCCTGCGAGAAATCGGGTCGCACGCGACCGAAGTAGTGCTTGAGCAGCAGGTTCAGGGGGGACACCAGACCCACCGCGGTGACCAGCCAGGCCGCCGTCCACCAGAGCCGCCGGCGCAGGAGCAGGACGAGGACCGGCAGGAAGACGGCGAACCGGAACCACGACAGTCCTGGCGCGGTGAGCAGCTTCAGCAGGACGTCGAGGGCGCGGGCGCGATGGTCGCCGGCGTAGAGCGCCTCGCTGACCGCGCCGTCCAGACGGAGCTGCGGCCCGAACTCCGATCGCAGGCCCGCGCCCAGCAGCGTGAACAGCACCAGGCAGCCGATGACGACGGCGATGGCCGCCGGTACCGCCCGGCCGCTACGCGTACGGGTGACCACGGCATCGCCGTCCGGGGGAACGCTCACGGATCTACTCTCCCCGAGAGCTCGCGCCGTGACACGCTGACCCGGTGAGCAGTCGGGTGAGCAACCGCCCGCCGACCGCCGCCACGCTCCGGCGGCTCGAGCGGTCCTCCGGGTCGCTGGCCACCAAGGCCGTGGCCCGGATGGACGACGAGCTCCCCTGGTTCCGGGCCATGCCCGCCGACCGGCGCTCCTGGGTGACGCTGGTGGCCCAGGCCGGCATCGCCTCGCTCGTCGAGTGGTGCCGCGACCCCGGGCGGCCGCCGCGGCTCACCGGCGAGGTGTTCGGCGCCGCACCCCGGGAACTCGTGCGGGTCGTCTCGCTCAAGCAGACCGTCGATCTCATCAAGATCACCGTCGAGGTGCTGGAGGCGCACGTCGACACGGTGGCCGAGCCGGGTGACGAGGAGACCCTCCACCTCGCCGTCCTCCAGTTCAGCCGCGAGGTCGCCTTCGCCACCGCGCACGTGTACGCCAGCTTCGCCGAGAACCGCGGCGCCTGGGACGCCCGGCTGGAGGCCCTCGTCGTCGACGCGCTCGTCCGCGGGGAACGGTCCGAGGAGCTGTCGGGCCGGGCGGCGGCGCTGGGCTGGGCGGCGATGACCCCCGTCGTCGTGGTGGTCGGCGCCGCGCCGACAGGGGTCGAGGATCCGCATGCTCTCGTCCGGCGGGCCGCGCGGTCGATGCGCAGCGAGGTGCTCGTCGGCGTGCATGCCGAGCAGCT
Organism: Blastococcus sp.; assembly: GCA_025965795.1. Lineage (GTDB taxonomy): Bacteria > Actinomycetota > Actinomycetes > Mycobacteriales > Geodermatophilaceae > Blastococcus_B. The sequence continues at coordinate 7,537 of JAOPWH010000138.1, forward strand.
GGTCGTCGTCCTGGGCGGACACGAGGACCTGGAGTCGGTCGCCGACCGCGTGAGCGAGGAGTTCGGGGACGGACCTGTGGTCACCGGCCCCGTCGTCGACGGACTCAACCGTGCCGGCGAATCGGCCGCGATCGCCCTGGCCGGCCTGCGGGCCGCCGGGGCCTGGCCCGAGGCGCCGCGGCCGGTGGCGGCCGACGC
>JAOPWH010000178.1 GCA_025965795.1 Blastococcus sp.
CGATCGCCGAGGCCGGCGAGGCCGGGCGGGCCGGCGGGATCGGAGCCGGCCGCGTCGAGGTGGTCCGTGGCGACCTGCTGCACCTGCCGTTCCCCGACGCCAGTGTCGACCGCGTCATGGCGTCGGAGGTCCTGGAGCACATCCCGGACGACGCCACCGCGATGGCCGAGATCTTCCGCGTGCTGAAACCGGGCGGGCGGGTCGCGGTGACGGTCCCCCGCTACGGACCGGAACGGATCTGCTGGGCCCTGTCGGACGCCTACCACGCCAACGAGGGCGGGCACATCCGCATCTACCGGGCCGACGTGCTGCGCACCCGCCTGAGCGCCGCCGGCCTCGTTCCCGGCGCGAGCCACCACGCCCACGCCCTGCACGCACCGTTCTGGTGGCTCAAGTGCGCCGTCGGCGTCGAGCGCGACACCGCAGTCGTCCGGGCCTATCACCGCCTGCTCGTCTGGGATCTGACCACCCGTCCATGGCTGACCCGGACGGCCGAGCGGCTGCTCGACCCGCTCTTCGGCAAGAGCCTGGTCGTCTACGCCGACAAGCCCGCGCGACCAGTGGGCGAGGCCGGCGGAGCCGGGACCGTCGCAGAGGAGCAGACCGCTGCCGCGCGCTGACCGGGCCGGCTGGGTGCTGCCGGAGCTGCCCGGCGTCCTGAGCGGACAGCAGCTGCGGACGACGGTCGGGTGGATCGCCGCCCAGCAGGACGCGGGCGGGGCCCTGCCGTGGTTCGGCGGCGGACAGCTCGACCCGTGGGACTCGGTCGAGGCGGCGATGGCGCTCGACATCGGGGGCGAGCACGACCGCGCAGCGGCCGCCTACCGCTGGCTGGCCGCCCGGCAGCGCAGCGACGGCTCGTGGGCCGCCGAGTACCGCGACGGCCTCGAGTCGGCGGCGTCCGCGGAGAGCAACCACGCCGGCTACCTGGCGGTCGGCGCGTGGCATTCGTGGCTGCTGTCGGGCGACGAGCAGCTCGTGACCGAGCTCTGGCCCGTCGTCCGCCGGGGCCTGGATCTCGTGGTGCGCATGCAGCTCGCCGACGGCGCGATCGGCTGGGCGCTGCGCCCCGACGGCACCCCGGACGCGACCGCGCTGCTGACCGGGAACGCCAGCCTCTTCCAGTCGCTACGGGCAGGCATCGCACTGGCCGGGCTGCAGGCGGAGGCACAGCCGGACTGGGAGCTCGCCGTGACCGAGCTGGGCAGCGCGCTGCGCGACCGGCCCGGCGCCTTCGCCGACCGGTCCCGGTACTCGATGGACTGGTACTACCCGGTGCTCGGCGGCGCGGTCACCGGCGACGCGGCCCGGAACCGGCTGGCGGCGGACTGGGACCGGTTCGTCGTCCCGGGGCTGGGCACGCGCTGCGTGTCCGACCAGCCGTGGGTGACCGGCGCGGAGACCTGCGAACTGGCCCTCGCGCTCGCCGCGGCCGGCCAGCCGGATGCCGCGACCGAGCAGGTGGCCGCGATGCAGCACCTCCGGCACGAGGACGGGTCCTACTGGACGGGCCTGGTGTTCGCCGACGGCGTCCGGTGGCCGGTCGAGCGCACGACCTGGACGGCGGCCGCGGTCGTGCTCGCCGCCGACGCCCTGTCCGGTGCGACGCCGGGCGCCCGGCTGTTCACGGAGCCGGCCGGGCTCCAAGCCGCCGGGACGCCCCCCGGGATGCCGGCCCGGAAGAGCGGCCGCGAGCAGATCGCGGGTTGACTGCTCCCCGGCGCGGGCACGGTTCCCGCATGACCGCGGAAACCGGTGCCGCTGCCGCGTCGGACGTCGCCGTCGTGGTCGTCAGCCGCAACCGCCGGGACGACCTGCTGGCCACCCTTCCCCGCCACGAGGCACCCGTGGTGCTGGTGGACAACGCGTCGACCGACGACACCCTGGCGGCGGTGCGGCGCGCCCATCCGGAGGTCACGGTCATGTCGCTGCCCCGGAACCTGGGTGCCCGGGCCCGCACCCTGGGAATGGCCCGGGCGGGGACGCCCTTCGTGGCCTTCGCCGACGACGACTCGTGGTGGGCACCGGGCGACCTGGCCCGGGCGGTGGCGATCATGCGGGCGCATCCGCGCCTCGCGGTGCTCAACGCCCGCATCCTGGTGGGCGCGGAGGAGCGGCTCGACCCGGTCTGCGCGGAGATGGCGCACAGCGCGCTGGGCACCGCACCGGACCTGCCCGGCCCGTCGCTGCTGGGCTTCATCGCCTGCGCTGCGCTCGTGCGGACGGAGGCGTTCCTCGCGGTGGGCGGGTTCGATCCGGTCGTCCGCTTCCCGGGCGAGGAGGAGCGGCCGGCACTCGACCTGGCCGCGTCCGGCTGGGGTCTGGCCTACGTCGACCAGGTCACCGTCCACCACCACCCGTCGGTGCGTCGGGACGATCCGGGACGACGGCAGGCGGCCATCTGGCGCAGCCGGCTGCTCACCGGGCTCATGCGGCACCCGGTGCGGGACGTCGCGGGGATGGTGGTGCGGGCCGGCCTGGCCGGCCGACCGGGGATCGAGGGCGCGCTCCGCGCGCTGCCGGACGTCCCGGCGGCGCTGCTTCGGCGCCGGCCCATGCCGCCGCAGGTGCACGAGGCCCTCCGGCGCCTGCAGAGCTGACCGGTCAGCTTCCCAGCGCACGGGAGAGCAAGGTCCGGCGGCTGCGCGTCCCCGTCTTCGCGAAGGCCGACTTGAGGTGGTCCTGCACCGTGTGGACGGACAGGTTCATCCGCTCGGCGACCTCCCGGGTGTCGCTCCCGGCGACCAGATGGCCGACCAGCTCCGTCTCACGGTCGCTGAATCCCGACGAGCGGGTGAACACCGAGATCCGTTCGGTCGGCGTCGACTCCTCGATCGTCACGGCGATGTCTCGCCGGGATGGCGGGAGCGCCTCCTCCAGACGGGCCGCCCGCAGCGTCAGCCACAGCCCACCGGCCAGATGGACCCGCGCCGTCGGCGGATGCGCGTCCACACCCGCCTCGACGGCGAGCAGCTGTGCCCCGACGTTGAAGACGCCGGCCGGAACGGCCGGTCCCGGGTCGTCCCGCGGCACGAGCAGCCGCAGCGGCTCCAGGGTGCCCGGCGTCCGACGGAGGACGTCGAGGTCCGGTGAGAGCTGGAGGACCAGCGGCCCGGCAAGGCGTGGCCCACGGGAGGCAGGTCCCACGAACGTCCGTGCCTGGGACTGCCGGAGTGCCGTCGTGACCGGGGACGCGATCTCGGCGAGGAACGCTGCCTCGCCGTGGGCGAAGGTGCTGCCGCCGGTGCGCCAGAGCTCCAGGAAGGCCCAGCACCCGTACCGGTCGCGGAAGGCCACCGACGCGACATCGCTGACGTCGAACCGGTGCAGCAGCTGGCGCCAGACGAGGCTCCTGGACAGCTGCCCATCGGTGGCGGCAGCGAGCCGGGCGACCGGGCTCGCGGTCAGCGTCGTCCACCGGTTCAGCGCCGTGAGGTAGCGCAGCCGGATCAGCCGGGAGAGATCGTCGAGGCACGGCACGGCGGCCAGCGGGGACGAACCGACCTCGGTCTCCGGATCGGTCAGCACCCAGACGTAGGCGTCGGACGGCACCACGCGGCCGATCGCCTCCAGCAGCAGCGACCGCAGCGTCCGCGAATCGGTATCGGACGCACAGATGCGCGCGACCCTCTCGCGGGCGGAGCCGACCGCCGTCGAGATGGCCATCAGCGAAGGCTACGGACCGTGTCGCGCCCGGGGACACCGTCGCGCCGCGCCCCGGAGGCAGGACCCCAGAAACCTGGGATGGTGCCGGCCGGCCGCCGTCCCTAGCGTCGCGAGCAGGCGCAGTCGCGCCTCGTGCCACGACGGGAGCTGTCATGCACACCCTGCACATCGAGCATCCGATCACCGACCTCGCCACCTGGCGGACAGCGTTCGACCGGTTCGCCGGACAGCGCCGCGACGGCGGTGTCTGCGGCGAGCGGGTCCAGCAGCCGGTCGACGACGCCCACTACGTCCTGGTCGACCTCGACTTCCCGACGCGCGAGCAGGCGGAGTCGTTCCTGCGGTTCCTCGAGACGCGGGTCTGGACCTCCCGCGACTCCTCCCCCGCGCTCGCCGGCCGTCCGCTCGCCCGGATCCTGGAGCCGGCCGGCTGACAGCGAAGGTGTCCCGCCCCCTGGGGGCCTAACGCGCGCAGTCGATGCAGGTGCGCGCCGCCGGCCGGGCGGCCAGTCGCTCCGGCGCGATCGGCCGCCCGCAGGTCTCGCAGACGCCGTAGTCGCCGGTCTCCCGCCGCCCGAGGGCCGCGTCGACGTCGGCCAGCCGCCGGCGGGTCTGGTCCAGCAGTGCGGCGAGCTGCTGCCGCTCGAACGCGATGGTCGCGCCCTCCGGGTCGTGCTCGTCGTCGGCGTTCGACGACCGGGAGGCCGCCACGACCTCGTCGAACTCGCGGGTGAGCGCCTCGATCTGGGCCAGGGCCGCGGCCCGTTCGCGCTCCAGGGGATCGGTCACCGGAGCCGCCGGAGCAGGCGCAGCGATCCGGTTCCGGGCAGCTCGTCGAACTCTTCCGAAGCCACGACCCGGGTGTACACCCCGTAGGGCGCCTGCCCGCCGTCCGCCGGGTCGGGGAAGACGTCGTGGATCGCCAGGGTGCCCCCGACGGCGAGCTTCGCCACCCACGCGTCCTGGTCGCGGCGGGCGGACTCCTCCGTGTGACTGCCGTCGAGGAAGAGCAGCGCCAACGGCGTCGACCAGAGGGGAGCGAGCACCTCCGAGCGGGCGACGACCGCGACGACGACGTCCTCGGCGCCGGCCCCGGCGATGGTGCGACGGAAGTGCGGCAGCGTGTCGATCCGCCCGACGTGCGGGTCGACCAGCGACGGGTCGTGGTACTCCCAGCCAGGCTGGTGCTCCTCCGAGCCGCGGTGGTGGTCGACGGTCACGACCTGCCGGCCGGTCTCGCGGGCGGCCGCGGCCAGGTAGAGCGCCGACTTGCCCATCCAGCTACCCACCTCCAGCAACGGCCCAGGAACGGGGACCGCGCGGGCGGCCTCGTACAGGGCCCGGCCCTCGTCGTCGGGCATGAACCCGGGTGCCGCATGCGCGGCGGCAAGCAGGTCGGCGGTCATCGGGCGAACCTCGCTCGCAGGGCGGTCATGCTCCGGTCGGTGACCGTGCCGGCCCCGCTGTCGGCCACCTTGGCGAAGAACGCGCCGGCCGCGGTCGTCACCGGCACGGCGAGGACCAGTGCGATGGCACCGACGAACGTCCGGATGACCTCCTCCGCCAGCACCGAGCTGGTCACGGCCGTCCAGAGCGGCATCGAGTAGAGCTCGAGCAGCAGCAGCGCCGGCAGGAAGGCTCCCGCGTACGCGAAGACGATCGTGTAGACCGTCGAGGCGATGTGATCGCGGCCGACCGCCATCCCGCGGCGGTAGAGCTCGCGCCAGGTGATCTCCGGTGACACCTCGTGCAGCTGCCAGATCGCGGAGGCCTGCGTGATCGTGACGTCGTTGAGGATGCCGAGCCCGGCCACCACGACCCCGGCCAGGACCAGCCCGGAGAAGTTGAGCGTGGGGTCGTAGCCGTGCAGGGTGACGGTCTCGTCGCTGGTCAGGCCGGTGAGCCGGGCCGCCGACACGGCCACCGAGCCGAGCACGGCGACCAGCGTGAGGCCGAACAGAGTGCCCACCAGCGCCGTCGTCGTCCGGGCCGAGAACCCGTGCGCGAGATAGAGGACGACGAACATGATCGCGGCACTGCCGACGAGGCTGACCAGGGTCGGCGAGTGGTCGGCGAGCAGCGCGGGGAGGACGAACGTCAGCAGTACGAAGAACGCGAATGCGAGCCCCAGGATCGAGGCGAGACCCCGCAAGCGGGCGACCACGCCCACGACCAGGGCGAAGGTGATCGCCAGCGCGACGATCGGTGTCGTGCGCTCGTAGTCGAAGAACTGGTAGCTCGGGCCGCCCTCGGCCGCGGGGTCGCGGCTGAGCACCAGCGTGTCCGCCTCGTGGACGCCGGAGGCGAAGACGTCGGACTGGATGTCGATCTGCTGGAAGTCCCCCTTCCCCTCACCGTCCAGCACCTCGACGACGGCCCTCGCGCAGGTGGCCGGTTGCGTCGGGTCGAGACTGCAGTCGTAGGGCTCGACCGAGACGACCCGGGCGTCGGGATAGGTCGCACCCGGGGGCAGGGCGACCTCGGCGGCCTGCTGCGCCCGCGTGGGTGACCCGTTCGGCCAGAGCACGAAGAGGCCGACCACCGTCGCGAGACCTACCGGAACGAGCAGCAGGAGCATCAGCCAGACGGCGCGCCGGCGTTGGGCGAGCACCTCCGCGGTCGGCGGCGGAGCGTCCGGGTCGGGACCGTGGGCGTGATCGTGGCTGGGCGGCACCGGGACAGGCTAGGAGCCGTCCGAGGGCGGCCCGGGGCCGACCCGCGGCGTGCCTACATTCGGGGCATGAACTCATGGAGCGCGGCGGACATCCCCTCGCAGACCGGCCGGACGGTCGTGGTCACCGGCGGCAACAGCGGGCTCGGCCTGGCCACCGCACGGGAGCTCGCCCGAGCAGGAGCACACGTCGTCCTCGCCGTCCGCGACGTCGCCCGAGGCGAGCAGGCCGCCGCCGGTCTCGACGGTGATGTCGAGGTCCGCCGACTCGATCTCGCCGACCTCGCGTCGGTACGCGACTTCGCCGCAGCGTGGACCGGCGATCTCGACGTCCTCGTCAACAACGCCGGGATCATGATGGTGCCCGCCGGCCGGACGGCGGACGGCTTCGAGCTGCAGTTCGGCACCAACCACCTCGGCCACTTCGCACTGACCAACCTCCTGCTGCCGCACGTCACCGACCGCGTGGTCACGGTCGCCTCGTCCATGCACCGGGCGGGACGCATCGACCTCGACGACCTGAACTGGCAGGCCCGGCCCTACTCGGCCAGCGGCGCCTACGGTCAGTCGAAGCTGGCGAACCTGCTGTTCACCCTCGAGCTGCAGCGGCGGCTGACCGCGAACCGCTCGACCGTCCGTGCGCTGGCCGCGCATCCGGGCTGGGCGGCCACCAACCTCCAGGGCCGCACCCGGAGCTGGGTGACCGACCGCGCCATGAAGCTGGGCAACGTCCTGCTCGCGCAGTCGGACTCGCAGGGCGCGCTGCCCACCCTCGCCGCCGCCACGCTCGAACTGCCGGGCGGGAGCTACCTCGGCCCCCGTGGCCGGAACGAACTGCGCGGGCACCCGACCCTGGTCGGTCGCACGCCGTCGGCGAGCGACCCGGAGCTGGCCCGGCGGCTGTGGAACGCGTCGGCGGAGCTGACGGGCACCGACCTGCCGGTGGGCGCCCCCGTGGTCTGAGATTTCCGGCCGGAGCAGGTTTGCCTGAACGGACGTTTGAGGTATTCTCCAGTTGCCACTTGAGGTTTATCACCTCGGGCAGCGAACAGAACACCAGAGCCACCAGGAGGTTGCACAGCCATGCTGACTGCCTACGACCCGTTCGCCGCCACGTCCGCCGCCTTCCGCGCACTGGACCAGCTCACCGGCCGCACGGGGAACTCGACCGCCCGACCGCTGTCGGGCATGCCGATGGATGCCTACCGGGTCGGCGACAACTTCGTCGCCCACTTCGACCTGCCGGGCGTCGACCCGGGCTCGATCGATCTCTCGGTCGAGGGAAACACACTGACCATCAGCGCGGAGCGCTCCGTTCCCCAGCTGGAGAACGCGGAGTGGACGATCGCCGAGCGGCCCTTCGGCAGCTACACCCGGCAGTTGGTCCTCGGCCGCAGCCTGGACACCGATCGGCTCGAGGCGAGCTACCACGACGGCGTGCTGACGGTGAGCATCCCGGTCGCGGAGAAGGCCAAGTCGCGCAAGATCACCGTGACCCGCGCCGACACCCCCCTGTCCGTCGAGGGCCGCACGATCGAGGGCGAGTCCTCGCAGCCCGAGGAGGCCACGGCGGTCGGGAGCTGACCGACGCCCGAGGCCAGGGGCCGGGCCCGATACGGGTCCGGCCCCTGACTTCTTCCGAGGAGAGGAGCGGACGTGACGAACCCTGATCCGACGAACCCCGACCCCACGAGCCGACTCGACGACCCCGACTACCCGGCGCTCACCATGAGCCAGGCCGCCGAGCTGCTCGGGGTACAGGCCGCTTTCCTGCGCAGCCTCGACGGCAGCGGCGTCCTCAACCCCTCCCGCTCCGCCGGCGGGCACCGCCGGTACTCCCGCGCCCAGCTCGGCCTCGCAGCGCGCCTCCGGACGCTGCTCGACGACGGACACTCGCTCGCGTCGGCCGGCACGATCGTCGGACTGCAGGACGAGCTCGCCTCCGCGCGGGCCGACGCCGACCAGCTGCGCTCGACGGCCGCGGAGCTGCGCGCCTCCGTCGACCGCCCCGGAGTGCTCGATCCGGGCATCCGGCCACCGCTTGGCAGATAAACCCTAGGGGGGTATGGTTCCTCCCATGGAGATCGCCGCGGACGAGAGTGCGCACGGGCACCAGCACGGTTACATCCACCGCAAGGACTCCTACCTCAAGCGCCTGCGTCGCATCGAGGGCCAGGCCCGTGGCCTGCAGCGCATGGTCGAGGACGAGAAGTACTGCATCGACATCCTCACCCAGGTCTCCGCTATGACGAAGGCCCTGCAGGCGGTCTCACTCGGCCTGCTCGAGGAGCATCTGAGCCACTGCGTCGTCGAGGCAGCCAAGGCCGGCGGCCGCGAGGCCGAGGAGAAGGTCCGCGAGGCCTCCGAGGCGATCGCCCGCCTGGTTCGTTCCTGACCGGAGCACCCACCGTCGAGAGGACCGCCATGAGCACCGCCACCTACACCGTCGTGGGCATGACCTGTGGCCACTGCGTGAACGCCGTGACCGAGGAGGTCTCCGGAGTTCCCGGTGTCACCGGCGTCGACGTCGACCTCGCCAGTGGCGGGCTCACCGTCACGAGCGAGACGCCGGTCGACGAGACCGCCGTCCGTGCCGCCGTCGAGGAGGCCGGCTACGAGGTGGCCGGCCGCTGAGGCGGCCCGGGTCGCCATGAACGTCCCTGTCAAGCTTGCCGGCTTCGCCCTCGGACTGGTTGCCGTGTTCGGCGCCGCCGTAGGCGTCGGCTCGGCGGTCGGGCCGGTCGCCCCTGCCCCGACCGACGCCCCGGGTCACGGCATGGCGGCCGGCGCGCACGACGAGCCCAAGGACGACGGCGCCGCGGACCTGCCCACCGGGCTCATGGTGACCGACGGCGGCTACACGCTCGCCCTCGACGAGGACACCCTTCCGGCCTCGGCCGCGACGCCCGTGTCGTTCCGCATCCTCGGGCGGGACGGCGCGCCGGTGACCGGCTACGACGAGAGCCACGACCAGGACCTGCACCTGATCGCCGTGCGCCGCGACCTGAGCGGCTTCCAGCACGTGCACCCGGTGCTCGGCGGCGACGGGAGCTGGCGGATCCCGCTCGACCTCACGCCCGGGGTCTGGCGACTGTTCGCCGACTTCGTTCCCGCGGCCGACGGCGAGAAGCGGGTCCTCGGCGCCGACCTGTCCGTGCCCGGCGACCTCCGGCCGGTGCCGCTGCCCGACCCATCGGTCACCGCGACGGTGGACGGCTACACGGTGACGCTCTCCGGCACGCTCGTGCCGGGCAAGGAGTCGGAGCTGACCCTGGCCGTCGCCCGGGACGGCCGGCCGGTCACCGACCTGCAGCCCTATCTGTCGGCCTACGGGCACCTCGTCGTCCTCCGGGCCGGTGACCTGGCCTACCTGCACGTCCATCCGACCGGCGAGCCGGGCGACGGCACGACCCGGCCCGGCCCCGACGTGCACTTCATGACCACCGCACCGTCCGCCGGCACCTACCGACTGTTCCTCGACTTCCGGCACGGCTCGGTCGTGCACACCGCGGCCTTCACGGTCGCCACCGGAGAAGGGTCCGCGTCGTGACCGCCCCGACCGATGTCGAGCTGCTGATCGGCGGCATGACCTGCGCCTCGTGCGCGGCTCGCGTGGAGAAGAAGCTCAACAAGCTGGACGGCGTCACCGCGACGGTGAACTACGCGACCGAGAAGGCGAAGGTGAGCTTCGGCGAGGGGATCACGCCCGAGGACCTCATCGCCACCGTCGAGAAGACCGGCTACACCGCCGCGCTGCCCGCGCCCCCCGAGGCGCCGGCCGCGGACGGGCCCGCGGCGGATCCCGCGGCCGCCTTGCGGCGGCGGCTGCTACTCAGCACCGCGCTGACCGTTCCGGTGATCGCGCTGGCCATGGTCCCGGCCTGGCAGTTCGACTTCTGGCAGTGGCTGTCGCTGACCCTCGCCGCCCCGGTGGTGGTGTGGGGCGGCGCGCCGTTCCACCGGGCGGCATGGACGAACGCGCGGCACGGCGCGGCCACGATGGACACCCTGATCTCCCTCGGCACCCTGGCCGCGTTCGGCTGGTCGCTCTACGCACTGTTCCTGGGCACCGCCGGTGAGCCGGGCATGACCCACCGGTTCGAGCTGACCATCGCCCGCGGCGACGGCGGCGCGAACATCTACCTCGAGGCCGCCGCCGGGGTGACCACGTTCCTGCTGGCCGGGCGGTACTTCGAGGCGCGGTCCAAGCGGCAGGCCGGTGCGGCGCTGCGGGCCCTGCTCGAGCTCGGCGCGAAGGAGGTGTCGGTGCTGCGCGGCGGCGCCGAACGCCGCGTCCCGGTCGGCGAGCTGACGATCGGCGACCTGTTCGTCCTGCGTCCCGGGGAGAAGATCGCCGCCGACGGCCGGGTCACCGAGGGGTCCTCCGCGGTGGACGCGTCGATGCTCACCGGCGAGTCGGTGCCGGTGGAGGTCGGGCCCGGGGATCCCGTGGTCGGGGGCACCGTCAACGCCGGCGGCCGGCTGGTCGTGCGGGCCACCCGGATCGGCTCGGAGACGCAGCTCGCGCAGATGGCCCGCCTCGTCGAGGACGCGCAGAACGGCAAGGCCGAGGTGCAGCGCCTGGCCGACCGGATCTCCGGCGTCTTCGTGCCCGTCGTGCTGGCGCTGGCGGTCGCGACCCTGGGCTTCTGGGTCGGGACGGGCGCGGGGCTGCCCGCGGCGTTCACCGCCGCGGTGGCGGTGCTGATCATCGCCTGCCCTTGCGCCCTGGGGCTCGCCACACCGACGGCGCTCATGGTGGGCACCGGCCGCGGTGCGCAGCTCGGCATCCTGATCAAGGGCCCGGAGGTGCTCGAGTCCACCCACCGCGTGGACACCGTCGTCCTGGACAAGACCGGCACGGTGACCACCGGCCGGATGACCCTCCTGGACGTCGTGCCGGCAGTCGGCGAGGACGCCGACCTGGTCCTGCGGCTCGCGGGCTCGCTGGAGGCGGCGTCCGAGCACCCGATCGCGCAGGCCGTCGCCCGGGCCGCCGCGGATCGGACCGGGCCGCCGGCCGCCGTCGACGGCTTCACGAACGTCGAGGGCCTCGGCGTGCAGGGGGTCGTCGACGGGCACGCGCTGGTCGTCGGCCGCCGTCGGCTGCTGGCCGACTGGTCGCAGCCGCTGCCCGATGACCTGGAGCGGGCCGCCGCCGACGCCGAGGCACACGGACGGACGGCGATCGCCGTCGGCTGGGACGGTGCGGCGCGCGGCGTCCTGGTCGTGGCCGACGCCGTCAAGGAGACCTCGGCGCAGGCCGTCCGGCAGCTGCGGGCCCTGGGTCTCACGCCGATCCTGCTCACCGGCGACAACGCGAGCGTCGCCCGTGCGGTGGCCGCGGAGGTCGGTATCGACGAGGTGATCGCCGAGGTGCTGCCGCAGGGCAAGGTCGACGTCATCAGGCGGCTGCAGGCCGAGGGACGCACCGTGGCCATGGTCGGCGACGGGGTCAACGACGCGGCAGCGCTCGCGCAGGCCGATCTCGGGCTCGCCATGGGCACGGGCAGCGACGTCGCGATCGAGGCGAGCGACCTGACGCTGGTCCGGGGCGACCTGCGGGGAGCCGCCGACGCCATCCGGCTGGCCCGCCGCACCCTGGCCACCATCAAGGGGAACCTGTTCTGGGCGTTCGCCTACAACGTCGCCGCGCTGCCCCTGGCTGCCACCGGTCTGCTCAACCCGATGATCGCCGGCGCCGCGATGGCCTTGAGCTCGGTCTTCGTCGTCACCAACAGCCTCCGGCTGCGCGGCTTCGCTCCCCTGCCGGAGAACCGGGACGCCGTCGCTGCGGTCCCCTCCGGCCGCCCCCGGGCCGACGGCGAGACCCTGGACGCGCGAAGCTGAGCGTGTGACGACACCACCGCCCTCGCGCCGGATCCTGACCCGACTGCTGTCCGGCGCGGGCGCGGGATGGGGGCTGGCTCTGCTGTTCCGCCCGCGCCGGGTGGTCGCCGCACTGTGCCCGGAGTACCCGCCCTCCCGGCTGTGGGTGGTACGGGTGCTCGGCGCCCGCCTCGTCGCCCAGCATGCGGTGGTCCTGGTCGCTCCCGAGGCGGCGGTGGTCCAGGCCGCCTCGGCGGTCGACCTGCTGCACGCAGCGAGCATGGTGCCGCTGCTGGCGATCCGTCGGTACCGGCGGGCGGCGCTGATCAGTGGCGGCGTCGCCGCGGCCTACGCCGCCCTCGCCCCGCGCAGCCTCAGTCGGTGAGGGGCACGTCGACGGCGACCTCCGGGCCCAGCCGGGCACCCTGGAGGAGCTGCAGGTCGTCGCCGGACCAGAAGCTGCCGGGGTCGTAGGCGTTCAGCGGCCGGTCGCCAGGCAGCAGCTCCATCGCGGTGTAGGTGGCCGCGACCAGCTCGGCGCAGAAGACCGTCTCGGCAGAGGTGCTGCGCCGCATGCGGCCGTTCACCCAGCCCCTGACCAGGCCGCGGGTGGTGGGGAACGGCTTGCCGTCCAGCCGGGCGATGGTGCGCAGCACGGCGTCCTCCATCTGCGGCGTCACTCCGCCGTCGTCGGCCGGACCGACCAGCTGGCGCAGCCAGGCGCGCTGCCCGTAGCGCCGCCGCCAGGTGGTGACGGCGTCCCGGAGGTCGTGCAGCTGGACCCCGCGCTGGTGCGCACCG
>JAOPWH010000180.1 GCA_025965795.1 Blastococcus sp.
CCATGACGGCGACCACGTCGAGCAGCCGGGCGCCGGGCGGCTCGGACGCGCCGTCGACCACCTGCGGCGCGTCGACCGGTTCCGCGCTGAGGACGACCACGTCGCCGGGGAGCGCATCGGCGGCGGCGAGGTCGGGCACGTCGGTCACCGCCCAGCCGTCGGCGCGCAGTGCCGCAGCCGTCGCGGCCGCTCCGGGGAGGGCTGCCAGCGGTCGGCCGGCCGCGATCACCCGCCACCCGGCCGGGCCGAGCAGTCCGGGAAGGCGCGGGCTGACGGTCAGCGCGAGTGCGACGGGCACCCGGTCAGTTCCCGGCGGGGGCCGGCTCGGCTGCTGCGGCGGCGTCTTCGAGGATGTCCACCACCCCGTCGCTGTCGGGCACGAGCTGCCCCTCCTTGAGCACGCCGAAGCGGGGGTTCACGGCGACGTCGAGGTCGGTCCGGACCTCTTCCACCAGGGCCGTGCCGGCCTGGGCGGCCGCGTCGCCGGCCTGCTGCTCGAGCTGCGCCCGGGACTCCTCGAAGCTCGGGTAGGGGCCGACGAAGGCGACGATCACTCCGCCCACCTCCGGAACGGCGACGGTGAACCCGGTGCCCGGCTTCGCGGCGGCGGCCTGTTCTGCGAGAGGCCCGGGAATCTGGTCGGGCGTGCGCTCCTCCACCTCGGGCAGCGTGTACTGACCGGCGTACTTGGCGGCGACGGCCGCATAGCTGGACGGCGTGGCGGTCAGCTGCGCCAGCACGGCGTCGGCGGTGGCCTTGTCCGGCACGGCGATGTAGCCGAGCCGGACCGTCGTGGCGCTCGTCCGCATCTTCTCGTAGGCCGCCCGCAGCGCGGCGTCGGTCAGCCCCTCCGCCTTGCCCTGGTCGACGGCGAGCTGCTGGCGGATCAGCTGCTGGCGGACGTTCTCGTAGACGTCGGCCCGGGTGACGCCCTGCCCCGCGAGCTGGCCGAAGACGGTGTCGGGGTCGTCCTTCCCGAGGAGTACCTGGATGCGCGCTCGCACGTCGGCGTCGGTGACGTCCACGCCGTAGCGCTGTTCCGCTGCCGCGTAGACCTCCTTCTGCACGAGCAGGGTCAGCACGCGGCGGCTGAACTCGTCGGGGTTGGCCTGGGCGAAGGCGTCGACGTCGGCGTCCCCTCGGCGGTCGTCGATCGCGGCCTGCAGTTCGGCGACCGTCACCTGCTCGTCCCCGACATACGCCGCGACGGTGGGCGACGTGCGGCAGGCACTCAGCCCCGACACCGTGACGGCCAGGAGGAACCCGGTGGCCAGCACCCGGGACACGCGACGCTTCAGCACGTCGCGAGAATCCCACACCGGGCGGGGGCGGGGTCGTAGGGCACTCCGCTCACCCCGAGGTCAGGCCCCCTGCAGGGCCCCGCCCCGAGCCTGCGAGGAGTGGGAGGCCGGGGGTCCTTCACCGAGCACGGCCGTCAGCACCGAGTGCAGGTTCTCCAGCAGGGCGACGTCGCGCAGCGGCGTGCGGCGGTCGGGACCGACCGGGACCTTGAGCGCGATGGTCTCGACGGCGGCCTTGTACGACGCGCCGTCGGCGAGCCGCGCCAGCCGCATCTGCTTGGACTCGGGCAACACGACCGGGCTCACCCGGATCGCGCGTCCCTGCAGCGACACCTCGGTGATGCCCAGTGCCCGCATCGCCGCCCGGAAGCGGGCCACCGCCAGCAGGTTGAGCACCGGTGCCGGCGGAGCGCCGTAGCGGTCGGTCAGCTCGTCGAGCACGGCCTGCGCCTGGTCGTCGTCGTGCACCGAGGCCACCTTGCGGTAGGCCTCCATCCGGAGCCGCTCCCCCGGGATGTAGTCGTGCGGCAGGTGCGCGTCGACCGGCAGGTCGACCCTGACGTCGGCCGGCTCCACCGCCGGCGACTCGCCGGTCGCCTGTGCCCGGTAGTCGCTGACCGCCTCGCCGACCAGCCGCACGTACAGGTCGAACCCGACGCCGGCGATGTGGCCCGACTGCTCCCCGCCCAGCAGGTTGCCCGAGCCGCGGATCTCCAGGTCCTTCATCGCCACGGCCATGCCGGCCCCGAGGTCGGTGTTGTGCGCGATCGTGGTCAGCCGGTCGACCGAGGTCTCGGTGAGCGGCCGGGTGGGGTCGTAGGTGAAGTAGGCGTACGCGCGCTCGCGGCCACGACCGACCCGGCCCCGGATCTGGTGCAGCTGGGAGAGGCCGAAGGTGTCGGCGCGGTCGACGATCAGGGTGTTGGCGTTGGGGATGTCCAGGCCGGACTCGACGATCGTGGTCGCGACCAGGACGTCGTACTCCTTCTCCCAGAAGCCGACCATGATCCGCTCGAGCTCGTGCTCCTTCATCTGCCCGTGGCCCACGGCCACCCGCGCCTCGGGCACCAGGTTGCGGATCTTCGCCGCGGCCTTGTCGATCGACTGGACGCGGTTGTGGATGACGAACACCTGGCCGTCGCGCAGCAGCTCGCGCCGGATCGCGGCGGCCATCTGCTTGTCCTCCCACGCGCCCACGTAGGTGAGCACGGGGTGGCGCTCCTCGGGCGGGGTGAGGATCGTCGACATCTCCCGGATGCCGGTCAGGCTCATCTCCAGCGTGCGCGGGATGGGCGTCGCCGACATCGACAGGACGTCGACCGCCGTCCGCATGCTCTTCAGGTACTCCTTGTGCTCGACGCCGAAGCGCTGCTCCTCGTCGACGATGACCAGCCCGAGGTCCTTGAACCGGGTGGTCGGCTGGAGCAGCCGGTGGGTGCCGACCAGCACGTCGATCTCGCCGGCGGCCAGCTTCCGGACCACCTCGTCGCTCTCGGTCTTCGACTGGAACCGGGAGAGCACCCCGACGGTCACCGGGAACTGGGCGAACCGCTCGGAGAAGGTCTTGAAGTGCTGGTTGGCCAGCAGCGTCGTGGGCACCAGGACGGCGACCTGCTTGCCGTCCTGCACCGCCTTGAACGCCGCGCGGATCGCGATCTCGGTCTTCCCGTAGCCGACGTCCCCGCAGATGATCCGGTCCATCGGGACCGGCAGCATCATGTCGGCCTTGACCTCGTCGATGGCACCGAGCTGGTCGGGCGTCTCCTGGAACGGGAACGCGTCCTCGAGCTCGCGCTGCCAGACCGTGTCGGGGCCGAACGCGTGTCCCTTGCTCGCCATGCGCGCGGAGTAGAGCCGGATGAGCTCGGCGGCGATCTGCTTGACCGCCTTGCGCGCCTTGCCCTTCGTGTTCTTCCAGTCGGCGCCGCCGAGCTTCGACAGCGCCGGGGCCTCGCCACCGACGTAGCGGGTGAGCTGGTCGAGCGCGTCGGTCGGGACGAAGAGGCGGTCCGGCGGCTGGTTCTTCCGCGACGGCGCGTACTCGACGATCAGGTAGTCGCGCTGGCCGCCGTTCACGGTGCGGCTGATCATCTCGATGTAGCGGCCGATGCCGTGCTGCTCGTGCACGACGAGATCGCCGGGCTGCAACTGCACCAGGTCGACGGCGTTGCGACGGCGGGCCGGCATCTTCGACGCCTCGCGCATCGAGGTGCCGCGCTGCCCGGTGAGGTCGTGCTCGGTCAGCAGCGCCAGCCCGACACCGGGGAAGACGAAGCCGGACTCGAGGTTGCCCTGCGTGACGTGGGTGAGCCCCGCTTCCGGGGC
>JAOPWH010000016.1 GCA_025965795.1 Blastococcus sp.
GCGCCGGTGGCCGCGTGAGGACGCCGCCGCCCGGGCTCTCCCCGGCGGGGGCGTAGCCCGCCTCGCGCAGCACCGAGAGCACCTCGTCGGCGCCCAGCCCGCTCACCAGCACGCCCGGCGCGAGCCGGCGCAGCTCCGCGGAGGCGGTCCGCCGGTCGTTGAGCACCTGGGACAGCAGCCCGTGGTCGTCGGAGCGCACGTAGGACTCGACGGCGCCGACGCGCAGCCGGCCGTGCTGCCGTGCGACGTCGTCCACGAGGTAGTCCAGCGCCTGGGGGACCGGGGTCCGCGAGGATCGGGTGAAGAAGTCGTGCAGGGAGGACGCCGACCAGCCGAAGTCCAGCGCCCGGCGGATGCTCGCCTCCGACACCCGGAAGACCGTGGCGCCGCCGGACGACTCGACGTCCGCGACCACCGCGAGCGTGTCGGCGAGCTCGGAGACCAGTGGTCCGGGGGCGATGAGCGAGAGGTCGGGCTGGGCGAGGACGTGGTCGACCGGCTCGGGCAGCAGACCGCGCATGCCGTCGGCGGCGCCGTCCTCCCCGTGGGCCAGGAGGCCCCGGCCGGCGGTCGACAGCACGCCGGCCACGAGCACGCCGAGCCGGTCGGCCTCGGCGAGCAGGGCGGGTACGGGAGCGAGCCGGTCGGCTCGCCTCGGCGTCCGCCAGCGCAGCAGCTCCACCAGCTCGTCGGGAGCCAGGCCGGACCCGGGCGGGTACTCGGCGAGCACGGCCAGCGCCGATCGGCGGATCGCCGGGGCGGTGTGCCGGACCAGGTCGGGGGAGAGCGGGTTGACCGCCTTGCCGGCGACGTCGCGCTGACCCACCAGCGACGGCAGCCGGACGCTGGCCAGCCAGCCCGCCGCCAGCACGGCCCACCGGTCGGCCAGGTCCTGCTCGCGCCAGATGTCGTAGCTCCGGGTGGGCAGCCACTCGTCGCGGTGCGGGCCGCCGACGTCGAGCAGCCCGGCGCCGTAGGCCAGTTCGAGCAGCCATGCGGCGTCGGGCTCTCCGATGTGCAGCTCGCGGGCGACCCGCTTCTGATCGCGGACGCCCACACCTCCGCTGCGCAGCAGCCCGGCCGGCTCCTCCTCGAGCAGGGTGAGCAGCTCGGCGACCCGGCCGACGCTCTCGAGGGCCGCGCCGGCCGCCCGCCGGTCCGCCGCGACCTGGTCCCGGGTGACGACCTCTGGTTCGGGGCGCAGGCGGGCGGGCCCGTAGGGGCGGTCGCCGCGCAGCAGGACGCCGATCTCGCGGGGCAGCTCCACGTTGAGGGCGTCGATGCGCGCCAGCAGCCCGCGCTGCAGCAACCGTCGGGCCGGTGTCTTCGCACCGTCCGAGGGGCCGTCCGGCAGGTGGCCGACGGGCCGTTCGGCGGCCAGCCGCTCCAGCACCGCCCGCTCCTCCGGCGCCAGCTCGGCGATCTCGCCCAGTAGGTCCGACGGCAGCTGGACGCGCAGCTCCGAGGCCCGGCGGCCGAGTCCGGCGGGGTGGCGCACGCTGCGGCGCACGGGATCCGGAGCGCGCAGGACGTCGTCGCCCCACAGGAGGGCACGCGTCGTCAGCCGCTCGAGCGCGGCGTCCAGCACGTCGTCGGGCAGGTCGGGCAGGGCGGCGATCACGTCGTCGGGGGCGACGCCGTCCGTGGGGGACAGCAGGACGACGTCGAGCACCTGCAGCGTCGTCGCGTCCAGTTCGTCGAGCGCGCGGTCCACCGACACGGGGACGGCGAGTCGGCTGGCCAGCGCCACGACGTCGGTCGGTGCGGGGCGTGCGACGTCGGGCCGGGCGACCAGCAGCGCGCTCAGTAGCTCGTCGCTGCGGGTGCGCAGCCAGGCCGCGAGCGTCGCGGGAGGGTCGGTGGGCATCCGGTCCACGCTACGTCGTCGCCGCAACGGGTGCCGACGGGCGGGGAGTTCGTGCATCGGCGAGGCCCGATCCGGGAAGATGGACGCCGACCGTGCACCGCGGGTGCACGCAGAACGGCACACGGAGGCGGCATGTCCAAGCGCAAGGCGAAGAACGCGCACCTGGTGGAGCCCACGTGGGGGCAGTCGGAGGACGGCGGCCCGCCGCTGACCGAGTTCACCAGCGAGGCCGCCGGTGCGCTGTCGCCGTTCGGGGAGGACCACAGCTTCCCGCTCCCGGCCGACCGGATCCGCTACGCGCACCCGACCGACAAGCCCAACCGCGCCGGCGTGCAGGGGGTGGACGGGCGGTGAGCATCCCCGCGCTGCCGTCCTACAGCAGCGGGACCTCGACCGTCCCTCTGCTCGGCGACACGATCGGGGCCAACCTCGATCGCACGGCAGCGCGGGTGGGCGAGCACGAGGCGCTCGTCGAGTGCGCCACCGGTCGCCGCTGGACCTATCCGCAGCTCCTCGCCGAGGTCGACGCCTGCGCGCTCGGGCTCGACGCCCTCGGCGTGCGGAAGGGTGACCGGGTCGGCATCTGGTCGCCGAACTGCGCTGAATGGGTGTTCGTGCAGTACGGCACCGCCAAGCTCGGCGCGGTCCTGGTGAACATCAACCCGGCCTACCGCACGCACGAGCTGGCCTACGTCCTGAAGCAGGCCGGGATCTCGGTGCTGGTGACCGCGCCGGAGTTCAAGACCAGCGACTACCGCGCGATGGTGGCCGAGGTGCGCGGACAGTGTCCCGACCTGCGCGAGGTGATCTTCCTCGGGAGCACCGAGTGGGAGCAGCTGCTGAGCACCGGCCGGTCGGCCGACCGCGAGCTGCTGGCCCGGCGGGAGACCGAGCTCTCCGCCGACGACCCGATCAACATCCAGTACACGTCGGGCACGACCGGCTTTCCGAAGGGCGCGACGCTCACCCACCACAACCTGCTCAACAACGGGTTCTTCGTGGGGGAGGGCTGCGGCTACACCGAGGCCGACCGGGTCTGCATCCCGGTTCCGTACTACCACTGCTTCGGCATGGGCATGGGCAATCTCGGCTGCACCTCGCACGGCTCGACGATGGTCATCCCGGCGCCCGGCTTCGACCCCGCCCTGACGCTGCGGGCGGTGCAGGACGAGAAGTGCACCTCGCTGTACGGCGTCCCCACCATGTTCATCGCCGAACTGGGCCTGCCGGACTTCGCCGACTACGACCTCTCCAGCCTGCGCACCGGGATCATGGCCGGCTCACCGTGCCCGGTCGAGGTGATGAAGCGGGTGGTCAGCGAGATGGGCATGACCGAGGTGACCATCTGCTACGGCATGACCGAGACCTCACCCGTCTCCACCCAGACCGGCGCCGACGACGACCTCGACCGGCGCACCTCGACGGTCGGCCGGGTGCATCCACACCTGGAGGTCAAGGTGGTCGACCCCGCCACCGGGCTGACCGTGCCGCGCGGGGAGACCGGCGAGTTCTGCACCCGCGGCTACTCGGTGATGCTCGGCTACTGGAACGAGCCGGAGAAGACGGCCGAGGTGATCGACGCCGCGCGCTGGATGCACACCGGCGACCTCGCGGTCATGGACGGCGAGGGCTACCTCAACATCGTCGGCCGGATCAAGGACATGGTGATCCGGGGCGGGGAGAACGTGTACCCGCGCGAGATCGAGGAGTTCCTCTACACCCACCCCGACATCGTCGACGCCCAGGTCATCGGCGTTCCCGACGAGCGGTTCGGCGAGGAGCTCATGGCCTGGGTGCGGCTGCGCGAAGGCGCCGGGCCGCTGTCCGCCGAGGACCTCCGGGAGTTCTGCTCCGGCCGCCTGGCGCACTACAAGGTGCCGCGCTACGTCAAGATCGTCGAGGAGTTCCCGATGACGGTCACCGGCAAGATCCGCAAGGTCGAGATGCGCCAGGTGTCGGTGGAGGAACTCGGCCTGCAGTCGGCCGCCGCGGTCAAGAACGCCTGAGAAAGGACCCCCTGCCCCCCACCGCTCGCAGGCTCGCGGCGGGACCCTGCAGGGGGCCTAGGCCTTCGCTTTCGAGGCCGGCGCGAGCCGCACGATCAGCTTCGACGCGAAGCTGCCGACGACGACATAGATCACCGCAGCCAGCGCGTCGTCGATCACCTCGGCCATCTTCGGGTTCGGCTTGGTGAACAGGTCGCGGGTGAACCAGCCGAAGGTGTTGCGCACGCTCTCGGTGAGCTCGACCAGCGTGTTCGCGCGGTTGGCCTCGAAGAGGACGAACGCCGCGTGCACCAGGATCAGCGCGGCGATCAGCGAGCAGACCACCCGGATCACCGTCGCCACGAGCTCGAACACCCGGGCTGCACCGCTGCTGGCCATGCCGGTGATCATGACGGAAACGGGACGGCCTCGCGAGTCGCCGTCCCAGGTCAGGGGCCCTGGCAGGAGACGACGAGCGCCCGGTGGTCCGACAGCGGCAGCTGGACGGCCTCGGCGGGGCCGGTCGCCCGGAGCCCCCCGCGGACCAGCACGTGGTCGAGC
Organism: Blastococcus sp.; assembly: GCA_025965795.1. GTDB lineage: Bacteria > Actinomycetota > Actinomycetes > Mycobacteriales > Geodermatophilaceae > Blastococcus_B. The sequence goes on from JAOPWH010000016.1 coordinate 4,414, forward strand.
TGGCGGCGGGGCTCGGGGGCCGGGAAGGTGGCGGCCGAGGCGATCGGCCGCAGTCCGCTGACCCGTGCCGCCAGCCGCTGCTCCATGTTCAGGTCGCCGATGATCGCGAGCGGCTCCGGGGTGCCGGTGAGCGACCGCACCACCCGGCGCAGTTGCAGCGCGTTCCACCCCGGGACGAAGGACAGGTGCGTGTTGCAGACGGTGAACTCGCCGAACGGCCCGTCCAGGACGGCGGCGACGGCGACCCGCGGCTCGTCCCGGACCCACATCGGCTTACGGGAACCGGGGAACCACATCGGGATGCCGGCCCGCGACGGCGGCGGCAGCCGCACCACCCGCCAGGAGATCACCGGGTACCGGGACAGCAGCGCGATCCCGTAGCTGGCCGAACCGGGCTGCTCGTCCCCGGTGGCGGCCATCCAGGTACCGCCCGGGGTCCCGGACAGGGCGGAGACGAACTGATGCTCGTCGGCGCCCATCGCCTCGGCCGCCACCGCCGTGAGGTCCGCACCGAATGAGCGCGGTTGGTCGCGGTCGACCTCCTGCAGCCCCAGGACGTCGGCGTCGAGGCTCTTCACGGCAGCGGCCAGGCGGTCGACGTCGACCATGCCGTCCTCGACCGACCGCCCGTGCAGGATGTTGAAGCTCGCGATGCGCACGATCTCTCCTGTGCCCCCGTTCGGGCGGCTTCTACCGCTCGACGTTCGACCGCCCCGGTCGATGGGGTAGCAGCCGGGCGTGCAGCCATCCGAGCGGGACGAGATCCGCGACCTGCTGAAGCGGACCGCCGTCGCGCTCAAGCAGGGCGACGTGCCCTTCGCCCTCTGTGGCGGATACGCCGCCTGGGTCCGGGGCGCGCCGGAACCCGATCACGACGCCGACTTCCTGGTCGCCGCCGACGAGGCCGACCGGGCCGCGAAGGTGCTCGCCGACGCCGGACTCGAGGTGCAGGAGCCGCCCGAGGACTGGCTGATCAAGGTGGTGAGCGGAGGGTCGTTCGTCGACGTGCTCTGGCGGACGTGTGGCTCCCCGGTCGAGAGCGACCTCATCGAGCGGTCGGAGACGCTCCCTGTCCTGTCGGTGCAGATGCCGGTGCTCACCGCGACCGACATCGTCGTCACCAAGCTCATGGCTCTCGACGAGCACTACTGCGATTTCGCGCGGCTCCTCCCGGTCGCGCGGGCGCTGCGCGAGCAGGTCGACTGGGCGACGGTGCGCAGGGACGTGGCCGTCAACGACTTCGCCGTCGTCTTCCTGCAGCTGCTCGACCGGCTCCGCATCGTGGCAGACGTCAGCGCAGGCTGAGCACGGTCACCAGTGCCAGCAGGGCGACCAGCACCACCGCGGTGGTGACCGCGGCCAGGAACCGGGGAGTGGCCATGCCGACGTTCCCGGCCACCCTCTGACGGACCTGCCGGTAGCGCACCGGGGCCAGCCCGCCCAGCACGCCCAGACCGAGCAGGGCGGCGGCACCGGCGGCGACGAGCAGCACCGGGTTCTCGCGCTCGACCGCCCCGTGTGCCACCAGACCACCGACGGCCAGCAGCCCCAGGCCGGTGCGCTGCCAGGACAACGCCGTCCGCTCGGGCTGGGTCTCCACCGGCGGTCGTGTCACCGGTTGAGCACCTCGATCCCCACCAGGACGGCGACGACGACGACGACCGACGCCAGGGCTCCCGCCACGATCGGCATCAGCCAGCTGCCCGGGAGCGGGAGGCCACCCCGGATCGCCGCCTCGTTGGCCCGCCACCGGCGGTATCCCGCGAGCGCGACGCCCAGCCCGATGAGGACCAGGGCGAACGCCACCGCGGCGCTGCCCCAGCGGACCCCGAGGTCAGGGGCGTACGTGGCCACCGCTACTCCTCCGGCGACGAGGGCGAGCGCCGTCCGCAGCCAGGCCAGGAGGGTGCGCTCGTTGGCCAGCGTGAACCGGTAGTCCGGATGTCCGGGGACCTCCTCGGGCGGCGGCATCCGCTCAGGCTAGGGCGGCGGAGGGGTCCGAGCGGAAAGGCCCGTCCGGGCGGGCGGGGCGACGGCTAACCTGTGCTGTCGTCGGCGGCAGGCAGCCGTCGGCAGTCGTCCGGCCCCGTGCCGACCCGCAGCAAGGAACCGAGGGATCCAACGTGCCCACCGGCAAGGTCAAGTGGTTCAACCCGGAGAAGGGTTTCGGCTTCCTCGCGCGCGAGGGCGGTCCCGACGTCTTCGTGCACAAGGACGCCCTCCCGGCCGGGACGGAGGAGCTCAAGCCCGGTCAGCGCGTGGAGTTCGGCATCGTCGCCGGCAAGCGGGGCGACCAGGCGCTCCAGGTGCGCATCCTCGACCCGCTGCCGTCGGTGGCTGCGTCGGTCAGGGAGCAGAGCCGGAAGAAGCCCGACGAGCTGGTCCCGATCATCGAGGACCTGATCAAACTGCTCGACGAGATCGGCGAGGGCCTGCGCCACAACCGGCACCCCGACCGCCAGGAGTCGCGCAAGGTGGCGTCGGTGCTGCGGGCGGTGGCCAGCGATCTCGAGGGCTGACAGGGGACGAGGTTCATCTGCTCAACCCCCGGCGCGGATGAACCCGATCGGCCAGGCGCCGGTGAACTCGCCGCAGTCGCCGCCCTTGTCCTCGACGACGACGAGGTAGAACGTCGGCGGGACGACGTCGGCGGTGTTGATCTCGTCCAGGACCGTCGTCCCCTTCGGCACGCGCACCTCGCCGAGCGTCTTCTCGAGCTTCTCGTCGAAGACCTGGACGCTCCATCCGTGGTCGGCGACCGACTCGGGCACGCTCAGCGTGATGGGGGAGTCGGGGGAGACCTCGAGGATCGGTGGCCGGTTCGTGTACCGCTGCCGCTCGCCGTCCAGGCAGTACTGGCTGGGGCGCACGCTCATGTCCTGCGGACCGACCACGACCCGCACCTCCGCCGGACCCGTCGCTGCGCTCTGCTTGCAACCGGCGAGCCCCCAGCCGGCGAGCGCGAGCAGGAGCAGCACGGCCGGGAGCCGGCTCACGACCACTGCGGTCCCAGCGGGGTGGTCGGTGCCTCGGCGACGGGCTCGGCCGGGGCGGGCCGCACCCGGTACATGCTCCAGAGCACCAGGCCGACGGCGAGGACCAGCAGGGCGGCGGCCACGGTGAAGCCCAGCCATCCGGTCGGCGGAAGGGCGATACCGAGGGCGCCGCCGACGACCCAGGACATCTGGAGCCACGTCTCCGATCGGGCGAAGGCCGACGCCCGCAGGTTGTCCGGGACCTCGCGCTGGATGATCGCGTCGAGCGCGACCTTGCCCAGGGCGTTGGTCACGGCCGCCACGAGCGCGACGACGGCGGCCATCGCGAAGCTGTAGAGGACCGCGGCGACCACGGTGATGCCCGCGGCCGCGGCCGCGGAGATCAGCACCACCCGGTCTGGGTCGACGGAGTGCAGCCGGGAGCCTGCCGCGGTCCCGGCGAAGCTTCCCACGCCGGCCGCCGCGGCCACCGTGCCCAGGGCGAGGGTCGCTGACCACCCGTCGTCGAAGGTCGCCTGCACGAGGAACGCCGAGAAGATGGTCAGGAAGCCGCCGAGGAACCGAAGGGCGGCGTTGGCCCGCAGCGCGAGCACCACGTGCGGGCTCACCGGCCGGCGGCGTCGTCCCTGGACCGGGATCTCCGCGGTGGTGAAGATGTCGGCCGGCAGTTCGCCGGTCGGCACGTCGACGTGCCTCGGCAGCCGGACCGCGAGCACCCCCGCGACGGCGAAGACCACGGCGGTGGCCTGCAGTTCCCAGTCGAAGCCGAGGAGCCCGGCGACGCCGGCACCCGACCCGCCGGCCACGGCCGCCGTGGCCAGCCCGAAGACGGACATGCGGGCGTTCGCCGACGTCAGGGACATCGCCGGTGGCAGAACCCGCGGGACGACGGCGGCGCGCAGCACGTTGTGCGACTTCGACAGCACCAGCACCCCGAGGGCGGCCGGATAGAGGAACAGGTCGTCGAAGTGCGCGGACATGACCAGGGCCAGGACCGCGCGGCCGATCAGGCTGACGGCCAGTGCCCACCGTCGTCCCCGCTGCAGCCGGTCGAGTGCCGGTCCGATCACCGGCGCGAGGAGGGCGAACGGCGCCATCGTCACGAGGAGGTAGAGCGCCACGTTGCCGCGCTGGGCATCGGTGGTCGCGGCGAAGAAGAGGGTGCCCGCCAGCGAGACGGCGATCATCGCGTCGCCGGCCATGTGCAGGGCGTTGACCCACAGCAGGTGGGTCAGGCCGGTCTCCGCGGCCCCGTTGGCCCGGCTGGCCGCCCGCACCCGCCGCGCCGCGGTCGCGGTGAGCTGCCGGGTCCGCGCGACCGCCACCCGGGTGACGGTGACCTTGGCCTGCGGAGCGGCCGGACCGGGAGGGAGCGCCGGCGGAACAGGCGGGCCGGGC
>JAOPWH010000249.1 GCA_025965795.1 Blastococcus sp.
AGGGCGGCGAGGACGGCCTCGGCGGCGTCGTCCGGCAGCAGGTCACCGGTGCGCACCCGCTGCTGCACGTCCTGCACGACGGCCTTCACCAGGTCCCGGCCCAGCCGGTCGGCGGCTGCGGCCACCCGGGGCTCGGCGAGCAGGGCGTCGGTGCGCGGGACGAGCCGGCGGGGGTCGGTGGTCATCGCTCCAGGGGGAGTTGGCGGAGGCGGACGGGAATCGAACCCGCCTGACCCGGGTACCGGGCCACGTCGGCTTTAGAGGCCGCGGGGGTCACCAGACACCCTGACGCCTCCACCGCCGAGAGTACGTACGGTCGGGTCATGACGGCGACCGCGATCCGGCTGACCCAGTTCGCCCACGGCGGGGGGTGCGCCTGCAAGATCCCGCCCGGTGAGCTGGAGGCGGTGGTCGCCGGGCTGACCATGACCGGTCCGGCCGAGCCGAACGCCGAACTCGTCGTCGGCCTGGACGACGGCGACGACGCCGCCGTGGTGCGCATCCCCGGCGGTCAGGGGCTGGTGCTGACCACCGACTTCTTCACGCCAGTGGTCGACGACGCGTACACCTTCGGCCGGATCGCGGCGGCCAACGCGCTGTCCGACGTCTACGCCATGGGCGGCACCCCGGTGGTGGCGGTGAACCTCCTCGGCTGGCCGCGTGACGTGCTGCCCGCCGAGCTCGCCGCCGAGGTGCTGCGCGGTGGGCTCGAGGTCGCCCAGGAGGCGGGCTGCCACGTCGGCGGCGGGCACTCGATCGACGACCCGGAGCCGAAGTACGGCATGGCGGTGACCGGTCTGGTCGACCTCGACCGGCTCATCCGCAACGACGCCGCGGTCGCCGGCACGGCGCTGTCACTCACCAAGCCGCTCGGTGTCGGTGTGCTCAACAGCCGCATGAAGGCCACCGGGGAGGTGTCGGATGAGGCCGTCGCCTCGATGACCGCGCTCAACCGCGAGGCCGGCCGGGCCGCCGTCACCGCGGGGATCCGTGCCGGAACCGACGTGACCGGGTTCGGCCTGCTCGGTCACCTCTACAAGATGGCGCGCGCCAGCGGGGTCACCGCCGTGGTCGACGCGGCCGCCGTCCCCTATCTGACCGGCGCGCGCGAGGCGCTGGCCGACGGCTTCGTCTCCGGGGGCACCCGGCGCAACCTCGACTGGGTCCGGCCGCACACCGACCTCTCCGCGGTGTCGGCCGACGAGGCCCTGCTGCTGGCCGACGCCCAGACCTCCGGCGGGTTGCTCCTGGCCGGTGAGATCCCCGGCGCGCCGGTGATCGGCGAGTTCGTGCCACGCGGGGAGTACGTCGTCGTCCTCCGGTGAAGATTTTCCCGGGGCGGTGTCCTGCCGGCACTCCGATGCGCGTCGGAGAGGTAGGACGTACCGGACGGCGCGTCCGATCGCCCCAGGAGGTTCCGATGCAGTATCTGATGTTGCTCTCATCCGCTCCCGACGCCTGGGACTCCCCCGACGCACCGCAGTCCGAGGACTGGGGCGTCTACACCGAGGCCCTCATCGAGGCCGGGATCATGGTCAGCGGTGCGGGCCTCCAGGGCGTCGAGACGGCGACGACCGTGCGGGTGCGCGGCGGCGAGCGCCTACTCACCGACGGGCCCTTCGCCGACACCAAGGAGCACCTGATCGGCTTCTACGTGATCGACGTCCCGGATCTCGACACCGCACTGGCGTGGGCGGCCATGGTGCCGAACGTGCGCACCGGCAGCGTCGAGGTCCGTCCGGTGATGCCGGACGCCGAGGCCGCCCGTGTCGACGCGACCGCCGCGGCGGTCGCGGGCTGACCTGCGCCATGACCCCGCTCGAGCGCGCCTTCCGGGAGGAACGCGCGCAGGTGGTCGCCACCCTGGCCCGGCGGCTGGGTGACCTGCAGCTGGCCGAGGACGCCGTCTCCGACGCGTTCGCGGCAGCGGCGGCCACCTGGCCCGCGGCCGGCGTCCCGGACCGGCCCGGCGCGTGGCTGACGACGACGGCGTGGCGGAAGGCCCTCGACGTGCTGCGCCGAGACCGGTCGGCGCCGGGTGTGGCCGTCGAGGCCACCATGCCGCCGGCGCCGGAACCCGGGCTCCGGGACGAGGACGACCTGCTGCAGCTCGTCCTGACCTGCTGCCACCCCGCGCTGGCGATCGACGCGCGGGTGGCGTTGACCCTCCGGCACGTGGCCGGGCTGTCGGTACCGGAGATCGCGGCCGGCTTCCTCGTGCCCGAGGAGACGATGGCCAAGCGGCTGGTCCGGGCGCGCACCAAGATCCGCCAGAGCCGCATCTCCTTCGAGCTCCCTGAGCCCGAGGTGCTGGGTGAGCGGCTCGCGAGCGTTCAGGCCGTGCTCTACCTCGTGTTCACCGAAGGACACCTGGCCAGCGGCGACGGGCCCGCGGTACGCATCGAGCTGTGCGACGAGGCGATCTGGCTGACCCGGCAGGTGCAGCGGCTGCTGCCCGACGACTGCGAGACGACCGGGCTGCTCGCCCTGATGCTCCTGCAGCACTCCCGCGCCGAGGCACGGCACGACGGCGCCGGTCGCCTGGTCCCCTTCGCCGAGCAGGACCGCTCCCGCTGGGATGCGCGCGCCATCGCCGAGGCGCGGGAACTCCTCGCCACCACCGGTCGCGGCCGCGTGGGGCAGTACCAGATCCAGGCCGCCATCGCGGCCCTGCACGCGGCGGCACCGACGACCGAGGAGATCAACTGGCCACGCATCGCCGACCTCTACGGCCTCCTCGACCGGGTCGCCGCCTCCCCGGTCGTCACGGTGAACCGCGCCGTCGCGGTCGGCCGCGCCGACGGGCCGCGCGCGGGCATCGCCCTGCTGCTCCCGGTGCTGGAGGAGAGCCGGCTCGCCGCCTACGCACCGCTGCACGCCGCGTACGCCGACCTCCTGGAACGGGCGGGGGACGACGCCGGTGCCACGGCCGCCTGGCGCCGCGCCGCCGAGCTCAGCCGCAACCCGGCCGAGCAGGCCGCCCTCGAACGCCGCGCCGCGCGCGCACCTCGTGCCCGGCCTCCGTTCAGGCACGCGAAAGGTCCGCATCGCCGGAAGTGAGCGCGGGTGATTCGTGTGCGCGTGGGTCAGAGCGCCGCCCACCCTCCCCCGCACTCCGCCTGGCAGGCGCGCGGGAGCCGGCGTCCTGCCCGGCGCGGTGTCGCCCCCGCGGCGACCGTGTCATAGCGTCCGACCATGCTCGCCGTCTTCGTCTCCGCGCCCGCCCCGAAGGATCCACTCTCCGTCCTGGAGGTGGGCGACCGGCCGGAGCCGGAGGTACCCGACGGCTGGACGACGGTGCAGGTGAAGGCCGCGTCCCTGAATCACCACGACCTGTTCAGCCTGCAGGGCATCGGCCTGCCGCAGGAGCGGATGCCGATGATCCTCGGCACCGACGCGGCAGGCCTGGACGAGGACGGCAACGAGGTCATCGTGCACGGCGTCGTTGCCAGCCCCGACTGGACCGGCGACGAGACGCTCGATCCGAGACGCACCCTGTTCTCCGAGCTGCACCAGGGCACGATGGCCGAGAAGGTCGCCGTTCCGAGACGGAACCTGCTGCCGAAGCCGTCGGAGCTGTCCTTCGCCGAGGCAGCCTGTCTGCCCACCGCCTGGCTGACCGCGTACCGGATGCTGTTCGTGAAGTCCGGACTGCGCCCCGGGCAGACGGTGCTCGTGCAGGGCGCCAGCGGCGGCGTCGCCACTGCTCTGGTGGTGCTGGGCCGGGCCGCCGGCTTCCGGATCTGGGTGACCGGCCGCAGCGAGGAGAAGCGCGCCGCGGCGCTCGCCCTCGGCGCCGACCAGGCCTTCGAGTCCGGAGCACGGCTGCCCGAGCGGGTGGACGGGGTGATGGAGACCGTCGGCGAGGCCACCTGGTCGCACAGCATCAAGTCGCTGAAGCCCGGCGGCGTGCTGGTGACCTCCGGCGCGACCACCGGTTTCAACCCCGGTGCCGAGCTCAACCGCGTCTTCTTCACCCAGCTGTCGGTGATCGGCTCCACGATGGGCACCCGCGCCGAGCTGGAGTCGCTGATCCAGCTGTGCAGTGTCACCGGCATCCGCCCGCAGATCGACGTCGAACTGCCGCTGGACCAAGCCCGCGACGGGTTCGAGCGCATGCTCGAGGGCGGCACCGCCGGGAAGATCGTCTTCACGCTCTAGCAGGCGCCGCCGGTGATCGCTCGTCTGTGGCGCGACTGATCCGCGCCGAGGACCGGGACGTCTCCGTCGCCTCCATCGAGGGGCCGGGCTCGCTGAGCATCCGGAGGGACGACCGCTGTCTCGTCGCGCGCAACGAGACCGTCAGTCGCTCAAGAGGCCCCCACCGACTCCTGATGCCCCGTGGGCGGTCCGCACCGATGATCCGCTCGTCAATGTGAGTTGACATGGGCTGGCGATGAAGGTGCTCGCCGACCGCGGGGTCGACGCCGTGCAGCTGCGCGGCGAGCTCAGGACCGCGCTCGGGTACTGACCCCGCGCAGCAGCACCAGGGCAGCGATCGCGGCCAGCCCTGCCGCGATCGCCGCACCGGCGAAGACGGTGTGCAGCTGGGTGAGGATGGCGGCGTCGGTGGCCGCGTCGTAGGCCGGGCAGTTCGCCGGAGTCTGCGGACAGAGCTCGAACGGCGTGCCGGCGGCGGCCAGCTCCGCGGTGAACCGCCGCAGGGCGACCGCGGTCAGCAGCGAGAGGCCGGTCAGCATGCCGACCGTGCGGGCGACGACGGCCAGCGCTCCGGCACTGCCGTGCACCTCCGGTCCGGTGACCTCGAGCAGGACGGTGTTCACCGGCGCGATGACCAGCCCGAATCCCAGGCCGGCCAGCAGCAGGACGACGGTCGACCAGGCACCGTCGAGCGACCGCACACCCCAGCCGGTCATGACTCCGAACGCGCCGGCGGCCAGCGCCATACCGGCGGCCGCCACGATCCGCGGCGGGAGGTGACGGCAGAGCCAGCCGCCCGCCACCGCACCGACCGGCACCGCGACCAGCAGCCGCAGCAGAACCAGTGCCGCGCCGAGCTGGTCGCCGGGCGTGGTGGTGCTGCGGGCGAAGAGCGGGATGTCGACCAGCGCCGCCACCAGCGCCGCACCGACGAGCAGGTTGACCACGAGGGCCCCCCACGCGCCCACCGGCCGGAGTGCCCGCAGCGGCAGCACCGGCTGAGCGGTCCGCCGCTCGTGCAGGACGAACACCACCGCGGCCAGGGCCGCCAGTGGCAGCAGCACCGGGCCGTACGCGATGGTCTGGCTGGCCGGATCTGCCGCCGCGAACGCCCACACCAGGCTGCCGAGCGCAATGACGACCAGCACCGAGCCGACGACGTCCACCTCGGAGGCGAGCTGTCGCAGTCCGCGCAGCGGCAGGACCGCCCGTGCCGGCGCCGCGATGCTGCGGACGACGACCGCGATCCCGGCGAGCACGGCCGCGATCGCCAACGGGGTGGACGCGGACAGCGAGGGCACGACCGGGACGAAGAGCAGCCCCAGGGTGACGTCCTCCGCGAACGCCGCGGGAGCCGCGAGCTGGAGCCCGAGCGCGAGGACGGCCAGGACGCCGAGACCGAGGCCCACCGGATCGGGCCGCCGTACCCGACCGCCGGCCACCACGCCGACCGCCAGCCCCACACCGAGCAGCAGGTTGAGCCAG
>JAOPWH010000291.1 GCA_025965795.1 Blastococcus sp.
TGGCCAGCAGGCCGGCCGTCGCGAGCGCCGCGATCCCGGCCGCGACCAGCCGGATGGAGGTGGTTCCGGTGGTTCCGCCGGCGCCCGTCGCGACCCCGCCTACGGGGACGATCCCGGGGCTGGCCGCGTCGAGCACCGTCCGCACGGTCAGGCCGCCACCGGACCGGTCGAGGACGAGCACGCTGTAGACGGAGCCGGCCGCGAGGTCCACCGGGAGCGCCGCCGGTGACGCGCCGTCCGGCGTCACCTGGAGGTCGGTCCGCCCGGCGGGGACGTCGACGTACTCGCTGGTCTTCGCGAACTCCAGGCCCGACGCGACGGCTTCGTTCCCAGGCAGGGAGACGTCGAGGGTCGCCGCGTTCGAGGCCGCCGCGATGACCCGCAGCCGCGACTCGCCCGTCGGCGGGAGCGTGAGGTCGTCCTGCAGCACCGCGAGCCCCAGGTCGGCGAACGGCCCGACACCGGCGACCGTCCGGGCGGTGCCCGTGCCCACCTCGACGGTGGTCGAGAGCACCGGGGGCGTGGAGGGGTCGTCGCCGGCGGTGCGCATGCTGACCGTGTAGGTGCCGGGCGGCACCGCCTGGTAGTCCGACACCGTGCCGTAGTCCACCCCGCGCAGGGTGACGCCCGCCTCGGGATCGGACACCGAGTCGACGTAGACGTCCACCGCCGGGGTGTCGGGGGACAGGTGTGCCAGGCGCAGCAGTCCGCCGTCGGCCGCCCCGGCCGAGGGGACCCCGGCGGTCGAGGTGGCGGCGACGATGCCGGCGGCACACAGTGCGCGCGTCAGCCGATGCATGCGGACCTCCAGGAAGTGGGACGACCCTGGAACGGCCGACCGGGGATCTCCGACAGGTCTACTCCCCGCGAACGTGTGCGGACCACCCAGGGTCCGAGTTCCGGTACGGCATCGGCTGTCAGGGCGCCGAACGGGTCACCAGGGCGTCCGGGTCGGAGACGTAGCGGTAACCGATGAGCACCCCTCGGTCGGTGACTTCCACCGAGTCGGGCGCGAAGGGGCCCCGCTGCGCCTCGAGCCAGGTCACCAGCCCGTCGGTGGCGGCGCCGGCGGGTCGGAGTTCCTCGCCGCCGGCCGAGTCCAGCAGGGCGCGCCGTGCCGGCAGGCCGTCGTCCGGTGCCGCCGGGGGAGCCGGGAACGCCGCGATGCCGATGCCGGACCGCGCGGTGAGGGCCGCCAGGACGGACAGCAGGCGCTGGTCCACCGCGGCGGAACGGAGCACTCCGGCGGCCTGTTCGCCGGTCGACGTGCGCGGGTTGGCCAGGATCGCCGCCGCCAGCGAGTGGCGGCGCTGCAGTTCCTCGCCGGTCGGGGTGCCAGGTGCCGGGTCGACGAGGGCGATCGGTGCCTCCCCACCCTCGAAGCGGGCCAGGACCGCGGCGCCGTCCGGCGGCTCCCCCTCGGCGACGGTGAGCACCGGCGCCGACGGGTCCGCCCCTGCCGGCGCCCCGGGTGGCAGCACCGCGTCCGCGTCGGCACCGGCATGCAGGAGCTCCGCCCTCAGCCGGCGGGGGACCAGCAGGTGGGCTCCCTCCGGCAGCTCGTCATCTGCCCAGGCGAGCAGCGCCGTGGGAACCCGCCCGGTCGGCCGGGCCTGGGCGTCCGGCCAGGAGAGGGCGGCCGCGACGCACACCCCTCCGAGGATGACGACGGCGCCCACGCGTACGACCGACGCGGTGGACCGGGTCGCGGTGCCGGGTCGCGCCGGGGCGGCGTCCGACAGGTCCTGCAGCAGCGCACCGGCCAGCGCCCCCGCCGCCGGCAGGCAGACGAGCAGGACGTCGAGCAGGAGCGCCGAGGCGAGCGTGGCGAGGGTCGTGGCGACGAGTGCGACCGCTCCGGACCGCAGGGCGGGCAGTCGCCAGGCCGCCAGGCACCCGATGGCGAGATAGGCGGCCGCGACACCGCCGGGAACACCGTCCGGCACGTCCGGGAGACCAGCGGTGCCCACCGCCCCTTTCCAGCCGCGGAGCAGGACGGCGCCGGTCAGGAAGCCCGCACCGAGCAGCAGTGCAGCCGTCGTCCGCACGGTGCGCGGTCCCGGCAGGGGCGCCCGGCCGAGGACCAGGGAGGCGACCGCGGCCGAGAGGGCCAGCAACAGGACGACCGGTGCGAGCAGGACAGCGACCGTCCCGGCGAGCACAGCGCCGATCCGCGCGGCCCTCGTCGACCGTCCGGACACCGTCAGGAAGCCGGCCAGGAGCAGCCATGGAACGGCGAGCGCCGCCGGGACGTCGACGAGTGCCAGCGGTGGCAGGAGGGCGGGGAGCCCGGCCAGCACGACCGCCACGGCGGCTGCCGGATCGCCGAGGCCGAGCCGGCGCGCTGTTCTCCAGAGGAGGAGGGCCGAGGCGATGGTGGCCACCATGAAGAGCTCGCGGCCAGCCATCACCAGGCTGCCGTAGCGGTCGAAGACCCGGGTCAGCGTGGCGTAGACGGCGACGTGAGTGGCGCCGACGCCCTCGGGTGAGAGGGCGGACAGGGGGCCATCGGCCGTTCCCAGGCTGCGCAGATAGCCGTCGGCGGCCAGCGACCCTTCACCATGTCGCTCGGCCGCCCGCATCGCCCGCACGCCGAGGAGGGCGACCAGGCCGACCGCGACCAGCGGCCAGCCGAACCCGGCTCGCGCAGCGGAACGCGGCCCGGTCCGCCCCGCGCGATGCCGTGGCCCCGAGGGAGGTCGGGAGCGGGAGGGCACGGACTCAGCGTGACGCCCACGCTCCAGGGCCGCTACCGACGCCGCGCCGGGTGGACGTCGGAGGGATTACTGGCGACCGTGCCCGACGGGCTCGTCGATCGACTGGGTCGCCGGTGCCTGGACCGACGCCGGCGCCGAGCCACCGGGGGTGGGGCTGGGCCGCGGTGGCATGGGCAGCTGACGCGTGGCGGACGCATCGCCCGGACGGTGCTGGCCCGCGCCGACGTAGGAGGCTGCCGGCGTTTCGGTGCGGGTGGGCTGCCGTGCAGCTCCTGCCTCGCTGCCGCCACGACCGCCCGGCTGCTCGGTCGCCGTGACGGCCGGCATGGTCGCCGATGGCGACGGGGCCGGCCTGGGGCGCTGCTCGGGGTCGCGGACCGGCTCGGACTGGACGGCCGGCGACCCGGCGGGCTGAGGGCGGTCGCCGAGGTCGGGCAGGCTGTCGAGCAGCTGGCGGGCCTGGGCGAGCCGGCCGGTCAGCTCGGTACGGACGTCGCGGATGGCCTCTGCCTTGGCCTCGGCCTCGGCGACGAGCGAGGCAGCGTGCTGCTCGGCGGCGGCGATGCGCTGGCGGGCGGCCTGCGTCGAGACGCGCTCGCGCTCGTCCTCGGCCCGGGCGGCCTCGGCGCGGCGGGCTCGCTGGGCGATGTCGAAGTCCTCCTCGACCTTGGCGCGGCGGGCCTGCGACTCGGCGTCCAGCCGGGCAACCCGCTCCTGCGCCTTGGCGACGAGCTCGTCGGCTCGCAGTTGCGCCTTCTGGGCGATCTGCTCGGCGTTCTGCCGAGCCTCGGCCAGCATCCGCTCGACCTCGGCCTGCCCCGCGGCGTGCCGCTCCAGCAGCGCGCGCTCCTCTGCGGCGGTCTGCTCGCGGACCGCGATGGCGTCGGCCTCGGCGGCGCGGCGGATCTCCGCGGCCTCCTCCTCGGCCAGCTGCAGCATGTGCTGGATGCGCTCGCTGATGTTCTCGAACGTCGGCGCGTTCGCGGTGGCCGCCTTGCGGCGCAGCGACTCGATCTCGCCGTGCAGCGCCGAGAGCTGGTGGGCCAGATCGGCCGACCGGGAGGCGGCCGCGTCGCGGTCGGCGATCGCGATCCTGAAGTCGGCCTCGAGGCGTTCGATGGTGTCGGCCACCTGGCTGCGGTCGTAACCCCGCATGACGACATCGAACGAGTGCTGGGCCTCGTGGTTCGGCAGCAGTTCGCGGCGCGGATCGCTCATGTCCTCATCCTCGCAGACGCCGACAGCCCCGTCAGCGTGTCGGGGCCGTTGGTGGGGCGGCTGGGACAGCTGTGCCCCCCACGGGGCCCGCCGGTGACGAAATCCGCGGGTCCGCTTTCAGATTCCGCGGAAGCGGTTGATCGCCGTCAGGTGCTTCTCGCGCTTCTCGGCGTTCCGCACGCCGAGGCCCTCCTCGGGGGCGAGCGTGAGCACGCCGACCTTGCCCTGGTGGAGGTTGCGGTGCACGTCGCAGGCGGCCTGGCCGACCTCCTCCATCGGGTACACCTTCGACAGGGTGGGATGCACCAGCCCCTTGTCGATGAGCCGGTTCGCCTCCCACGCCTCCTTGTAGTTGGCGAAGTGCGACCCGATGATCCGCTTGAGGTTCATCCAGAGATAGCGGTTGTCGTAGGAGTGCATGTAGCCGGTGGTGGAGGCGCAGGTGACGATCGTGCCGCCCTTCTTGGCGACGTAGACGCTTGCACCGAATGTGTCGCGGCCCGGGTGCTCGAAGACGATGTCGACTTCGTCGCCCCCGGTCAGCTCACGGATCTTCTTGCCCAGGCGCTGCCATTCCTTGGGGTCCTGGGTGTCCTCGTC
>JAOPWH010000307.1 GCA_025965795.1 Blastococcus sp.
GCATCCCGGCCGCCGCCCGCCGCGTCGACGACTACCCCCACCAGTTCTCCGGCGGCATGCGCCAGCGGGTCATGATCGCGATGGCGCTGGCCCTCGACCCGCGGATCCTGATCGCCGACGAACCGACGACGGCGCTCGACGTCACGGTGCAGGCCCAGGTGATGGACCTGCTCAAGGACCTCCAGCGCGACACCGGGATGGGCCTCATCCTGATCACCCACGATCTCGGCGTGGTCAACGAGGTCGCCGACCGGGTGGCCGTCATGTACGCCGGCCGCATCGTGGAGACCGGGACCGTCGACGACGTCTTCACCCGGCCCGCGATGCCGTACACCGTCGGACTGATGGAGTCGATCCCGCAGGTCGAGGCCAAGGGTGGGCGGCTCAAGCCGATCGTCGGCCAGCCGCCGAACCTGTCCCGGATCCCCAGCGGATGTCCGTTCCACCCGCGCTGCCCGCTGGCCCGTACCGGTGCCGCGGCCGACCCCGGCCGGGACTGCGTCACCGACCTCCCGCCGCTCCGGGTCGTCACGATGGGCCGCGAGGCCGCCTGTCACTACAGCGAGGAGGTCATCAGTGGCTGAGGTCCAGCCGATCGCCGCACCGAAGGGCGCCACGGGGGAGGCGCTGCTCGAGATCGTCGAGCTGCAGAAGCTGTTCCCCCTCACGCAGGGCATCGTGTTCAAGAAGACCGTGGGCCACGTGCGCGCCGTCGACGGCGTGAACCTCACCCTGCACCGCGGGCAGACCGTCGGCCTGGTCGGCGAGTCCGGGTGCGGCAAGTCGACCGTGGCCAAGCTCCTGGTCGCACTGGAGAAGCCCACCGGCGGCACCATCCGCTACAAGGGTGAAGACCTCAACAAGATGGGCGGCCGAGCCCTCAAGCGGTACCGCCGCGAGGTCCAGATCATCTTCCAGGACCCCTACGGCTCGCTGAACCCGCGGATGACCGTGGGGGACATCGTGGCCGAGGGCTGGTCGGTGCACGCCGACGTCGCGCCGCGCAAGGGCCGGCTGCTGCGCACCCAGGAACTGCTGGAGCGGGTCGGGCTCAACCCCGACTACGTCCACCGCTACCCGCACCAGTTCTCCGGTGGGCAGCGGCAGCGCATCGGCATCGCACGAGCGCTGGCGATGCAGCCCGAGGTGATCGTGTGCGACGAGCCGGTGTCGGCGCTCGACGTCTCGGTGCAGGCGCAGGTGGTGAACCTGCTGGAGGACCTGCAGGACGACTTCGGCATGTCCTACCTCTTCATCGCCCACGACCTGTCGGTCGTCCGCCACCTGTCCGACCGGATCGCGGTCATGTATCTGGGCAGCGTGGTCGAGGAGGGCACGGAGGCCCAGGTCTACGGCTCGCCGTCGCACCCCTACACGCAGGCGCTGCTGTCCTCGGTACCGCTGCACGAGCCCGCCCTGCGCGGTCAGAAGGACCGGATCCTCCTGCAGGGCGACGTGCCGAGTCCGGCAGATCCCCCGTCGGGGTGCCGCTTCCGCACGCGATGCTGGAAGGCGCAGGACATCTGCGCGGCCGAGCGCCCGGCGCTGATCGACCGTGGCCAGGGCCACCCCGCTGCCTGCCACTTCGCCGAGGCGCGGGAGGTCGTCCCCGTCGAGGTGTTGTGACCGTGCGATCCGGCAGGATCGCGGCGTGAACCGCCGCCTGCTCCTCGTGCATGCCCATCCCGACGACGAGACGATCAACAACGGGGCCACGATGGCCCGGTACGTCGCCGAGGGAGCGTCGGTCACCCTCCTCACCTGCACGCTCGGCGAGGAGGGTGAGGTGCTCGTTCCGGAGCTCGCCCAGCTGGCCGCCGACCAGGCCGACCAGCTCGGCGGCTACCGGATCGGCGAGCTGCGCGCCGCCATGGCCGCCCTCGGCGTCACCGATCTGCGGTTCCTGGGCGGGGCCGGCCGGTACCGCGACTCCGGGATGATGGGGACCGCGGCCAACGGCCACCCCCGCGCCTTCTGGAACGCCGACCTCGACGAGGCCGTCGCGGCTGCCGTCGCGGTCGTCCGGGAGGTCCGGCCACAGGTGCTGGTCACCTACGACGAGAACGGCGGCTACGGCCACCCCGACCACATCCAGGCCCACCGGGTGGCGATGGGTGCGGTTGGGGCCGCCGCCGACCCCGACTACCGGCCAGACCTCGGGGAGCCCTGGGACGTAGCGAAGGTGTACTGGTGCTGCGTGCCCACCTCGGTGCTGCAGCAGGGCATCGACGCCCTGGCCGCGGCGGGGGAGGAGTCCTTCTTCGAGGGGGTCACCGACGCCGCGGAGATCCCCTTCGCGGTGTCCGACGAGAACGTCGCCGCCGCGGTCGACGGAAGCGGGTTCGTCGACCGCAAGGACGCCGCCATGCGGGCCTATCCCACCCAGATCACCGTGGACGGGCCGTTCTTCGCCCTGTCGAACAACCTCGGCCAGCAGGTCCTCGCGTTCGAGTACTACCGCCTCGTCCGCGGGCAGCGGGGGCCCTCAGCAGCCGGTCCGCAGGGCTGGGAGGACGACCTGTTCGCGGGCCTGACGCAATGACCGGAACGGCTGGGCTCTCGGCGCCGGCCGCTCCGACGCGGCGCCGGTCGTGGACCGGCGCCGGCTGGGCCGTGCCCGCGGTCCTGCTCGCCGGGTGGCTGGCGATGGTGGAAGTCTTCTGGCTGCCGCTGCGCGTCGGTGGCGTGGTGTTCCCGGTGTCGGTGCTGGCCGCGGTGGCGGGCAACCTCCTGCTGGTGGACGCCGCCCACCGGCTCAGCGGGTCCCGCGCCGTCGCCCTGCTGCCGGCGGCAACCTGGCTGGTGGTGGCGGTGGGCGCGATGATCCGCCGTCCCGAGGGTGACCTGGTGCTGATCGGCGGCGGCGCTCCGGGCGCGGTGAACCTGGTGTTCCTGCTGCTCGGCGTCACGGCCGCTGCCGTGGCCGTCGGCCGCGTGCTCGGCGGCGCGTCCCGACGGCCGGTCAGCGCTCGGGGTCCGGCCCCTGCCGGTAGTGGTACCGGTGGTGTTCGGTGAACCCGGCCCGCGCATAGAGAGCGAGCGCCGGACCGTTGGAGGACGCCACCTGCAACAGGCACGAGTGCCCCCCGCGGTCCCGTGCCCAGGAGCCCAGGCCGGCCATGACGGCGGTCGCGAGGCCTCTGCGCCGGTAGCTCTCGTGCACGGTGACAGCGGTGACGCAGAGCCAGTCCTCGACGAGAACTCCCCGGGCCACCGCCGCCAACGGCGCCGGCCCGGGATCGATCCGGACCGAGGCGAAGACCGGGTGGTCGGCGTTGACGAGGACGTCGCGGGCGACCTCCGGCAGCGGCGTGCCGCGGTAGTGGTAGCCGGCCAGCCAGGCGTCGTCGGGCTCTGCGGCGAGGTCGACCGGGACCGTCGGTGCCGCCCATCCGGCCAGGGGAGCGGTGAGCACGAGGGTGTCCTCGTCGCGGGTCCACCCGGCCGCGGCGAACGCGGCGTCCGCCCGTTCCGACCCGGGCTCCGGCACCTGGGCGCGGGGACGGAGACCGCGCTCGGCGTACCACCGGGTCACGGTTTCGACGGCAGCTCGCAGCCCGGCCTCGGAGGCGCCGTCCGGCGGATCGCCCAGCGCCAGGACCGAGTTCGCCCGGCCGGTGAAACCGCCACCGGCCCGCAGCCGCCAGGTCCCGAACGACTCCTCCTCGAGCCCTCGCCAGCCGCGGGCGGCCAGCCGCTCGAGCTCCTGGACCCCGATCAGCGGGACGGCGGCGGGGTCGGGCACGCCGGGATCATGTCGTGCCGGAGGGGACCCGTCGCGCCCGGGCCTCCACGGCGCGGCATACTGATTGCGCTCGACCGCCCCTGGTCCGACACCTGATCTGCCAGCGGTTACTGCCCCGCGCGCCCCCGGGAGGGAACCACCGTGACCTACGTCATCACCGAGGCCTGTGTCGACGTGCTCGACAAGGCGTGCATCGACGAGTGTCCTGTGGACTGCATCTACGAGGGCGACCGGATGCTCTACATCCACCCCGACGAGTGCGTGGACTGCGGCGCGTGCGAGCCGGTGTGCCCGGTAGAGGCGATCTACTACGAGGACGACGTCCCGGACAAGTGGAAGGACTACTACAACGCCAACGTGGAGTTCTTCTCCGACCTGGGCAGCCCCGGCGGCGCGGCCAAGACCGGGAAGATCGGCAAGGACCACCCGCTGGTCGCCGCCCTTCCTCCGCAGGGCGAAGGGCACTGACGACCGGCGTTCCGGTGACGACGCACGCGCTGCCCGACTTCCCGTGGGACTCCCTCGCCGGGGCGCGGGCCCGGGCGGCCCAGCACCCCGGCGGGGTGGTCGATCTGTCGATCGGCACGCCGGTCGACGACACCCCCGCCGTCCTGACCGAGGCCCTGGCCGCCGCCGGTAACGCTCCCGGCTATCCGTCGGCGCTGGGCACGCCCGCCCTGCGGACCGCGGCCGCCGCGTGGCTGGACCGCCGGCTCGGCGTCCGGCTGGCCGATCCGCTCGGCCCCGACCCGTCGGTGATCCCCACGGTCGGCTCGAAGGAACTGGTCGCGCTCCTGCCCACGCTGCTGGGACTCCGCGGGGGCGGCACCGTGGTGATCCCGGAGGTGGCGTACCCGACCTACGAGGTCGGGGCCGTGCTGGCCGGCCTCGGGGTGCGTCGCTGCGACGTCCCACCCGGTGACGCCGCCGGCGTGGTGCTGGTCTGGCTGAACTCACCGGGCAACCCGCACGGCCGCGTCCTGTCCGACGACGAGCTGCGGGCATGGGTCCGGTGGGGCCGGGCCTCCGGCGTGCCCGTCGTCGCCGACGAGTGCTACGCGACGCTCGGATGGGACGCGGCACCGCGGTCCCTGCTGCATCCGGCGATCGCGGGGGATGACCACGCCGGCCTGCTCGCCGTCCACTCGCTGTCCAAGCAGTCGACCGCGGCCGGCTACCGGGCGGGGCTGCTCTCCGGCGACCCCGCGCTGGTCACACGGGTCTGGGAGGTCCGCCGCCACCTCGGCCTGCTGGTCCCCGCCCCGGTCCAGGCCGCCATGACCGCGGCGCTCGGCGACGACGCCCACGTGGAGGTCCAGCGGGCCCGATACGGCGCCCGCCGCGAGGTCCTGGCGCGGGCAGTGCGGGCCACGGGCGCGCGGATCGAGCACTCGGAGGCGGGGCTCTACCTCTGGGTCACCCGCGACGAGGACTGCTGGACGACGATCGACTGGCTGGCCGGCCTCGGCATCGTCGGCGCGCCGGGCAGCTTCTACGGCCCGGCGGGAGGCCGACACGTGCGGCTGGCGCTGACCGCGTCCGACGAGCGGATCGCCGCCGCGGCCCAGCGCCTGGGCGGATGACCCACGTCGGTCTGCGGGACCGGCTGCTCAGCGCCGACGAGGCGCTCGCCGTCGCGTCGTGGTCCTATCCGGCGCCGTTCGATCTCTACGACGTCCGGAGCGAGGACCCGGTCGCGCTGTTCACCGCGCGCGACGCGCCGGGCCACGGCTACTACCCGGTACAGGACTGGCCGGAGGTCATCGGTTTCGTCTGCTTCGGCGCCGAGGCGACGACCGCCTGTTCGTGGAGCTGATCGTGGAGCTGCCGAGACTCGGCTAGCTGCAGTCGAGTTCGCCACCGGTCTCACGCAGGGCGGCGGCGAGGGCGACGGCCAGTGCCTCGTGCTTCTGGTAGGCCTCCGGATAGCCGCTGCGCTGGATCTTCTGGGCGACGTCGGTGAGCCGGCCGGTCTGCCAGTCGGTCACCGTGACCAGCCGCTCGAAGAACTTGCCGGCGGCGTAGGCCGGATCCTGGACCTGGGCCGCCGTGCCCCAGCCCTGGGACGGGCGCTGCTGGAACAGACCCAGGGAGTCACGGTCGCCGTGATCGAGGTTGCGCAGGCCTGATTCCTGCCGTGCCGTCGCCAGCGCGATGACGACCGCACGGTCGGGGAGGCCGCGGGAGCGCGCAACCTCGGCGATCGTTGCCGCGTTGGCGGCCTGCTCCGGCGTCACCGTGACCGCGCTCAGCGGTACGGCGCACCGTCCCGAGCCGACCCCGGGTGCGGCGTCGGCCTGCCACGCGACCCCGGCGAGGACGGCGACGGCGATCAGCACGGCCGGCCACCACCTGGCCAGGACGGCATTCGGGCCCCGGCGCGAGCCCGCACGCACGAGCCGGCCGC
>JAOPWH010000011.1 GCA_025965795.1 Blastococcus sp.
ACCGCCGGTGTAGGAGAGGCAGCTGTAGATCGCGCCATCCGAGCGACCGCCCCAGATCGGCAAGCCCTTGGGAGGCTGATGGGCCATCGCCTCCACGTAGCACTGCATGTCCTGCACCCACCATGCCTGGCCGTCTTGGCAGGGAATGACGGTGCCGGAGGGGCTGACCGTGCAGACAGCCGCGGACGTGCCGCCGCCCGGAGTTGTTGCGCCTGGTGGGGCCGCCGTCCCACGGTCATCCTCGGCCGTCTCGACTGCCACCACACAGATGCCGTGCGAGTCGTACTGCTGACAGGTCGCCGGATCAGCCACAGCAGTTGGCGAAAGGACCAGGGAGGCCCAGACGCACAGCAGCGCACCCGCCAGGGCGAGGGCTACTCGTCGCATGACTGCGCCTGCCTGTTCGGAGCCTCGCTGACCCGCCACGACGACGTGTCCGGATAGTTGGGGTTCACCACGGTAAGTTGCTGGATGAGGTACCTCGGACGACCTGACGGCACGATGGACGTCCCGGAGGCATCGACCGCGTCCACCTCGCCCACGTCGACGCAGGCGGTGACTACGACGGTCGGGAAGACAGGTGACGGCGAAGTGGCGGGACTGTTCGGTAGGTCGACGCTGACGGCAGACGCAGTCACCAACTGCGACCGACCGGTCTGGCGGTAGCCCTGGGAACGGAACTTGCCGATCGCC
Organism: Blastococcus sp.; assembly: GCA_025965795.1. GTDB lineage: Bacteria > Actinomycetota > Actinomycetes > Mycobacteriales > Geodermatophilaceae > Blastococcus_B. Next base: position 694 of record JAOPWH010000011.1, read on the forward strand.
GTGGCTTGGGCAGTGGCTTCTGGAGCCACCGCGACCTGGTAGATCCCGTCGAGCGGGAGCGACGGGTCGAGGTACAGGTCGTCGATCGACCCCAGGTAGTCCGGGACGAGGGCGACCGCCAGCGCCTGCGCTTCCTCGGCGGGGCTCGGAGTGGTCGGCGAGGGGCTGGGCGTCTGGGAGGTCGACGTCCCGGAAATTGGCGAAGTCGACGACCCGGGGTCGGACGACGACGAACAACCCAAGGCCGTCAGCGCCAGGAGCACCGCGGCTGCCCCCGCCGCCGTCCGTATCACCGTCACGCCTGATCACCTCCCAGCACGTCACCGTCCGTCGATCGAGGCTGCCCTCTGTATTGAGCGGACGTGTGACCCTCGTCGCCTTCCCACCCTTTCGGGTGACCGTCCATTCCTGAGTCCGTCACTCGCCCTCCCCGTCTGGGTGTATCTCGCGGCCATGACACGCTCCCGCACCGCAAGCTGGGATGGCGCAGATATCCACAGGGCTGGCGCGGCGAAGATCAGGACGAATCGATGTGGAAGTCGGAAGTGGCCCGCAGCGGATGAACGGCACGTGGATGGTCGCCTCGGTGGCGGGAGCGCTGGTCGGCGCCGCAGCTACGCCCTGGCTTACTACTCATGGGCTCGCGCAGCTCGCGCGGATCGACGTTGCCCGTCCGGGCCTGGCGCTGGCCAGCGCCGCCGCCGGCGGCGGGGCGGGAGCCGCAGCGATCGTGACGTCTCACCGTGCGGGGACGTGGTGGCTGGTGCCTGCCCTGCTGGTCTGGGGATGCGCTTTGGTCGCCGCGGCCTCCTGCGATGCGGTCACCCAACGCATCCCGACACCACTCGTCCGGCAAGCCGCCGTCCTCACCGGCGTGCTGCTGACCATCGGTCTCGCCGTGCACGGTGACTGGCGCGGCCTGCTCATCAGCGGCCTCGCTGCTGCGGCGGCGGGTGTCGTCCTGCTGTTGTGCTGGCGGTTCGCGGGAGCGGGATTCGGGGACGTCCGCCTGGCTGTGCTCGGTGGTCTAGGTCTCGGACACGCCACGCATCGCGGCTTGTTGTTGGCCCTCGTCGCTTTTTCCTTGATCACCGTGACGCAGGCCGTTATCACCTTGATGCGTGGCGGAGATCGCCAGAGCACCTTCCCCTACGGCCCTGCCCTCGCGGTGGGCTTCCTACTCGCGGCCACCCTCTGACTGTGACGTCCATCCGAGACCGTGGGCGGCGGGTTCCCCGAGCAACATCTATGGCACAGCGGCAAGGCGCCGGTCCCAACGGGGCGATCCCACCCCCGCTCCCATCGCCGCGCAAGCCCGAGCTCGGCCACGCTGCTCCGGTGTCAGTCGCGGGTCTCTTCGATTCCTGTGGCCGTGATCTCGGCTGCGCCTGCGGCCTGTACCTGAGTCACTCCAGGGGTTTGGAACGCCTGGCCCCCGACGCCCATCTCCACGAGGGACAACCCCCTGGCAAATCTTTATCAGTGGCCGATCACCTATTCCTTACGCGATCGCACGATGATCGCCGCAATCAAGGACAAGAAGCATAGGAGACCAACCACTCCTGACACCACAATCACGGTGCCGACCGTGTCATCCCGACTCTGACCAGTCCAAATCAGGTAGATGGACACGGCTAGTGCTACCGCAATGAAGCCGAGCAGTCGATTGGGTACGTTCCTCATGGGTAATTCACCTCCGCCAAGGCAAGCGCGCCACCAAGAGCACAGGCTCCCAGAGTCGTCACGACTGCGCCAAAGTAGCCGCCGGCGAGGAACGAAAGCTCGCCAATCCCCGACTCCCAAGCGTAGCTACTGGCCGCCAAGCATCCAGTGCCGAAGGATAGAGGGGACTGCCCCCAGTCCGGTTGACTCGTTCCGGTAGGGGTTAGGCCGCTGCTGCGGCGAGGGTGAGTGTCTCGTATTCGACCGGTGTGAGCCGTCCGATTCGGCGTTGTCGGCGGCGGCGGTGATAGGTCCGTTCGATCCAGCTGATGATCGCCAGGCGGAGCTCCTCACGGTTCGCCCAGCGCTGTCGATCGAGCACGTTCTTCTGCAGGAGAGCGAAGAAGGACTCCATCGCGGCGCTGTCTCCGCGGGCGCCGACGCGGCCCATCGAGCCGACCAGGCCGTTGTTCTTCAGTGTGTGGACGAAGGCGGTCGAGCGGAACTGACCGGACTCAACCGGTCCTCGCAACACCGCCCTATTGAAGTGATCTTAGGTGCTGCTCGAGGGCCTCGGCGGGTGTCTTCCAACCGAGGGCTTTGCGGGGTCGACTGTTGAGGGTGGCCGCCACGGCGTCCAGGTCCGCTCGACTCCAGCGGGTCAACTCAGTCCCTTTCGGGAAGTACTGCCGCAAGAGGCCGTTCGTGTTCTCGTTCGTGCCGCGCTGCCAGGGGCTTTGGGGGTCGGCGAAGAACACCTGAATGCCGGTATCGATCTTCAAGGTCGCGTGTTGCGCCATCTCCTTTCCGCGGTCCCAAGTGATCGATCTTCTCAGCTGCTCGGGCAGGGTTGTGATTGTTGACTCAATTGCTTCGCGAACCGACTTTGCGCCATAGCCGGAAAGTGCGGGGCCGTTCTTGACTGGCGGCTCGAGCCCGTAACCCTCTTCGCGCGGCAGGTGAAGCAGCATGGTGAACCGCGTTGTCCGCTCGACCAGGGTGCCGATCGCTGAGCGCTCCAACCCAATGATCAGATCTCCTTCCCAGTGGCCGGGAACGACGCGATCTTCGACCTCAGGCGGCCGGTTGGCGATCGTGACGTCAGCGGTGATGAAGCCGTCCCTCGCCTGCCGCGCTCGAGCCCGCGGCACCCGCAGCGCCCGCCCGGTCCGCAGACAAGCGGTCAGCTCACGCTTCAGTCCGCCGCGCGCCTGCACGTAGAGGGCTTGGTAGATCGCTTCGTGCGAGATCCGCATCGACTCATCGTCCGGGAAGTCGATCGGCAACCGGTTCGCGATCTGCTCCGGACTCCACGACGACGCCCACCGGCGATCCTTCCGCCGCCCGACGTTCCGCCCGATCCGGGCACGGGCTTCTGGCCCTGCCACCTCGACGCCGTGCTGATCGCGGACCCGGCCGACCAGTCGCTCCTGGACGTACTCCCGCAGGCTGTCGTTGACGACCAGCTTGGCCGGCTTTGGTCGCTGCGCCAGCAATTCGGCCTTCCATTGTGCGACCGATGGCCGGGATTCGAGCTTCCCGCCTCGCGTCGCAGCATTCCGGCGCAACTCCCGCGAGATGGTGGACGGGTCGCGCCGCAATTCCCGGGCGATCTCGCGAATACCGGCGCCTTGCACTCTTCGGAGCGCGATCTCTTCACGTTCCTGGAAGGACAGATATCTACCTGACAGCGGTGTCAGGCTGAGCGAAGGCATACCGCCACGCTCCCGGAACCAGCGGGAACCAGCCGCCTGCGACGCGCCGACCGCGACTGCGGCCTCCTCGCTCGTGAGGCCTTTGGCGATCTCACGCCAGAATGCCCGTTCCACGTCCCGGCGCAGAGACGGGGCTCCCGGCGACTTCATCGCCGACCTCCCCGTCAACGCCTTCATCCACCCAGCCGGCCTGCCCACACGTACCTCCACGCTCGAGGTGTTGCGAGCACCACTTGAATCCGCCCTGGCTGCCGCGGTCGGAGTGCACCACGGTGCCCACCGGGTCCCGCCGGGCGATCGCATTCCTGAGCGCCGCCACCGCGAGGGACGCCTTCATCCTCGAGTCGATGGAGTAGCCGACGATCCGGCCGGAGTAGACGTCCTTGATCGCGCAGAGGTAGAGCTTGCCTTCGGCGGTGTTGTGTT
>JAOPWH010000028.1 GCA_025965795.1 Blastococcus sp.
AACGCCGCCCGCACCGCCCTCACCGTGGCCTGTGACCTGCTCCTGGCCGAGCTCGAGGCCGAGCGCGATGCGCGGGTGCTGGCCGAGGAGCGGGTCGACGTCACGCTGCCGTGGGACCGCACCCCCCGGGGCGCCCGGCACCCGCTCACCACGCTCACCGACCGGATCGCCGACATCTTCGTGGGCATGGGCTACGAAGTGGCCGACGGCCCCGAGCTCGAGGCGGAGTGGCTGAACTTCGACGCGCTCAACATCGGCCGCGACCACCCGGCCCGCACGATGATGGACACCTTCTTCATCGCCCCCGAGGACTCCGGCCTGGTGCTGCGCACCCACACCAGCCCGGTGCAGGCGCGCACCATGCTGTCGCGCACCCCGCCCGTCTACGTCGTCGCGCCCGGGCGGGTCTACCGGACCGACGAGCTCGACGCGACGCACACCCCGGTCTTCCACCAGGTCGAAGGCCTGGCCGTCGACCGTGGGCTCACCATGGCGCACCTGCGCGGCACGCTCGACCACCTGGCGCGCTCGCTGTTCGGCGCCGAGGCGATCACCCGCTGGCGGCCGTCCTACTTCCCGTTCACCGAGCCGTCGGCCGAGTTCGACGTCTGGTTCCCCGAGCACCGCGACGGTCCGCGCTGGGTCGAGTGGGGCGGCTGCGGGATGGTCAACCCGCGCGTGCTGATCGCCTGCGGCATCGATCCCGAGGAGTACTCGGGCTTCGCGTTCGGCGTGGGCATCGAGCGCGCGCTGCAGTTCCGCTCCGGCGTCGGCGACATGCGCGACATCGTCGAGGGCGACGTCCGGTTCACTACTGCTTTCGGAGTTGACCAGTAATGCGGGTCCCGATCGGCTGGATGGCCGAGTACGTCGACGTTCCCGCGGGAACGTCCGTCGAGGACCTCGACACCGCCTTCGTGCGCCTCGGCCTCGAGGTCGAGGAGATCCACCGCCCCGAGCAGGTCACCGGCCCGCTCGTGGTCGGCCGGGTGCTGGAGATCGAGGAGCTGACCGGCTTCAAGAAGCCGATCCGCTACTGCCAGGTCGACGTGGGGGAGGACGCTCCTCGGGGCGTGGTCTGCGGTGCCCGCAACTTCCTCGTCGACGACACCGTCGTCGTCGCCCTCCCCGGCGCGGTGCTGCCCGGCGGGTTCGAGATCGCCGCACGCACGACCTACGACCACGTCTCCGACGGGATGATCTGCTCGGTCCGCGAGCTGGGGATGGGGGAGGACCACACCGGAATCCTGGTGCTCGGGTCGGGTACGGACGACGTCCCGCCGCCCGGAACCCCGGCCGGCCCGGTCGTCGGGCTCGAGGACGTCGTCATCGAGCTGGCCGTCACTCCCGATCGCGGCTACTGCCTGTCGATGCGCGGCATCGCGCGGGAGATGGGCACCGGCCTCACCGCGCCGTGGCGTGACCCCGGCGCCGTTCCCGCCCCCGCCTGGGCGGGGGAACCGGCCTGGCCGGTCACCGTCGCCGACCCCGGCCGCTGCGACCGCTTCTCCATGATCGCGATGGAGGGCCTCGACCCCACGGCGCCGAGCCCCTGGTGGATGCGCCGTCGGCTGGCCCAGGCGGCTGTCCGCAGCATCTCGCTCGCCGTCGACGTCACCAACTACGTGATGCTCGAGCTCGGCCAGCCCATGCACGCGTTCGACCGCGACGCCGTCACCGGTCCGATCACCGTGCGGCTGGCTCGCGAGGGCGAGAGGCTCACCACCCTCGACGGCACCGTCCGGAAGCTCACGTCCGACGACCTGCTGATCACCGACGACACCGGCCCCATCGGGCTGGCGGCCGTCATGGGCGGCGCCTCCACCGAGATCGGCGACGGGACGACCGCTGTGCTGCTGGAGGCGGCGCACTGGGAGCCGACGGGCGTGGCCCGCACCGCCCGACGGCACCGGCTGCCGAGCGAGGCGGCCAAGCGCTTCGAGCGTGGGGTCGACCCGCAGATGACCGTCGTCGCCCTGGCCCGCGCCGCGGAGCTGCTCGCCGAGTACGGCGGGGCCAGGGTCGTGGGCGGCGTGGTCGATGTCGACACCCGTGGCCCCCGGCCGACCATCGAGCTCGACGCGGCCAAGCCGGCCCGCGTCGCCGGCGTCCCGTACACCGCCGCGCAGGTGGTCGAGCTGCTGGACGCCGTCGGCTGCGACGTCGACGCCTCGGGAAACCCGCTGGTCGTCACACCACCCACCTGGCGGCCGGACCTGACCGATCCCGCCGACCTCATCGAGGAGGTCGTCCGGCTCGCCGGCTACGACGACGTCCCGTCGGTGCTGCCGACAGCGCCGCCGGGCCGCGGACTCACCGACGTGCAGCGCCGCCGCCGGGCGGTCGGCCGCACCCTGGCCGAGGCCGGGTACGTCGAGGCGCCGTCCTATCCCTTCATCGGAACGCCGGTGCTCGACGCCTTCGGGCTGGCCGAGGACGACGACCGCCGCCAGGCGGTGATCGTGCGGAACCCCTTGTCGGAGGAGGAACCGGCGCTGCGCACGACGCTGCTGCCCGGTCTGCTCGGGGCGCTGGCCCGCAACCTCTCGCGAGGTCAGCGCGACCTCGGGCTCTTCGAGCACGGCGCCGTGTTCCCCGGCGGACGGCGGACGCCGGCACCGCTGCCGGGCGTGGACGCGCGGCCGGACGACGCGACGCTCGCGGCGCTCCTGAGTGCGGTTCCCGAGCAGCCGTGGCACGTGGCGGTGGCGCTGGCCGGCAACCGTGAGCCGCG
>JAOPWH010000029.1 GCA_025965795.1 Blastococcus sp.
CCTTATACCACGGCAGCGATCACGCAGAACGCCGCGATTATGTTTAAGATGAGAGCCTCGACCTTCACGGCCGTGCCTCCTCGTGCGTCGGAACGATCAGGATCCCTGGGCCGCCCACGTCAGCCACCTGCCGACTGCCCGCCGGTGGCGGTCTCCTCGAAGAGCTGTAGCGGGCTCGTGGTGGTGGCCTTGCCCGACTGCCCGATCTGCTCGAGGGCGTCGAAGGTGCTCAAGCCGTCTTCGCGCGCCTGGAGGTAGGCGTCGTAGTCATCGCCGGAGACGGCGCGGACCTCGAAGTTCATGTAGGCGTGGTAGGTGCCGCACAGCTCGGCGCACCGGCCGACGTAGGCGCCTTCCTTCTGGACGGTCACCTCGAAGACGTTGTCGCGGCCGTTCTCGTTGCCGGGGATCACGTCGAGCTTGAAGAGGAACTCGGGCACCCAGAACGAGTGGATGACGTCGGCAGAGGCCACCTCGAACCGGATGGTGCGGTCGGTGGGCAGCACGAGGATCGGGATCTCGGTGCTGGTGCCCACGGTGTTCACCGGCTGGCCGTCCGGGCCCGTGGTTTCCGGGTAGACGAACTGCCAGTTCCACTTGAACGCGTTGACCGCGATCGTCTCGTCGGGGTTCTCGCTGCGGTCCTGAACCTTGTTCTGCACGGTGACCGTGAAGAAGAACAGGCCGGCGATGATGATGAACGGAAGGATCGTGTAGGCGATCTCCAGCGGCAGGTTGTACGCCGTATGCTTCGGCAGTTCGTCGCCACGCTTCCGGTGACGGACCACGGAATAGAGGATCAGGCCCCACACCAGGATGCCGACGATCAGCGCGGCGATGACCGAGCCGGTCCACAACTCACGCATGTCCTGGGACCGGTCGGTGATGCCCTCGGGCCAGCCGAACCGCCAGAACTCGTTGTTCGGCATGTTGCATCCGGTGAGGGTCAGCACCCCCAGGAGACCGAGCGCGGCCAGCCGCGCGAGCCTGCTGCCTCGAGCCACTGCTCGCTGCCTCCTCGTCCTCCGCCGGGTACCCCGGACGGTCCTCCCGGCGGGTCGTCTGACGGTCTCCGGCAGACGGCATCCACGCCGATCACAGTGTGGGCCGAGACTAGCCGACTCCGCTCGGCGGCTGACCACCGGAGACGCCCTCTCGGCGGGTCGGCCGACCGCCCGGCCCCGCGGCGGCTCCGTGGACGACGCCGCCGGCGTGCGGAGGGCGGCGGTTAGAGTCGCAGGGGTGTACGCCCGGCTGCTGACCCCCAAGTGGCTGCTGATGCACCTCCTGGTGGCGGCGCTCTTCGTCGCCACGTTCTTCCTCGGTCACTGGCAGCTGACCAAGGCCGAGGCAGGCGGTGGCGCGGTCAACTGGAGCTACGCCCTGCAGTGGCCGCTCTACGGGTTCATGGGCCTCTGGTTCTACCTGCGGATGGTGCGGCTCGAGCTGCACCGCGACCCCGACGAGGACGAGCCGGGCTCGGACGTCGTCCTCTACCAGCGGCCACGGATCGACACCTCCGGCGACCCCGAGCTGGCCGCCTACAACGCCTACCTCGCCGAGCTGAACGAACGGGCACTGGGCCAGAAGGCACAGGAGTCACGAGCACAGGGACAACGGAGCAGTCATGGCAGCTGAGCGGACCGGCACCTCCCGCACCTCGGACCGGGGGTCGGAGCAGGGCATCGCCGTCGCGCTCCAGCGCTATCGGGTGATGGCCAACGTCGTGGGCGTCCTGCTCATCGCGCTCGTCGTCGTCGCCGTCCCCCTGAAGTACTTCGCGCACATCCCCGAGCCCACCCGCATCCTCGGCATCACGCACGGATGGCTGTACTTCCTGTTCTTCCTCACCGCGATCGATCTGGCGCTCCGCGCCAAGTGGAGCGCCAGAGGAACCGTGCTGACCATCCTGGCCGGCACGGTGCCGTTCCTCTCCTTCTACGCCGAACGCACCACGACGCGGAGAACTCGCGCCGGCGAACGCCTCTGAGCGGACACCGCACACGACAGCGCCCGGCCCCCCTCACGAGGGAACCGGGCGCTGTGTCGTTCAGGGGCGGCTTGCGCCGCTGGCGATCAGTGGAACGAGTCGCCGCACGCGCAGGAGCCACCGGCGTTCGGGTTGTCGATGGTGAAGCCCTGCTTCTCGATGGTGTCGACGAAGTCGATCGTCGCGCCGCCGAGGTAAGGGCCGCTCATGCGGTCGACGATGACCTCGACGCCACCGAACTCGTAGGTCTGGTCACCGTCGAGGAAGCGCTCGTCGAAGAAGAGCTGGTACCGCAGACCGGAACAGCCACCGGGCTGCACGGCGATCCGCAGCCGCAGGTCGTCGCGGCCCTCCTGGTCCAGCAGCGCCTTGACCTTCGAGGCCGCGGGGTCGCTGAGCAGGACCCCGGTGGTGCCGGGCGTGCTGCCGTCGAGGGTCGTGCTGTCCTGCACCGACATGTTGTGTCCTCCTGGATCTCGGTATCCGCTGCGTGAATTCCTGCAGCGGACGAACACCGCCGTGGCGGAGCCTGTTCCATCGTACGGCGCGCGGCCCGGGTTCCGGGTCGTCCGCACCCGGTCGGGTTCCGGCGCCCCGTAGAGTTCGGGCTCGTGAAGCTCCGCCTGCCCGGCCGCCGCGACCGCGCCGAGACAACCGATGCGGCCTCAGCCGACCTGACCGACCAACTGGTCCGGGCTGGCGGCAAGGGGCGGCCCACGCCCAAGAGGAGCGAGGCGCAGGGCCGGCGCACCGGTCCCCCGCCGCCGCCGCCGACTACGCGCAAGGAGGCCTACAAGCGCATGCGTGCGCAGCAGGCCGTCCGGCGGGCCGAGACGCGCCAGGGCGCGGCCCGGGGCGACGACTCCTACCTCCCGGCCCGCGACCGCGGTCCGGTGCGCAAGCTGGTGCGCGACATCGTCGACACCCGGCGCAACGTGGGCAGCTTCTTCCTCGTGATCGCCGGGGTGGCGCTCATCGGCACGATCGTCCCGAGCATCGCCGTCCGCAGCTATGCCAGTTTCCTGCTGTTCGGCTTCTTCCTGCTGCTGCTCGCCGACTCGGTCGTGCTCTCCCGCCGCATCCGGCGGGCCGTCGGTGAGCAGTTCCCGGACGCGAAGGTCCGGGGGCTCACCTGGTACGGCATCAGCCGCTCGACGATGATCCGCCGCTGGCGCTTTCCCAAGCCCGACGTGGACCCGGCCGCGACCGCCTAGGTCGGCCCGCCGAGCGCCGTCCGCGTGCGGCGATTACGGTCGCTCGACGTGGAATTCAGACGACTCGGCCGTTCCGGCCTGACCATTTCAGAGCTCGCATACGGCAACTGGCTCACGCACGGCAGCCAGGTCGAGGAGGACGCGGCCCACGCGTGCGTGCGTGCCGCCCTCGACGCCGGCATCACCACCTTCGACACCGCGGACGTCTACGCCGCCACCAAGGCGGAATCGGTCCTCGGGCGCGCGCTGACCGGTGAGCGGCGCGAAGGCCTGGAGATCTTCACCAAGGTCTACTGGCCGACCGGTCCGGGCCGCAACGACCGCGGGCTCTCCCGCAAGCACATCATGGAGAGCTGCAACGCCTCGCTGAAGCGGCTCCAGACCGACTACGTCGACCTGTACCAGGCCCACCGCTACGACGAGACGGTGCCGCTCGAGGAGACGATGACCGCCTTCGCGGACCTGGTCCGGGCCGGCAAGGTGCTCTACATCGGCGTCTCGGAGTGGCGCGCCGACGAGATCGCGGCCGGCGCCGCGCTCGCCCGCGACCTCGGGATCCAGCTGATCAGCAACCAGCCGCAGTACTCGATGCTCTGGCGCGTGATCGAGGACGAGGTCGTGCCGACGTCGGAGAAGGAAGGGCTCTCCCAGATCGTCTGGTCCCCCCTCGCCCAGGGTGTGCTCACCGGCAAGTACCAGCCGGGCGAGCAGCCGCCGTCGGACAGCCGCGGCGGGCACGCCGAGGTGGGCGGCTCGATGAAGGGCTTCCTGCGCGACGACATCCTGACGCGGGTGCAGGAGCTGCGGCCCGTGGCGGGCGACCTCGGCCTGTCGATGGCCCAGCTGGCCCTCGCGTGGGTCCTGCAGAACCCGAACGTGGCCGCGGCGATCATCGGCGCGAGCCGGCCCGAGCAGGTCGAGGACAACGTCAAGGCGGCCGGGGTGCGGCTCGACGACGACGTCCTCCGCCGGATCGACGAGGTCCTCGGCGACGTCGTGGAGCGCGACGCGGCAAAGACCCAGCGCGGCTGACCGCCGACACCCTGGCTCTCGACCTCTGGCCGAGGGTCAGGGTGCGGCGAGGCCCATCGGGCCGTAGACCTCGGTCTCGCCGTCGAACAGCGTGACCGTGGCGACGCCGCGCTCCAGCAGCTCCCGCCAGTTCTCCCCGAGCCACGACTCCGCGTCGCCCTGGTTGTCGGAGTCGACGAGCTCGACCCCCACGGACGCCGGATCGATGGCCGCGCCGGCCGGGTCCTCGAGTCGCCAGTGCCAGGTCATGGCGCCAGGCTAGTGACGACGCCGGCCGCTTCCGCGCCGTGTCCTCCCCGTGATCGACGCCTCGGTTACGGCCGAGCCGTCGCGGGCATGGTCCTGCATCGACCGCCCGACCCGGAGGACCGATGACCGCACCGCACCCCCAGCCCAGCGCAGGCGCCACCAGCGCCGTCGTCCCGCCGGCGCCCGGGGACGCCACCACGGGGCAGTTGATCGGTCAGCTCACCGAGCAGATCTCGCGGCTGGTCCGGGACGAGGCGCGGCTGGCGCAGGCCGAGGTGACCCGGAAGGCCAAGCGGCTCGGCGTCGGGGCGGGCCTCTTCGGCGGCGCGGGCCTCTTCGCCTACTTCGGTCTGGCGCTCCTGATCACCGCCGCTGTCCTTGCTCTCGCACTCGTGCTGCCGGCCTGGCTGGCCGCGGGAATCGTGGCAGTCGTCCTGTTCGCCATCGCCGGCGTGCTCGCGCTGGTCGGCAAGAAGGACGTGGCGAAGGCCTCACCTCCCCTGCCCACCGAGGCGATCGCCGGGGTGCAGGCCGACATCGCGACGGTGAAGCGAGGGCTGTCCCGGTGACCGGCACGAGCACGTCGCACGGGACCGGCGCCGGAGACCCGGAGCAGATCAAGGCCGAGATCGAGGCGACGCGGGCTCAGCTCGGACAGACCGTCGACGAGCTCAGCGCCCGGCTCGACGTGCCGGCCCGCACGAAGGAGAGGGCCGCCCGCGCCAAGGACACCGTCGTCGAGACCTACCGGGAAAGCCCCCCGCTGACGATCGGCGGCGCACTCGCCGTCGTTGGTCTGGTGTTAGGTCTGGTCGTGGTGCGCCGCAGGGCGAGACGGAGGAGGAAGCGTTGAGCAAGGGAGCGAAGCTGGCCTACCGGCCGATCGGTCTGATCGCCGGAATCCTGGCCGGAACGGTGAGCGGGATCGTCTTCAAGCAGGTCTGGAAGGCCGTCGCCGACGAGGACGACGCCCCCGGCGCGCTGCAGAGCGAGTACTCGATGCGCGAGGTCGTGCTGGCGGCGGCCATTCAAGGCGCCATCTTCGCGGCGACGAAGGCGGCGATCGACCGGGCCGGCGCCCGCGGCTTCAGCAAGCTCACGGGCAGCTGGCCGGGCGACTGAAGAAGGACCCTCCTGCCACCTGCAGTCACCCCCGCACACCGAGGAGCATCCACGTGGCCGGTACCAGGCAGCGCGACAGCGCCGTGGACCGGATCCGGGAGCGGGTCGAGGAGAAGGCGGCCCGCCGTGCGGCGGCGGCCGAAGCCGCCAAGCACCCGGCCCGGGGCCCGGACGTCGATCCGCACCGGCCGCCGGCGGGTGCACCCAGCCCGCAGGAGCTGCCGGGTATCCACGCCGAGAAGCCGACCGACATCCCGTGGCGCGGATGGAAGCAGATCCTGAAGCGGTCGTGGGCGGAGAACAGCGCCGACAACATGCCGATCATCGCCGGCGGCGTCGCCTTCTTCGGCTTCCTCTCCATCTTCCCGGCGCTGATCGCCCTCATCTCCGTGTACGGGCTGGTCGCGTCGCCCGAGACCGTCGCCGGCCAGGTCCAGGACCTCTCGAAGCAGCTGCCCCGGAGCGCGTCCGAGCTCATCGGACAGCAGCTGAACGACATCGTCACCAACGACAGCGGGGCGCTGACCTTCGGACTGGTCGTCTCCATGCTCGGCGCGCTCTGGACCGCGTCGGGAGGCATCGGGAATCTGATCACCGCGGTGAACCTCGCCTACGACGAGGTGGAGACCCGCGGCTTCGTCAAGCTCAAGCTGACGTCGCTCGCCCTGACGCTCGGCGCGATCCTGTTCGTCCTCGTGACCTTCGCTCTCGTCGCAGTCGTACCGGCGGTCCTCGAGGCGCTTCCGCTCGGCGTGGTCGGCACGATCCTGGCCCAGGTTGCCCGCTGGGCCATGCTGCTGGCCGTGTTCGCCGGCTCGCTCGCCATCCTCTACCGGGTCGCCCCCGACCGGGACGCACCACAGCTGCGTTGGGTCAGCCTCGGCTCGGTCGTCGTCACGGTGGTCTGGGCGCTGGTCAGCGTCGCCTTCGCCGTCTACGTGAACAACTTCGGGTCCTATGACAAGACCTACGGCGCGATCGCCGGCGTCATCGTGCTGATGCTGTGGCTCTACCTGACCTGCTACCTCGTGCTGCTCGGTGCGGAGATCAACTCGGAGGCCGAGCACCAGACGGCGCACGACACCACGGAGGGGCCGGCCCGGCCGATGGGTGAGCGCAACGCCACCATGGCCGACACCCTCCCCGCGAACCCGGAGCCGCAGAAGGGTGACAGCGACCCCACCCAGAGGAACGCCTGACTACCGCACGTGCGACTCGACGAACGGCGGCTTGACGACCTCGACAGCCTGCGGCCGGCCACGGACGTCGACGACGAGCTCGTCGCCCGCCTCGATGCCGGCCGAGGTGTCGAGCAGTGCGAGTGCGATCCCGGTGCGCAGCGTCGGTGAGAAGGTGCCGCTGGTGACCTCGCCGACCGGTGCGCCGTCCGCGCCGAGCACGGCCATCCCGGGCCGCGGGATCCCGCGCCCGGAGGCGCGCAGCCCCCAGAGCAGCCGCGAGGGTCCGGCCTCCTTCTCCGCGACCAGCGCGTCCCGGCCCCAGAAAGCCGGCTTCTTCCAGCCGACCGCCCAGCCGGCCCGCGCCTGCACCGGGCTGATCTCCCGCGACAACTCGTGGCCGTGCAGCGGATATCCCATCTCCGTGCGCAGCGTGTCCCGCGCCCCCAGACCGCACGGCCGGATGCCGAGGTCCTGACCGGCCTCGAGCACGGCGTCCCACATCTCCGCCGCCCGGTCGGCGTCGACGAGCAACTCGTAGCCGTGCTCTCCCGTGTACCCGGTGCGGCAGACGGTCACCTCGGCCTCGCCGTGGGCGCCGGTACCGGTCACGAAGGACATGTACGGCAGCTCACCCGGGACGCCGAGCAGCTCCAGCACCTGCAGCGAGCGCGGTCCCTGCACGGCCAGGACGGCGACGTCGGCGTGCCGGTCGGTGACGGTGACGCCGGGCGGTGCCGCGTCGGCCAGCCGGCCCAGGACGTCGGCGGCGTTGGCCGCGTTCGGAACCAGCAGGACGTCGTCCGGACCGTGCACGTAGACGATCAGGTCGTCGACCACCCCGCCGTCGTCCTGGCAGCACATCGTGTACTGCGCCTGGCCGGGCCCGATCCGGTCGAGGTCGTTGGTCAGGCACTCGTTCACGAAGGCAGCGGCGCCCGGGCCCTGCACCGAGCCGGTGCCCAGGTGCGAGACGTCGAACAGGCCCACGCCGGTGCGGACGGCGGCGTGCTCGGCGAGCACGCCGCCGCCCGCGTACTCGATGGGCATCGACCAGCCGCTGAAGTCGGCGAGCTTGGCGCCGGCCGCGAGGTGCCGGTCGTGGAGGGGGAGGTCAACGGGCTCACGCAGAGCACGCTAACGCGGCCCATAGGATCGAGCGGTGCCGCCGACGATCACTGCCACCGACCACCCGCTGGAGAAGCTGACCGCCGACGCCGTCGTCGTCGCCGTCGGCAAGGGGCCCGACGGGGTCCTGACCACACCCGGGGCCGAGGCCGTCGACCGCCTCCTCGGCGGGCGGCTGCTGCCCGCGCTGGCCGATCTGGGCGCCCGCGGCACCGAGGACGAGGTGACGCGCCTGCCGTCCTTC
>JAOPWH010000042.1 GCA_025965795.1 Blastococcus sp.
GGCGGGGCGACCGCCGCGCCGAGCGCCAGTCCGGCGGCGAGGGTCGCGCCCGGCACCCACAGCTCGAAGCCGATGCCGATCAGCAGGGCGGTGCCGAACACGAGCAGGACCGACAGGCTCACCACGGTGCGCAGATTGCGGCGGATCGCCAGCAGCGAGGCGTCCAGCGCGGCGCTGTAGAGCAGTGGCGGCAGCACCAGCGTGAGCACCAGGTCGGGATCGAGGCCGATGTTCGGTCCCGGCAGCAGCGCGTAGACGATGCCGAGGACGGTCAGCAGTGCCGCCGCCGGCAGTCCGGTCCGGTCGGCGACCCAGCGGACGACCACGAGCACGCCGATCGCCCCCAGGACCAGCATCAGAACCGTCTGGATCTCCACCGGGTCAGTGTCCTCGAGGCCCTGCGCGGCCCGACGCTGGTGGGTGTTCGCGGGCGCGCGCCGGTTCGCACGGAAGGGAATGCCGTGTCATGGTCGTCTGCGGGTCGGCTCCGGCCCGGTCCGACCGGCCGGAAGGCGTGCATGAAGCAGCACCTCACAGACCGGATCCGTTTCCTGCAGGCGTTCGCGGCCAACCCCCGGCAGGTCGGGGCGGTTCTGCCGACGTCACGGCGGGCCGTGCGCGACATGCTCGACCTCGCCGACGTGCCGGGTGCCGATCTCGTCGTCGAACTGGGTGCGGGCACCGGCGTGCAGACGGGGGAGATCCTGGCGCGGCTGAAGCCCGGGGCCCGGCTCGTCGCGCTCGAGATCGATCCGAAGCTCGTGGAGATCCTCACCGGGCGCTACGACGATCCTCGGCTGCAGGTGGTGTGCGACTCCGCGGAGAATCTCGCCGACCACCTCGACGGCGCGACCGCCGACGTCTGCGTCTGCGCCCTCCCCTTCACGTCGCTGCCGCCGGCCCTGCGGCGGCGCATCCTCGACGTCCTGCCGGCCGCCGTGGGCGACAGCGGAACGGCGGTGGTGATCCAGTACTCGCCCCTGATCGAGGGAGAGCTGCGGAAGCGGTTCCCGTCGGTGCGACGCCGGATGTCCTTCCTCAACGTGCCGCCGGCGTTCCTGTTCGCCTGCACCCGGGACGACGACCCGGCGCAGGCGTCGGCCTGACCGGACCACCCTGCGGCTGAACGTGCCGGGGATGTTCGGGAACCCGTCACATGGCCGACACCTGCGGCGCTCATCCTGTGGGCATGACCGCCAGCCTGTTCGTGACAGCGACGCCGGTTCTCTCGGTCGGACGCGCCGGCCCTGAGGACGACGGTCACGTGGTCACGGCCGAGGTGCCGGTGATCCACGCCGTGGCGCGACCGGTGGTCGACGGCCTGGAGTCGTCGGTCTGTGGACTGCTGGTCACCGCGATCGCCGCCCGCGACTGGCTGACCGTCCGTGACGCGTCTCGGTGCGAGGAGTGCGCCCGAATCGCCGGCTGATGTCGCCGCGCCGCCGTCAGGCGGCACGCAGGAGACGGCTCCGGGCCGATCGACCGGTGCTTCGATCCCGTCGGGGAGGGTGTGGCAGGTCCTGGTCGATCCCGCCCCGTGGCCCGGTGCATCACGGGACGTCGATCGAGCGCTGACCGGAGACCCGACGGGCTAGGCGTCGACGACCACGGGGATGATCATCGGGCTGCGCCGGTAGGTCTTGTGCGCCCAGTTGCCGACGGCGCGCGAGATCAGCTGCTCCAGTTGGACGGCCGTGCCCACGCCCTCGTCGGCAGCGCGCGCGAGGGCCTGCTCGATCAGCGGGACGACGGTCTTGAACGTGGCGTCGTCGTGCACGAAGCCCCGCGCCAGGAAGTCCGGCGGCTCCACCAGGCGGCCGGTGTCGGCGTCGACGATGGCCACCACGGTGATCACGCCCTCCTCGGCCAGCATGCGCCGGTCCTTCAGGGACGCCTCGGTGGCCCCGCCCACCGTCATGCCGTCGACGTAGACGTTGCCTGCGGGCACCTTGCCGGTGATCGAGGCGCGGCCGTCGATCAGGTCGACCACGACGCCGTCCTCGGCGATGACCACCCGGCTCGGGTCGACGCCGGTGCGGATCGCCAGGTCGCCGTTCGCGCGCAGGTGCCGCCACTCGCCGTGCACCGGCATGACGTTGCGCGGCTGGACGAGGTTGTAGCAGTAGACGAGCTCACCGGCGCTCGCGTGACCGGAGACGTGCACCTTCGCGTTGCCCTTGTGCACGACGTTCGCGCCCCAGCGGGTCAGCTCGTTGATCACCCGGTAGATGGCGTTCTCGTTGCCCGGGATGAGCGAGCTGGCCAGCAGGACCGTGTCGCCCTCGGTGATCCGGATGACGTGGTCGCGGTTGGCCATGCGGGACAGCGCCGCCATCGGCTCACCCTGTGAGCCCGTGCAGATCAGGCACACCTTGTTCGCCGGCAGCTTCTCCAACTGCTTCATGTCCACGATCAGGCCCTGGGGCACGTTCAGGTAGCCGAGGTCGCGGGCGATCCCCATGTTCCGCACCATCGACCGGCCGACGAAGGCCACCTTGCGGCCGTGTGCGTGCGCAGTGTCGAGGACCTGCTGGATGCGGTGCACGTGGCTGGCGAAGCTCGACACGATGACCCGTTTGGGCGCCTTGCGGAACGCCGTCTCGATCGCGGGGACGAGGTCGCCCTCCGACATCGTGAAGCCGGGGACCTCCGCGTTCGTCGAGTCGGTCAGGAAGAGGTCGACGCCCTCCTCGCCCAGCCGGGCGAAGCCGCGCAGGTCGGTGATCCGGCGGTCGAGGGGGAACTGGTCCATCTTGAAGTCGCCGGTGTGCAGTACCAGCCCGGCCGCGGTGCGGATGGCGACGGCGAGCGCGTCGGGGATCGAGTGGTTGACCGCCAGGAACTCCAGCTCGAACGGGCCGAACCGCAGCTCGTCGCCTTCGGCCACCTGCCGGGTGACCGGCTTGATGCGGTGCTCCTTGAGCTTGGCGTCGATGAACGCCAGCGTCAGCTTCGAGCCGACGAGCGGGATGTCGGCCCGCTCGCGCAGCAGGTAGGGCACTCCGCCGATGTGGTCCTCGTGCCCGTGGGTCAGCACGATCGCGACGACGTCGTCGAGCCGGTCCCGGAAGGACGTGAAGTCGGGAAGGATCACGTCGATCCCGGGCTGGTGCTCCTCCGGGAACAGCACCCCGCAGTCGACGATCAGCAGCTTGCCGGCGTGCTCGAAGACCGTCATGTTGCGGCCGATCTCGCCGAGGCCGCCGAGGGCGACCACCCGCAGACCGCCGTCGGCCAGCGCCGGGGGGGTTCGCAGTTCGGGGTGCGCGTGGCTCATGGGTCCTCACGCTACGGCGGGCCGCCGACCGTTCCGGTAGCTACCCGGCCAACCAGCTCGGTTCGGGACCCGCCGGGAAGGGATCGACGCCGCCCCGCAGACCCCTCACCATGCCTTTCCGACTCCACTACGTTCCCGTATCTGCCGAAGCAGGCCGGGCGGCGATGCCGCCCGACCCTCGCCGCAGCCGCCGCCGGCATGGCCCGAACAGAGCCGGCACGACGGCAGCGCCGGTGATCGGCAGCAGCCGGAGGGCCGTGGTCGACGGCGCGCCCCGGAGCATCCGTCACCGACCGCGCCCGAGCTGCCGGTCGTCGTCACCACGGACGAGACGGCGGGGGCGCCGAAGTTCGTGCCGGAGATGAAGGCGGAGGTGACCGAGGCGGCCGGCCGGGCCGTCATCGAGCAGAGGGCGGCGATGGCCATGTCCGCCTCCTGGGTTCGTAAGGCGAACTGCGCTCCTGCACGATTGGTTCGTCAAGTGAACCCAGCAGGGTTTATGCTCCCGTGCGTGAGCGAAGCCTCCTGGGACCGGTCCGGCTGCTCGGTCGCGGGCACGCTGGCCGTGGTCGGGGAGAAGTGGAGCCTGCTCGTGCTGCGCGAGGCCTTCCTCGGCGTGCGCCGGTTCGCCGACCTCCAGCGCACCCTGGGAGCTCCGAAGGCGGTGCTCAGCGACCGCCTCGCCACGCTGGTCGAGCAGGGCGTCCTCACCCGCGTGCCCTACCAGGCCGAGGGCGAGCGCCAGCGGCACGAGTACCGGCTCACGCCCAAGGGTCGCGACCTCTATCCCACCCTGGTCGCCCTCATGCAGTGGGGCGACCGCTACCTGGCCGACGGTGGGGTGGCCCCGCTCGAGCTGCGGCACGGCGACTGCGGTGCACCCGTGACGCTGCAGCTGGTGTGCGCGGAAGGCCACCGGCTGACCGGTCCCCGTGAGGTGCATCCCGTGCCGCGGAGCACCGCCGCGTCGGCGGGCTAGCGCCCCTGTCGCGACCGGTAGCGCTCGGCGCGTCTCGATGCCGCGGCGCGCCGCCGCACCCCGTCAGCCGTCTCCCGCGCCTGGGCGCTGCGGTGCCGCGTGGCCTCCGCGGTTCCGGCGGGATAGCCGGCCCGCTTCACGCGGTTCTCGGTGGTCTCCGACATGTAGGCCGTCGAGAAGAAGAGGGCGAGCAGGATTCCGCCGAGCGCGGCCATGCCCCGGATCCAGAACTCGCCGGGTACGAGCAGGAGCACCAGCCCGATCGGCACCGCCAGCTGGACGGCGGCCCGCAGGAGGTGACGGAGCGCCCAGGTCCGCGTCGTCGTGTCGTGCAGCACCCAGGGGCTGAACCGGGCCGGCAGCCGGCCGCCGAGGGCGTACCAGAGCCAGTGCAGGACGTCGGGTCGCGGGACGGGCGCGGAGGAGTCGGCGGTCTCGGTCGACATCAGCGGGCTCCCGCCTCGTCGGCCGTCGGTTCGAGGGCGTGCTGCGCGGCTTCGATCATCCGGGTGAGCGCCTCGCGGAGTGAGGTCAGCTCGGCGACGTCCATGCCCAACCGCGCCACGATCCCCGGCGGGATCTGCTCCGCCCGGGTGCGCAGTGACCGTCCCTGCTCGGTGAGTGCGATGGCCAGGGCGCGCTCGTCGCGGGGATCGCGGTCGCGGCGCACCAGGCCGGCCGCCTCCAGTCGCTTGACCAGCGGCGACAGGGTGCCCGGGTCGAGCTGGAGCAGGCCGCTGAGGTCCTTGACCGACACGCTGCCGTGCTGCCAGAGGGCGAGCATCACCAGGTACTGCGGATGCGTGAGACCCATGGGCTCGAGGAACGGCCGGTAGACGGCGACGACATTGCGGGCCGCCACCGACAGCGCGAAGCAGACCTGTCGCTCCAGAGCCAGCGCGTCGGGCTCGTCGAGTACGGCCCGCTGCTGGAGAAGCATGTAGTTAGCGTACCAATCATTGGCCCACCAACCGTTGTGATCCAGGTGACCCGTGGGCCTCAGGACCAGGGCGTGAGGGGCCGGGGGAGGCGCTCGCCGTCGACGACGAGATCGACCTTCTCGTTCAGGAAACACACCAGGCCGGCGATCCGTGGGTTCTCCGGGATCGGCGACGGATAGCTCCAGACGAGGTCGGGGACGACGCGGTCCTCCACCCGCACCGACCACCACCGGGCCACGCCCTTGTACGGGCACACCGACACCGTCTGCGTCGGAACGAGCTCCACCAGCACGTCCTCAGGCGGCAGGTAGTACCGCGGCGGCAGCGTGGTCTCGAACAGCAGCAGGGGCGTCGTCGACTCGGCGAGCAGTGAACCGTCCAGCTCGACCCGCACGTGCCTCGAGCTCGGTGCCACGTCGACGCGCTTGTGCGGATCGCGGGCGTGGGCCATGAGCGGTTCGTCCTCCTCGAACCAGCGCAGTCCCTTCCAGGAGAAGGTGACCAGCCCGGCCAGCGCCGACAACGCCTCGGGTGGGGATCCGTGCATCCAGGCGCCACGTTCCACTCGGCGGTCCGCGCCCTGCACGGTCCACCAGGTGACGCCGGCCTCGTCCACCACCGGGTCGACCAGCATCCCGGGCCGGACGTCGTCCCACGGCAGGAAGTAGGTGGGCAGGAACGAGCCCGGCAGCCGCCCGGGGCCGTACTGCACGTACAGCATCGCCCGTCGGCTGTCGGCGACCAGCTCGTCGTCCAGCCGCACCCGGATCCACCGCCACGAGGGTTCGGCCAGCGGCCACCACGGTGCGCCCCCCGCGAGGGCGGCCAGGCGTTCCCCCACGGCCGGTGCGTCGGTCACGCGGTCGAGCGTCCACCCGACCGTCACGCGGCACAACCTCCCCGGTCGCGGCCGTGTGGAACGAACGGGCCGATCAGAACGGCAGCAGGTGTCGCAGCCGCTTCGTGAGTCGCAGGAGGTGGCCGCTGCCGAACGCGTACCCACCCACGCCGGCCAGCCGGGCGAGATCCGGCAGCCGGCCGACGTTGCGCAGGAACAGGTCCTGCGGTTTCTCCGCGCCGATGGCGAGCAGCTCCCTGATGCCGGGCCGGAGGTCCACGTCGGGTCCGAAGGCGGCGGGGGTGGGGTCCTTCTCGGGAGGTCCGTCCGAGAGCTCCTTCAGGACGGGAAGCTCCTGCCGGAGGATGCGGTCGTGCAGCAGCCGGACGATCTCGGCCCGGACCTCGTCGGGCGAGCTGTCGGCCGCGGGGCCGTAGACCTCCCGGAGGGCCGGGATGGGATCGGGGCGCCCAGGGTCGGCGGCCCGCGAGGTGGCGACGTCGACCAGTGACCGGGCCGCGTCCATCCGTCCCCAGGTCCAGTCGTTGAGCCGCCACCGCGCACTGAGGAAGGCGCCGAAATTGCTGATCTGGTTGCCGGCGAGCTTCGCCCCCACGGGCAGGCGGTCCTCGTCGGGGGCGGGTGGCTCCGGATGGGCGAGCCCCAGGGCCGTCATCGTCCGTCGCATGAGCGAGGGCGCGGGCATGAGGTTCAGCACCAGCTCGCTCTGGTTGCGGGCGGAGATCATGTGGAAGCGGACATTGGTCGTCTCGGCGAGCGGGTCGGAGCGCAGCGGGCCGGTCAGCAGCTCGACCGCGGCGAGGACGGCTTCGGTGGCCGCGTGCGCCTCCGGCTCGTTCCGGGCAGCGCCCACGAGGCAGCCGATGAACGCCCGGTTCTCGCGGTCCGTCGCGGCGGCAGCCAGTGCCTGCGCCTGCTGGACGAGTTCGTCCCAGAGTTCCTTGCGCTCCGGCCAGTTCCGCTCCGGTGGGTCCTCCGGTGCCCACACCGTCTGCCGGATCATGTCCACGAGCTGCCCGTCGTCCGCGACCGGTCGGGCCTTCGGGCCGGCGGCCAGTGCGCGGTCGGCCCGCGCGATCACGAGCTCGATCTTCGTGCGGACGTCGTACAGCGCGTCCTTGATCGGCAGACCGGCGTCGTCGAGCTCGCGGGCCGCGTCGAGGAGCACCGAGACCGTGCGCGCCAGGGACTGGGGCGAGCGCAGCCGGTGCAGCAGGCCGGCCAGCCGCTCGACGGGTGGACCGCCTTCGACGTCCGCGCCCAGGACGAGCTGCCTGCCGACCCGGGGCAGCCGTCGCAGGAGCGGCACCTGGGCCGCGTCCAGCGGATCGCGGGTGACGCCGGCGAAGCTCAGCGGATCGGCCCCGAAGACCGGCAGGGGATCGATCCACAGTGCCCGGATGCGGGCCGCCTCCATGGCGCCGGCCCGGTCGCGGTACGAGTCGGCCGAGGCGAGCGCGCGCTCGTACAGGGCCGTCATGAACTGGGGCAGCGTCTCGTTGGTGGGCACCTGACCGAGCGCGTACTCGAGGACCTGCTGGAGGCCCTGCCGTCCCCGCGTGTCGCCGTTGAGCCGCTCGAGGGCGTCGAGGTCGTCGGCCAGCCGCTCGGTGCCGCCCTGCAGGTCGCGGGCCCGGTCGATCGTGTCCAGCATGTCGGGCCGCGCTGCGGTGGGCTTCTCGGGCCGCCCGAAGGGGATGGGCTGCAGATACAGCAGCCAGCGGTCGACGACGCGGTCGGCCGGGGCGGCGGCGATGGAGCGGACCGCCCACGCCACCGGGATGTTGTCCAGCACTCCGCCGTCGATGACGAAGTCGCGATCGAGGCCGTCTCCACCCACGGGGCGGGATTCGCTGTAGGAGCCGTAGTGCGTGGGTGGGAGCGGGAACTCCAGTGGCCGGCCCTCGGCCGCCGGAGTTCTGCTCGTGGGAGCGAAACCGATGCTCGCCGGCTCGAAGGCGCCGGGGAACGACGACGTCGCGCGGGCCGCGTACGCCACTCGATCCAGCGCGGCGAGGTCCGCCTCACCGGCGGTGCCGGCCCCGAAGCCGGTCAGTTCGTCGTCGTGGTGGTCGGAGGAGCTCCCGGGACGGCTCTGGAAGCGGAACCACGCCCGGTTCCGGCCCTCCACGATGGGCGGGCCCAGGTCCTGGTACCGGGTGCGTTCGGTCGGGGTGAACAGGGTGCAGGTCAGGATCGCGTCGAGCCGCGGGATGTCGGTGGGCCGGTCCTCGACGGGCGCCGGCACGAGCGTCTTGAGCTTCGGCGCGAGCTGACCGTAGAAGCCGCGGTCGCCGTCCAGCGGCGACACGGGCGGACGGGTTCCCTCGCGACGGACCAGCTTGCCGAGGTCACCGAGCTGCAGCCAGAGGTTCCGGATGCGCTGGTCGAAGCGGACGCCGTGGACGACGCTGACGCCCATCAGCACGCTGTTCAGCCCGCCGGCGCTGGCTCCGGCGACCACGTCGACGGCCACCGATCCGTAGCCGTTCGCCTCGAGGAGGCGGCGATAGATCGGGTCGCCGCCGTTCTCGAGCGACCGACGGAGGCTGTCGATCTCGCTGCAGGCGCCCCCCATCCAGACGGCGAGGCTCACTCCGCCGCGCATGCCGAGGGCGAGCCGCAGCTCGGGCTTGGCGGTCATGGCGACCAGAGGCCCGCGCGGGGACCGCCAGTCGTCCGGACGGTCGGCTGGAATGCGCCAGGCATGAGCCCCCCAGTACCAGTTCCTCGGTGCGGTCGATCGGCGGCCGAGGGCATGGTGTCGAACTCCGGCACCCCGCAGTACGGCTGTCGCCGTCCCCCGCCCGGCTTTGTCCGGCCGACCGGACGGCCCCCGGTAGTCGTGACGCTCAGTCGCCGAGGGGATGCGCAGGGCCCGCACGTGTCCTCGGCCGATGAGTTCCGGACCGGGCGCCCGTCCTTCCCCCGACGGGAGCGATGATCTGCCCGGAAGCCACCGCGCGTCGGGCGTACCGGCCGTCCACCACCACCAGGAGGCACCGCGATGAGCCGCATCGTGCTGATGTGCTCGATCTCGCTCGACGGGTTCTTCGAGGGGCCCGACCACGATCTGAGCTGGCATCTCGTCGACGAGGAGGTGCACGACGAGTTCAACCAGGTGCTCGGCGCCATGAGCGCCTTCCTCGACGGCCGGGTCACCTACGAGCTGATGGCTGGGTACTGGCCGACCGCGGACGCCGACCCGGAGAGCAGTCGCCCCGAGGCCGAGTTCGCGCGGATCTGGCGCGAGATGCCCAAGATCGTCTACTCCCGGACGCTGGACCGCGCCGACTGGAACACCACGATCGTCCGGGAGGTCGTACCGGCCGAGGTGGCGGAGCTCAAGGCGGGTGCCGACGGGGACATCGCCGTGGGCGGGGCCGACCTCGCCGACTCCTTCCTACGGCACGACCTGATCGACGAGTTCCGGCTGTACGTGCACCCGATCCTGCTGGGAGAGGGCACGCCGCTGTTCCGCCGGGCCGAGACGCGGCGGGAGCTGCGTCTGGTCGAGACCCGGTCCTTCGGCAACGGCGTCGTCCTGGTGCGCTACCAGTGGCCCCGAGCAGCCCGGCAGAGTTGAGCGCAGGCGTATCTCCGCCGGTCGTGGGCTCTCTTCCCCTCGACGGCCGCACATCGGGTGCGGACCTCGGGCTCGAGAGGAGATGACCATGGCCGAGACGTCCGGGTCGACCACGCTGATTTCACGACCGGTGACGGCGCTGCCGGAGACGACGGAGGTGCCCGGACCCCGCCACGCAACGCCGTCCGCCGCGCTCGGCGCCTTGGTCGGCCGAGCCGCCGAGGTCAACCAGCGGCTCGCCCCCACCCTGCTGCGGATGGCGCTGGCACTGGTGTTCGTGTGGTTCGGCGCGCTCAAGGTCGCCGGCGTGAGCCCCGTGCACGACCTGCTCGCGGCGACCCTGCCCTTCTTCGACGCAGACATCAGCGTGCCGGTCCTGGGTGCGGTCGAGATCGCCATCGGGCTGGCACTGGCCGTCGGGCGGCTGCCGCGGGTGACCCTGCTCGTGCTCTCGGGACACCTGGCCGGGACGTTCCTCACCTTCCTCACCGCCACCGAGCTGATGTTCCAGGGCAACAACCCGCTGGAGCTCACGGCCGACGGAGAGTTCGTGGTGAAGAACGTGGTGCTCATCAGCGCCGCCCTGCTGCTCATCGCCTTCTACGGCCGGCGAGCAGACGAGCGCGCCAGCGCCTGAACGACGGAGAACTCGGCGCCGGAGGCATGGGCCTCCGGCGCCGAACGCTGGTGCAGGCCGAGCACGAGCAGCCCCGCGACCACGGCGCCGGCGGCGTTGAGGATCGCGTCCAGCGGTGACACCACCCGGCCCAGCGGCAGCAGCCACTGGAGCAGCTCGATGGTGGTCCCGGCCGCGAGCGCACCCGCAACCAGGCGGACCGGCCGGCCGAGGGCGGGCAGGAGGAGCACCGCGAGTGCCGCGGGAACGGTCAGCAGGCTGAGGTTGCCGACCAGCTGGAGGACGGTGGTGGCAGAGCCGAGTCCCGTGGCGTACCAGCGGAGCTCGGCGAGCGGCGAACCCCACGCCCAGCCGTGGCCGGTCGGCAGCAGGGTCAGCAGCGCCACTCCGGCGAGCGATGCCGCGAGTGCGGCACCCAGCCTGGAGCGCTCGCCGTTCACGCGCCGGCCGGGACGGTCCACGAGGACCGCTCGGCAAGGGTGCTGATCGACGCCGCACCGAGCGTGTCGATCTCTTCCGCGAGGACGCCGAGCGGAAGGGGATCCGAGGACCGGAGCAGAGCTGCCAGCCGAGCCACCGCCGCCTCGACCCGTGCCGCCCCCGACCCGTTCCCGGCCTCCACCCGATCGGCCGGGCGCCAGGGCTCGCCCAGCTCGTCGCTGAGGCCAGGCAGGCGACGGAGCAGATCCGCGCACCCCGCGGCCAGCCGCCACCATCGGCCGGTGTCCAGGGGACCGGCGCCGCCGGTGTCCGCCGCCGCCCAGCGCAGCAGCCGGACGACGTCCTGCCACACCGCGTCGGAGACGACGCAGGTCAACGCCGTCCGTTCCGCCGGCCGGCGGTTCAGGACGAGTCCGCGTGTGGTGGCGGGGTCGAAGAGCCAGGGCCGCAGGTCGTCGTCCATGCCGTCGACGGTGCACCGTGCGCCCGGACGTCCCATGGGTATCCGCTGTGGCTCCGCTGTGCCCGCTCCGGCTGCGCGCCGGATGCGCGCCGGATGGGAGGAGCGTGCCGGGAACGCACAGGGGGCGCACAGCATTCGCTGGGCCCGGGTCCAGCCTGACCGGTCACGGTGGTGCCAGTCCCCGATCCGAGGAGCAACCGTGCACGTCGAGAAGGCCCCCGCGACCGCCGGGGCCGAGACATGAGCTCCGTCATGACGCCGTCGGCACGCGTACCGACGGCCGGTGCGCGTCGGCGGGCGGACCGGGCGGGCGTCGACGCCGCGGTGCGTACCTGGGCCACCGTCTCGCTCTGGCTCGGCCTCGCGATCGTGTCCTACTGGTGGGCGGCAGGCGGAGGCGTTCCCGATCTCGGAGCCTGGACGACGGGCCTGACGTCGCTGGGCAGGCTGACCGGCCTGCTCGCCTCGTTCCTGCTGCTCGTGCAGGTGCTGCTGATGGCCCGGCTGCCGTTGCTCGAGCAGGCGTTCGGCCAGGACAAGCTGGCCCGCAAGCACCGGATCGTCGGCTTCACCTCGTTCGATCTGATGCTCGGCCACCTCGTGCTGATCACCTGGGGTTATGCGGCCGGCGAGCTGACCCGGACCCCGGCGACACTGTGGGACCTCACGACGAACTACCCGGGCATGCTGCTGGCCGCGGCCGGCACGGTCTGCCTGGTCATGGTGGTGGTCACGAGTGTGAAGGCCGCGCGGAAGCGGTTGCGCTACGAGTCGTGGCACCTGCTGCACCTCTACGCCTATCTCGGCGTCGGGCTGGCGCTGCCGCACCAGCTGTGGAGCGGGCAGGAGTTCCTGACCTCGCCCCTGGCCACGGTGTTCTGGTGGTCCAGCTGGGCGCTGACCGCGGTCGCCGTCCTGGTGTGGCGGGTGGCCCTGCCGCTCTGGCGCAGTGCCCGGCACGACGTCCGGGTCACCTCGGTGGTCCGTGAGGACGTCGACGTGGTGTCGGTGCACATGACCGGCCGGCGCCTCGACCGGCTCGGCGCGGAGGCCGGGCAGTTCCTCACCTGGCGCTTCCTGACCGGAGCCGGCTGGACCCGGGCTCACCCGTACTCCCTGTCGGCGGCCCCCGACGGCCGCGGCCTCCGGATCACCGTGAAGGAGCTGGGGGACGGGAGCGCGAGCCTGCCGGCGGTGCGCCCCGGCACCCGCGTGCTGGTCGAGGGCCCTTACGGACGGCTGAGCGACCGGGCGCGGACCCGCCCCAAGGTGGCGTTCATCGGGGCCGGCGTCGGGATCACCCCGCTTCGGGCCATGGCCGAGGAACTGGACTACGCGCCCGGGGACGCCGTTCTCCTGTACCGGTTCCCCGACCGCCCGCTGTTCGGGCGCGAGTTCGACGTCCTGGCGCGGGACCGGGGGCTGCGGGTGCTCATGCTGCCCGGTCACCGACGGTCGCAGGGTTCGTGGCTCGGCGCCGGCGTCGGCGAGGCGGACGACGCCACCGTCCTGCGGCGCTGGGTGCCCGATCTGGCCGAGCGCGACGTCTACGTCTGCGGTCCCGAGGGGTGGCTGGAGGACGTCCGCCGCGCCGCGCTGGCCGTCGGTCTGCCGCCCGACCGGTTCCACGTCGAGAGCTTCGGATGGTGACCCGATGAGACGGATCGTGCTGTGGTTCATGACCACCGTGACCGCGCTCGTGCTGCTGTTCGGCTACTCGACGTCCACGTCGGGCCCGGGCGCGGTCGGGGGCTCGACCGTGATCGCCTCGGGTGATCCGGTGACGGGCGGCACCGCCTCGGCGTCCGGCACCACCGTCACCGGCTCGGTCGTCCAGACCAGATGGGGGCCGGTGCAGGTGGCGGTCACCGTCGAGGGCTCCGTCATCACCGACGTGTCGGTGCTGCAGTACCCCACCGGCAACGGCAAGGACCAGGAGATCAACTCCTACGCGCTGCCGGTCCTGGTGTCGGAGACGCTGGACGCGCAGAACGCCGGCATCGACATGGTCAGCGGCGCCACCGTCACCAGCGACGGCTACGTGCAGTCGCTGCAGTCGGCGCTCGACCAGGCGGGGCTGTGAGCGGGGGCGGGACGGCGCCGGTGGTGACCGCCCGCTACGTCGAGCACGGAATGGGCATGCCGATCAGCCTGGCGCTGCGCGGACGGCACGCCTCCGACGAGGAGGGGCGGGCGGCCTGGGACGCGGTGATGGCCGAGCTCCGCGCGGCCGACCGGATGTTCAGCACCTACCGGGCCGACTCCGTGATCTCGCGGCTGGGCCGGGGCGAGGTCGCCCTCGCCGACTGCCCGGCGGAGGTCGCGGAGGTGCTCGCTCTGGGCGAGGCGGCCGAACGGGACACCGGCGGGGCCTTCGCCGTGCGCCGGTGCCGACCGGACGGGTCGGTGGTCCTCGACCCGAGCGGTGTGGTGAAAGGGTGGGCCGCCGAACGAGCGGCCGGCGCCCTGCACGCGCTGGAGGGAACGGACTTCTGCCTGTCGGCCGGCGGCGACCTGGTCTGCCGCACGCTGGACCCGGAGGCGCCGCCGTGGCGGATCGGGATCGAGCACCCGCACGATCCGCTGCGGCTGATCGCGGTCGTGCCGGTGGCGACCGGCGCGGTCGCCACGTCGGGGAGCGCGCACCGCGGCGGACACGTCGTGGACGCGCGGACCGGTCGGGTGCCCGAGGGGATCGCGTCGGTCACGGTGGTGGCCGCCTCGCTCACCGTCGCCGACATCGACGCCACCGCGGCCTACGCCCTGGGACGGGACGCCGTCCGGTGGCTGGGCACCCGCCCGGGCCGCACCGGCCTGGTGGTGTGGGCGGACGGCTCCGCGGAGCCGGTCCGCGGCGGCGGAACCCCGGTGCCCGCCGGGGGCTGAGCGCACGGGATGCTGACCGGCGTGGAGCGGGTGGCGCTGGTGACGTCCGGACGGGGGCTTCGGCTCGATCCCGAACTGTCGCTGGCCGCCGACGCGCTCCGGCAGGACGGGCTCGATGTCGACGCCGTCCGGTGGGACGACGCCGACGTGGACTGGGAGGGGTATGCCCTCGCCGTGATCCGGTCCACCTGGGACTACTCGTGGCGGTTGCCCGAGTTCCTGGCGTGGGCCGGCGGCGTTCCGCAGCTGCGCAACTGCCTCGAGCTGTTGCGCTGGAACACCGACAAGACCTATCTCCGAGACATCGAGCGGGTCGGGCTGCCGGTCGTGCCCACCGTGTGGAACCCCACGCATGCCGCCGAGCTGCCGGATGCCCAGGAGTGGGTGGTCAAGCCGTCGGTCTCGGCGGGGTCCCGGGACACCGCCCGGTGGGCTGACCCGGCAGCGGCGCTGGCGCACGCCGCCGAGCTGACCGCCGCCGGCCGTACCGCGATGCTGCAGCCGTACCTGAGCAGCGTCGACGAACTGGGGGAGACGGCGCTGCTCTTCCTGGGCGGCCGTTTCTCGCATGCGGTCCGGAAGGGGCCACTCCTGCAGCGCGGCGAGGGCGTCCGCCAGGACCGCAACAGCCGCGGCGACCTGCTCCGCGTCGAGGCGACGGCCGGGCAGCGCGAGGTGGCGCAGTCGGTCCTCGACTCCGTCGGGGATCTCGTCCCCGGCGCGGCGCCGCCGCTCTACGCCCGGATCGACCTCGTCCGGGACGACGACGGCCGGCCCGTCCTGCTGGAGCTCGAGCTCGCCGAGCCGAGCCTGTTCCTCCCGCAGGCGCCGGACGCCGTGGCCCGGTTCACCGCCGCGGTGCGGGCCGCACTCGCCTGAGCTACTCCAGCCGGGCCAGGAACCGGCGCAGAACGGCGCCGACCTCCGCGGGCTTCTCCAGCGCGGGCAGGTGCGCCGCCCCGTCGACGACCACGTGTTCGGCTCCCCGCACGCGCTCGGCGAGCAGGCCGGCCGTCAGACGGACGTCGGCCAGGTCGAGGCTCCCGACCACCACCAGCACCGGGAGGTCCAGCTCCCCGAGCCGGCCGACCACGGGCTCGGGTTCGGGTTCGGTCCCGACCCCCGACCGTTCGTTGACCAGCGCCGTCCGGTTCATCGCGCGGACGAGGTCGAGGACGCCCGGCGGCAGGCGCGTTCCGTCCGGGTCGGCGAGCCACATGCGGGCCTCCGCGTCGGCCAGGGCGTCGACGTCGTCGGCCCGGTCCGCGGCCTCGACGTCCGCCCAGCCCGCCGGCGGGCCGGTGTCGGGGTCGAATCCCGGGACCACGGCGCCGAGCAGCGTGAGGCTGCGGACGAGATCCGGCCGCGCCAGCGCCAGGTCCAGCGAGACGCGACCACCGAGCGAGGCACCCACCAGGTGGACCGGACCGTCGGCGAACGAGGAGATGACCGCCGCGAGATCGTCGGCGTGGGAGAAGGTTCCGGCGGGCAACGACGAACGACCGTAGCCACGGAGGTCGTAGCGGATCACCCGGTGCACCGCGGTCAGCGCCGGCAGGAGCGGGTCCCACATCCGGGCGTCGGCGATCCCCGCGTGCACCAGGACGACCGGGGTCCCCTCGCCGGAGACGTCGCAGACCAGCCGCGCGCCGCCGGACACGATCCCCGTCGTCCCCAGCGCCTCGGTCATGGTGCGAGGTGGGCCCGGACAGCGGCGACCACCATGCGGTGGTCCTCCACCTGTGGCAGGCCGGACACGACGACGACGCCGACCGGCCCTACCGACCGCACCAGGATCGGGAACGCACCGCCGTGCGCCGCGTAGAGGACCGGGTCGAGGCCGAACTGCTCCTCGAACGTCGTCCCCTCGGCCCGCGCGGCCTCACCGACGTACAGACTGCTGTGCCCGAACCGCTCGACCACCCGGGTCTTGCGCTCGATCCAGGAGTCGTTGTCGGGGGTGGCGCCGGTCAGCGCCGTGAAGAAGAGCCGGTGGTGGTTGCGGGTGATCGAGATGGCCACCGGCAGCTCCGCGGCCCGCGCCGTGGCCCTGAGGGCGGAGCCGAGAGCCCAGGCGTCGTCGTTGGTGAAGGAGGAGAACTGCAGTTCCTCCTCCTCAGCGGCGAGGTCTGCCAGGGACATGAGCGAGTCGGCCATGCGCACTTCCTACCGGAGCCGGAGGTGCGGACGATCCGTCTCGTGCCGCGAGATGCCTCTGGCTCCCGCCTCCCCGGCTGAGCCCGGCGGTCAGCTGCCGAGGGGCCCGGCGTCCGATACGTCGTGGAAGGACATGATCGGCTCGCCGGCCACCAGGCCCGGGGCTGTCCGTAGGAACTCCTCGGTGTGCCGATGGGTCATGTGCTCGTCCAGCGCCGCGCGGTCGGACCAGATCTCGATGCTGTGGATGACATCGTCGTCGTCGAGGTCGGCGGCGAACGAGTAGGCCAGGCACCCGCGGTCCCCTCGGGTGGCCGTCGTGACCGCCCGCGCTGCGGCTACGAGGTCGTCGCGACGGCCGGCCGCGGCGGTGGCGCGTCCGATGACGATCAGCATGTCTCAGTCCTCGATCAGCGCGAGCTGCTTGTTGATCTCGCGCGGATTGGAGTCGCCGGCCATCTTCTGCAGGAACGGCGTGTGGTCGAAGACGAAGTCGCGGATCGGCCGGAGCGGGGCAGGGGTGTGGTGGAAGACCTTGCCCAGCATCCGGGCCATCTGGACCTGCTTGGCGGTGTGCGGTTTGCGCGGATCCTCGTAGGACTGCAGGGCCGCCTGGACGGCCGGGCGGTCGGTGAGGTCGACCCCCCGCAGTGCTCGTCCGAAGAAGTAGCCGTCCTCGATGGACATCCCGGCGCCGTAGGCGGCGTAGGGCGAGGTGGCGTGCGCGGCGTCGCCGGCCAGCGTGATCCGGCCCTTCGACCACTGCTCGAGCGGTGTGCGGTCGCGCAGGACCCAGCGCTGCACGCTCTCCGGTTCGGTGGCGGCGACCAGTCCCGGTAGCGGGGCAGGGAAGTCGGCGGCCAGTTCCGTTGCCGAGGCCTTCAGGTCCGCCGGCGCCGGTGCGTCCGGATCGGTAGCGGTGAGGACCCACCACTGGTGTCCGTCGCGGCCCTTGTGCCGGATCGACGTCCAGCTGCCCTGGACGGTGCGGTTGTGCGAGACGACGCACATGTGGGGCGCGGTGCCGGCGACGTCGGCGAAGGTGAAGCCGCCGAAGATGTGCAGCCGGTGCTCGCGCTTGGGTTCCTCGCCCCAGAGCGTGCGTCGCACCAGGGAGTCGATGCCGTCCGCGCCGATGAGGACGTCGTGCTCGGCGGTGCTGCCGTCGGTGAAGTGCAGGGTGACCACTCGGTCGTCCTGCTCGATGCGGTCGACCTGCTGGTTGAACCGGATCACCCCCGACGGGATCGCGGCGAGCATCCGCTCGTACAGCTCCGGCCGCAGCAGCCCGATGAAACCGCCGCCGTAGGCGCGCTTCACGTCCTCGTCCAGCTTGACTCTGACGCGCACCCTGCCGTGGACGTTGCGGAACTCTGCGTCCGTGGGGGATCCGAGGTCGCCGGTGTCCACGCCGAGCGCCCGCAGTGCCTTCACCGGCGGCGGCCACAGGTTGAGGATGTTCCCGGCCGGCCGCGCCTCCCGGTAGCGCTCGTAGACGACGACGTCGTGACCTGCCTTGAGAGCCCCGAGCGCAGCGGCCATGCCGGCCGGCCCGGCGCCGAGGACGGCGACGCGACCACGAGGGGCGTCGGAGGACGGGAGAGGTGGCACGGGGTACCTCGCAAGTGGGATGAACGGTAGTGGGCGCTACGGTTTTGCTGGAACTGTAGCGGCCATCACCTTTCTGTCAAGAACCCCCGCCGCGCCTGGCGAACCAGGAGGATCGGCTCATGAGCGACGCGCACGCCATCACCGGCGAGGACCTGGAGGTCCGGCCTCCGAAGCAGCAGCGCAGCCGCGAGACGTGGAACCGCGTACTCGACGCGGGTGTGGCGATCCTCGAGGACGGCGGCTACGACGCCTTCACCATCGCGGCGGTGTGCGAGCGCGCGGCGGTCGCGCCGACGGCCATCTATGCCCGCACGACCAGCAAGGACGCGCTGTTCCTCGCCGTGTACGAGCACGGGATCGCGAAGCTGAGGTCGGAACAGAGCGTCTTCGCCGACGACGTGCGGTGGGCCGGCCTGGCACCGGTCGAGCTGGTCCGGGCGGCCGTTGCCGAGATGGTGGGCATCTCGTTCCGCCACCGGCGATTCCTGCGTGCCGTCGTGCTCATCTCCGCCGCACATCCGGAGGTGGCGCGCCGCGGCTCGCGCTACGCGCAGGAACTGGGCGACGGCTTCGCCCGCGTGGTGCTGGCCGCCTCTCGCCACGTGCGGCATCCGGACGCCGAGGTGGCGGTCCGATCCTGCTTCGGAACCGTGTTCGCTGCCTCGATCATCCGGGTCGCGTACGGACCCGCCTTCGCCACGCCGTCCCCGGTGGACGACGACACGTTCACCGCCTCTCTGGGGGAGACGGCGGTCCGGTACCTGCTGGGTGACGTCGCGGGCTGAAGGGTCCGGCGCCGCTCAGGTGGCACGCCTCTCGTCGGAAACCGCCATCACTGACTGACCGCGCCGCGAGGTGCCCGCTCCGGTGTCGGCGAGGTCTAGCGTGCCGCTGCACCCCTCGGCCGGAGCGGAGCCCATCATGGCGAGCAGACGATCGACCGCCCACCGCCTGTCCCTCGTGGTCGCTGCTGCGCTGAGCCTCACCGTGGGGACGACGCAGGTGGCGGCCGGAGCCGGGTGCACGGCTACCTGGACCGTGCAGGCCGCTCCCGGTCTGCCGGACGGGGCCGAGGTGACCGCGATCGCCGGGCTCAGCGCTTCCGAGGCCTGGGCCGTCGGCGCCGACGGGACGAGCGGGCTGCTGGCGCACTCCACCGGCGGGTCGTGGACGTCGAGCCGGTACAGCGTGGCGGGCAAGGCGGTGTCGCTGGCCTCGATCGACGCGGGTCCGGAGGGGGCGTGGGTGGTCGGTTCGGTCGCCGGCGCCACCGCGGCGCCGCTGGTGCTGGTGAACACCGGCGCCGGCTGGCGGCGCGTGCCGGTTCCCTCGGCGGCGGCCGGCGCGACGCTCCGCTCGGTGTCCTACCGGACCGGCGACGACGTCTGGCTGTCCGGGTCTCAGGCCGGACATCCGGTGGCGCTGCGCTGGGACGGTGCCCGGCTGCGGCTCCTGCCCCTTCCGTTTCCCGGGTTCGCCGCCGCCGTCGAGGCACCACTCACCGGCGGACTGATCCTCTCCGGGCAGTCGGGTCGTTCGGGACATCCGCCGCAGGCGTGGCGGCGGACCGGTTCGACCTGGGTGCAGGACCGCATGCCCGCCGCCCCCGCCGCGTCGGAGGCGGCGCTGCTGAACATCGACAGCGCCAGAGGCGAGATCTGGGCCGCCGGCTGGGGCCGGACCCCCGGCGGGGCCGTCTCGTTCGTCTACCGCTGGACCGGTACCCGCTGGGCGCCGAACTCCCCGCCCGCCGGCAATGCGGCGCTCGGCGACGTGCTGGTCGGCCGTGCCGACGGGCACGTCGTCGCCGTGGGGCAGGAGCTGTGCGACCCAGCAGCGTGCACGGCGCCGCCGCGGGCGGTCATCTGGGACTGGAACGGCACGACGTGGCAGCAGGTGACCATCTCGGGCCTGGATCCCGCGCAGGCGAGCTCGGTGACGAACGTCGACGGCGACGGACAGGGCAACCGGTGGGCGTCGGGCAGCCAGGGCGGTCGGCCGCTCGTGCTGCAGCAGTGCACCGCCTGAACCGAGCGCCGCAGCAGATCAGTTTCCGACGTGCAGCTGGTCGAGGAACATGACCTGCCGGACGTCGCCGTCCGGGTCGTCGAAGCCGGCGGTGTACCGGGCTCCGTCTTCCTGGGCCGGCTGCCGGGGTCGTCCACCCGCCGCCACGGCCTTCGACCCCAGGTCGCCGACGCCGGGCGGCCGGTCATCGGGCCGACTCGGCGAACGTGTCGGCCACCCAGTCGGCGATGAAGGTGCTCACGTGGGGCAGGTGGTCCAGGCCGATGTGCTCGGTCGCCCCCTCGTCCGGCGTGAACACGCGAAGCTCGCGCTTGGGCGAGTTGACCGCCTGCTCGTGAGAGCGGTGCGCGTACTCCAGTGGGATCTGCCGGTCGTTCGCTCCGTGGGCGACGAGGAACGGCACCGTGATGTTCTCCACGACGCCGTCCAGGTGGATGTCGTCGGCGAACTCGATGAAGGTGTCGAGGTCGTCGTGCCCCCAGACCCAGAGCACGTGCTCCCAGTAGTGGGGCACGGGCCGCTCGCCCTCCCGCTCGAGCCGACGCCGCTGGACGGCACCCCAGTTGTGGTTGGCCCCCCACGCGACGCAGAGCGCGAACCGCTTCTCGAAGGCCGCGGCCCGCGGGGCGTAGTACCCGCCGAGCGACCAGCCGACGATGCCGATCCGCGAACCGTCGACGTCCTCGCGGGTGAGCAGGTAGTCCACCGCCGCGCCGGCCCACACCTCGGTGTCGATGCGCGCGGTGATGCCCTGCAGCCGCAGCGCCTCACCGGTGCCGGGCTGGTCGAGCATCAGGCAGGAGATGCCGCGGGCGGCCAGCTCCGCCCAGTGGTTCGAGGAGTACATGTGCTCCTTGGCCGAGTCGAGGCCGTTGACGAGCACGATCACCGGCGCGGGGCCGTCGTCGGTGGCCGGTGCCTGGCTGAAGTAGGCGGGCAGGGTCGTTCCCTCGTACGGGATTGCGACCCGGGAGACCCGCGGGCTGTGCAGGTCGAAGGCCTTCTGTGCCAGTTCCAGTACCCGCGTGTACGTCGGCACGCGCGTGGGGTCGGACCTCGACAGCATCCGCTCGGCCTGGCACAGGTAGTTGGTGGCCCGGAAGTACAGCTGCCCGGCGGTACGGGTGTGGCCGGCCTTCTCGGCCGCCTCGGCCTGCTCGACGAGCTGGTCGGTCAGTGCCCGCCAGGCGCGCAGGAAGTCCGTGGTGCCGGCGTC
Organism: Blastococcus sp.; assembly: GCA_025965795.1. GTDB lineage: Bacteria > Actinomycetota > Actinomycetes > Mycobacteriales > Geodermatophilaceae > Blastococcus_B. Next base: position 21,082 of record JAOPWH010000042.1, read on the forward strand.
CTCACCCTGCGCTGCGGCGTCCTTGATCGGCCGGCAGGCGCGGTCGACCTCGTCGATCAGGCCGCCGGAGTTGAGCGTCGCGACGACGCCCAGGTTCCAGACGTAGTTGCCCGGGAAGTACTCGAACACGGTGGTTCCTCTCGCAGGGGTCGTTCAGGAAGCGGTGCGGACGGCGTCGCTGATGGACTTGACCCCGCCGTGGGCGGTCATCCCGCCGTCGACGGGGATCTCGGCGCCGGTGATGAACGACGATTCGTCGCTGATGAGGAACAGCACCAGCGGTGCGACCTCATCGACGGTGCCGGTGCGGCCCAGCGGCGTCTCGGCGATGTTCGCGTCCCGGAACGCAGGAGCTGCCGACGCGGTCATCGGGGTCTCGATGTAGCCCGGGTGCACGGTGTTGACCCGGATGCCGCGGGGCCCGAGCTCCAGGCAGGCAGCCTTGGCCAGCCCGCGCAACGCCCACTTGCTGGCGGTGTAGGCGATCGGGAAGTGCCCGGTCAGAGCCGCCACCGAGCCGACCACGACGATCGACCCGCCGTGCGTCATCCGCGGCGTCAGGGCCTGGAGGCCGAGCAGCGTGCCGGTGACGTTGACCTCGTGGACCCGCGCCAGGTCCGCCGGGTCGAGGTCGGCCAGCCGGGCGCGCCAGGTGATCCCGGCGTTGGCGACCAGCCCGTCGACGCGGTCCAGCCCATCGGCCAGCACCGACCAGGCCACGGCGTCGGTGACGTCGAGCTGCCGGTATTCCACCCCGGGCAGGTCCTCGGCAGGCTCGGGCCCGAGGTCGCAGCCGATCACCCGGGCGCCCTCGGCGGCGAGCAGCCGCGCCTCGGCTGCGCCCTGGCCCTGCCCGGCCCCGGTGACCACGACGACCCTGCCCACGAGCCGGTTCACGGCACGCGCTTCCGGTTCCGCGCGCGCGGCCGGGCCGGCAGAACCGGCGGGAGATCCAGTCCGGGGACGACACGGTTGCGGATGGTGCCGATCCCCTCGACGGTCATCTCCACGACGTCGCCCGGTTGCAGCGGGGGAGGGGAGAGCGCGCCGCGCCGTCCCCAGAGCTCGGCCAGGCAGCCGCCGTTCCCGCAGGTGCCCGATCCCAGGACGTCGCCGGCTCGGACCTCCGTGCCGCGGGACGCGTAGGCGATCAGCTCCTCGAACGGCCAGCCCATGTTCGACAACAGGTCCTGGCCGACCTCCTCGCCGTTGACCGACACCCGCATGTCGAGGGCGAGGAACCCGTCGTCGTCCCGGTAGGGCTCGAGCTCGTCGGCGGTGACCAGCCAGGGGCCGAGTGTCGACGCGGAGTCCTTGCCCTTCGCCGGGCCGAGGTTGACCTTCATCTCCCGGGCCTGCAGGTCACGGGCCGACCAGTCGTTGAGGATCGTGTAGCCGAAGACGTGCTCGCGGGCGATCTCCGGCGTCAGCGAGGCGCCGTCCCGCCCGATGACGACTGCCACCTCCAGCTCGAAGTCGAACCGCTCCGACCTCGGCGGGACGGGGACGTCGTCGTGCGCCCCGACCAGCGCGTAGGGGTTGGTGAAGTAGAAGGTCGGCGCCTGGTACCACTCGTCGACCACGCCTCCGACGCCGTCGATGCTCTTGCGCACGCCTTCGACGTGCTCCTCGAAGGCGACGAAGTCACGCACCGTCGGCGCGGCCAGCGGCGGCAGCAGCCGGACGCCGTCGAGGGGCACGGCCGGGCCGTCCAGCGCCGCGGCACCGGCATCGAGTGCGGCCGGTAGCCCCGCGCGGACCAGGTCGAGCACCGTCGTCCGCGCGGGGAGCTCGTGGAGGCCCACCTCGCCGTCACGGAGCCCGCTGACGACGCCGGCGGAGACGCGTCCGCCCGCCTCCCAGGTGGCGAACCGCATCAGACCGGGGGAGCGACGAACAGACCCTTGTCGGGGTCGTTGAACGACTTCTGCGCCACGAACTCGTTCATGGCGTTCGCCGTGCCCCACTGGTCGGAGACCTCGGGGTCGGAGAAGTCGTACATGTGGGGGTGCCAGGTGTCCTCGTCGACCAGCTCGAGCTCGGTCGTGTACTCGACGGTGTTGCCGTGCGGGTCGAGGAAGTAGCTGAAGGTGTTGTTACCGGCCATGTGCCGGCCGGGGCCCCAGATCTTCTCGACGCCGGCGCGCAGCAGCCGCCCGGTGCCGCGCATGTACTCGTCGATGCCTCGCATCTCGAAGGAGGCGTGGTGCAACGAGGGGTGGGGACCGCGGGCGATGGCCATGCTGTGGTGCCATGCGTTGATCCGCATGAACCACATCATCTCGCCCATGCGCGGGTGCATGAGCGTGTCCGAGAGGGCGAACGCGAGGTGCTTCTCGTAGAACGCCCGGGTGCCCTCGGGGTCCGCCGAGTTGATCACCACGTGCGAGAGGCGGACCGGGATCGACTCGCCCTCCTCGATCTTCCGGTGCTCCCGGACGGCGACGTCGGAGCTGATCTCGACGGTGCGGCCCTCGTTGTCGAAGAAGCGGAAGCCGTAGCCCGCGCCCGGGGTCCGCAGGGTGCCGGGCTCGCTGATCAGCCGGACGCCGTCTGCCGCGATCCGGCCGGCCAGGGTGTCGACGTCCGCGGCGCTGGCCGCGCCGAAGGAGATCAGATCGATCCGCTTGTCCGAGGCCTCGCGCAGCCGGACGACGTACTGCTCAGGGGAGCCCTCGGCCGCGAGGAACGCCAGGCCGGAGTCGCTGTGCTCCGCCTTCAGTCCCCAGGTGTTCGTGTAGAAGTCGAGCTGCTTGCCGACATCGGGCACCGCGAGGTCGACGTGCCGCAGATGGGTGATCAGGCGCTGGGTCATGGTCTTCTCGTCTCTCAAGCGGGCTGGCTGGTGAGCATGGCGATCGAGCGCATCAGGCTCGGGATGTCGCCCTGCACGTGGTCGAGCTGCCACTGGGCGAGCTGGTTGGACGCGTCCACGACCGTCTTCGCCCGTTCGTAACGGCGGGCGGTGAAGGCGTCCCAGAGATGCTGGTCGAGGCTGTCGCGCTCGATCAGCAGTTCGGCGAGGACGACCGCGTCCTCGAGGGCCATGGCACCGCCCTGGGCGACGGTGGGCGGGCAGGTGTGGGCGGCGTCGCCGATGAGCACGACCCGGCCGCGGTTCCACGGGGCCGGCAGCACGTGCGTCTCGAACCAGGTGTAGTTGACGCGGTCGGGGTCGGTCAGCGTCTCGCGGATCTCGTCCCACGGCCCGTGATAGGCCTCGGACAGCCGCTTCATCGTCGCCAGCTGCTCGTCCGGCGTCATGGCGCTCCGGTCCTGGGCCTCCTCGACGATGTAGGCGTACAGCGAGTCCTCGCCGGTCGGGCAGTAGCCCGCGATGAACGACGGGCCGCCGTAGTAGAGGTCGGTGCGGGTGACGCTCTCCGGCCGGGGGCCGAACGCCCGCCAGATGCCCATGCCGACGGACTTCGTCTCGAGGTCGATGCCGAGCGCCCGTCGGGTCCAGGACCGGACGCCGTCGGCGCCCACCACCAGGTCGTAGCTGCCGGTCGAGTCGTCGGAGAAGGTGACGGAGACGCCCCCTTCGCCGTCCCCGGAGTCGTCCTGGGTGAGCGCGGTGAACGTCGTGCCGAACCGCACCTTGACGCCGACCTCGGTGGCGCGGTCGGCAAGGATGCGGGCCAGTTCCGGGCGGGGCATGCCCATGACGGCGGGCAGGTCGGGGCCGCCGGTCTTCGCGTCCGGAATCTCCGCCACGACGCTTCCGGCCGGGTCGGGCGCCCGGATCCCGGTGACGTCGAAGGCGTACCCGGCGGCCTGCACCTGGTCCCACACACCGAGAGCCTTGAGCTCGCGCAGCGCGTTGCCCTGCAGGGTGATGCCGGACCCGAGCGCGGCGACGTCGGGCTTGATCTCGACCAGCTCCACGGCCACGCCCGCCCTCGCGAGGTGGATGGCGGTCGCGGCGCCGGCGAGGCCACCACCCACCACCAGGACGTCGTTCACGGCAGGCATCGGTGCGCTCCTACTTGACGGCGATCGGGTTGACCGGTGCGCCGACGGCGCCGGTGACGGGCAGCGGGGCGGCGGTGAGCCAGAAGTCGTAGCGGCCGTCCTGGGCGCAGTCGGCGGCCAGGGCGTCGAGGTCCCACATCTCGCCCAGGAAGAGGCCCATGTTGGGGATGCACACCTGGTGCAGCGGCTGGAAGGCGACGTCGAACTCGTTCGGCCGGACCTCGAAGCCCCACGTGTCGGTGGCGATGCCGGCGATCTCGGTGTCGTGCAGCCAGTCGGCGGTGGTGAACGAGAGCCCGGGGGAGTCGCCGCCCGCGTAGTCGCCCCAGCCCTCGCGGCGGGCGCGCGCCAGCCGGCCGGTGCGCACGAGCAGCAGGTCGCCGCGGCTGACGCGGGCCGACTCGCCCTGCGCGGCCATGGTGGCCTCGAGGTGCTCGGGAGTGATCGCGAAGCCGTCGGGCAGCTCGCCGTCGGTGCCGATCGCCCGGCCGACGTCGAGGAGCACGCCGCGGCCGGCGATTCGGCCGCCGACGGTCTCGATGCCGGTGACCAGGTCGCCCTCGCTGGTGACGACGTCGCCGGCGCGGCGGCCGTTCCAGGCGTTGCCGTGGTCGAAGATGTGCCCGAGGCCGTCCCACTGGGTGGAGGCCTGAAGGGGCATCGCGATCACGTCGTCGGCGCCGCCGATGCCGTGCGGGAAGCCCTGGTTCCCGCGTTCGGCGTCGGTTCCGGTGTCGAGCATCGTGTGGACCGGGTTGGTCCGGCGACGCCAGCCCTTCTGCGGGCCGTTCATGTCGAACGACTGCGACAGCGAGAACGTGGCACCCCGGCGGACCAGCGCCGCACCCTCCACGCGCTTGGCGTCGTCGAGGAAGTTCAGCGTGCCGAGGACGTCGTCGGCGCCCCAGCGACCCCAGTTGGAACAGCGCTTCGCCGCCGCGGCGATGGCGCCCTCGGGGTCTGTCCGGTCAGGTGGGGCCTCGGTCACACCCATGACGCTCGGTCAGGGAACCTCACTCGGGAAGACGAGATGTCTGATGGTGGGCATAAACCGGGCTGATACTGCAGTGGTGAACCTCGCCAGCCTGGACCTCAACCTGCTGGTGTCGCTGGACGCCCTGCTGCAGGAGCGCAGCGTGACACGGGCCGCGGCGCGCATGGGGCTCAGCCAGCCGGCCCTCTCGGCGTCACTTGCGCGGCTGCGGCGGCACTTCGGGGACGAACTGCTCACGCGGGTCGGCAACGACTACCGGCTGACCCCGCTCGCGGTAGGGCTGAAGGAGTTGGCCCGGATCGCACTCTCCGGGGTCGAGCGGGTCTTCACCGCCCAGCCGGAGTTCGAGCCAGGGTCGTCCACTCGTGAGTTCTCCCTGGTGGCGAGCGACTACGTCGTGGCCATCCTCGGCGACACGATCGCCGCGTTGCTGACCGAGGAGGCGCCCCACACCCGCCTGCGGCTGGCGGCGAACACGCCGTCGATCGTGGAGCGGGCGGACCAGGTGCTCCTGACCACCGACCTGCTGTTGCTGCCGCACGGGTTCGTCACCGACCTCTCCCATCGCGACCTCTACCGCGACGAGTGGGTCTGCGTCGTCGCCGCCGACCACCCGGTGGTCGATGCCGGGCTCACGGTCGAGGACCTGGAGACGCTGCCGTGGGTGGCGACCTACCACGGGCAGACGGCGTCGACCCCGGCCGCCCGTCAGATGCGGATGCTCGGCATCGAGCCGCACATCCAGGTGGTCACGGAGAACTTCCTGACCGTGCCGGCGCTCGTCGCGGGCAGCAACCGGATCGCACTCCTCCAGCGCCGTCTGGTCGACCAGTTCCCGCCCGACATCGGCGTCCGAGCCCTGCCCTGCCCGTTCGAGGCGGGGCCGCTCCTGGAGGCGATGTGGTGGCACCCGGTGTACGACGAGGACCCCGAGCACCGGTACCTCCGGGACGTCGTCGTGCGTGCGGCCGACCAGGCGGTCGGGTCGGGGCCGGCGAGTATCGACCTGACGAATAGCGATGTTCACGAGAAGTGATTTCCGCGTCGCGCCCGCAGTCCTGACACTTCTGCGCCAGTGACGCCGGCCACAAGGGTCCGCGACGTGACCGCAGGAGACGCCCGTGTCGGAGAACGTCCTGAGCCGCGATCGGCACCCCGGAGAACCGCTCACCGGTGAGGTCGCCGTGGATCCCGCCACCGGCCTTCCGGCCGGTCGCGCCCAGGCGCTCGTCCTGCTCCTCTCGAGCTGTCTTTCACGCTCGACAGCATCGGCGTGCAGTCCACCGCCACGATCGGCGCGGTCAGCGCGATCGCCTCGCTCGGCACCGCCATCGGCGCGTTTCTCTCCGGCCGGCCGGCCAAGCTCGGACCTGTGCTCGTGCCGCTGGCGTTCGCGCTCTCCGGTGTCGGGATCCTCGGGCTCGGGCTCGCCTCGGCCGTCCCCGTCGTGGTCGTGTTCGCCGTGGTCACCGGATTCGGCAACGGGCTGCTCCTGCCGTCGCTGCTCACCTGGGCGTTGAGCTCCCTCGGCTTCCGGCAGCGGGGTCGCGGCACCGGCGTCTGGACGTCCGCGCTGTTCATCGGGCAGTTCGTCTGCCCGCTCGTCGTCCTGGCACTCACCGGTGCCATCGGCTCCCCGGGCTCGGCACGGGTGGTGCTCGGCGTCGTCAGCCTCGTCGGCGCTGCCGCTGTCCGCGCGATCCGCCCGACGCGGGCCGACGACCCGGCGCTCGTCGCTTCCTGACCTGCGCCGACGGGGAGGGCTCAGCCCATCGCGTGGATCCTGTCCGGGGCGATCCTCAGCAGCACGCGGACCTGGTCGCGGCCGCCGAACCAGGGGTACGGACCACCGAGGTAGCGCTGGGCGAGCGCCTCGATGTGCTCGGCGGCGCCGTCGGTGGTCGCCTCCACCACCCTGCCGCGGACGGCGAAGTACCGGCTGGGGTTGCCGGGATCGGAGATGCTCACGGCGACCCGCGGGTCGCGGCCCACGTTGCGGACCTTCTGGTGGGTCTCGACCGTGTTGATCAGGACGTGCTCGCCGTCGGTGTCGACCCATGTCTGCGTCATCTGGGGCGATCCGTCGGGCATCGTGGTGGCGAGGAAGCAGGTGCTCGGCCGGCGCATCAGGTCGATCAGCTCGTCGGGCAGGTCCATCCGGTCGTCTCCTCGTCGTGGGGACGACGGCCGCAACGGCACGGGCCCGGCCGTCGCCCACCGAGTAGACAGGGCGGCCGGGGAATCCGCGCGCCGGCGCCCTGCTGCGCCTAGAGCCCTGCCCGCAGGACCGCGGCCGCCTGCGCGAGGGCGCGCATCTTGCCGGCCGCCGACGCCCGGGGCAGGTACTTCAGGCCGCAGTCGCTGGACAGCATCAGCCGGTCGACGTCCACGTGGTCCAGCGCCCGCCGCACGCGGTCGGCGATCGTCTCCGGCGACTCGACGTCGGGAGTGGAGAGGTCGAGGACGCCGAGGGCGATGCCCTTGCCGCGCAGCGGTCGCAGCGTCGCGGGGTCGAGGTGCGACTGCGCCGTCTCCACCGACACCGCGTCGACCGGGGTGTCGTCCATCTCCGGCAGGAAGGAGTACCCGTCCGGGCTGTCGGCGACCATCGCGTCGTAGCCGAAGCACAGGTGCACGTGCACCGGTCCGGCGGCGCCCTCGACGGCCCGGGTCAGCGCCTCCGCGCCGTACCGACGGGCGACCTCCGGTCGGGCCTGGAGCCACGGCTCGTCCAGTTGGACGATGTCGGCACCGGCGGCGAACAGGTCGGCGATCTCCTCGCGGAGGACGTCGGCGTAGGCGAGCGCCAGGGCGCGGTCGTCGGGGTAGTGGTCGTTCTGCGCCTGCTGGGCCATGGTGAACGGACCCGGCACCGTGATCTTGATCGCCCGGTCGGTGTGCTGCCTCAGGAACCGCACGTCGTCCACCTGGACCGGGGAGGGTCGCCGGACCTCTCCGGAGACCCGCGGCACGGGGATGTCGATCCCCGACCGGTTGCGTACCGTGCCGGGACGTTCGAGGTCCAGCCCGTCCAGGGCGGTGGCGAAGTGGTTGGAGTAGGACTCCCGGCGGATCTCACCGTCGGTGAGGATGTCCAGGCCGGCCTCCTCCTGCACCCGGATGGCGGCCAGGGTGGCGTCGTCCTGTGCCTCCTGCAGGAACTCCGCCGGAACCCGCCACAGCTCCGCCGCCCGGACCCGCGGCGGGAACTGGTGGCCCAGCCGGTCCCGGTCGATCAGCCAGTCCGGCTGGGGCAGGCTGCCGACGACCATGGTGGGCAGCGGCGGGAGCGAGGTGGGCATCGATGTCTCCGGGTTCCAGGGGTCAGGCGGTTTCAGGGGCTGCGCGCCGGGCCACCTCGACGTGGGGCCGGGACCGCCACAGTGCCCACTCCGCGCTGATGTCGCCTGCGGTGCGGAGGAGCAGCGGCAGATGGTCGTCGACGAGTCGCTCCCGGGAGGTCTCGGCGGCGTGCACGGTCACGTTCATCGCCGCCCGGACCGCGCCGGTGCCGTCGCGCACCGGGACGGCGACGGACCGGACGCCCGGGGCCAGCTCCTCGTCGGCCAGGGCCCACCCGCGTGCCCGGACCTCGACGAGCTCGTGGCGCAGCTGCTCCGGCGTCCGACCTATGTAGGGCGGCAGGCCCGCGCGGCTCGGCTCGGCGAGGCACGCCTCCAGCTCGTCCGGCGCCAGCGCGGCGAGCAGCACCTTGCCCTGCGACGTCTGCACCGCCGGGAAGCGCGTGCCGACGTCGACCCGCAGGGCGATGAGCTTCGGCACCGACACCCGGGCGACGTAGACGATGTCGCTCCCGTCCAGCTGCGCGATCGAGGAGGACTCGCCGGTCTGCGCGACCAGGCCCTCCAGGTGCGGCCGGGCGATGTCCCAGAGGCCGAGCGCCGAGACGTACGCCATCCCCAGCGTGAGCACCTTGGGGGTCAGCTCGAACACGCCGCCCGAGGACCGCACGTAGCCGAGCTCCTCCAGCGTCAGGAGCAGTCTCCGGGCGGTCGGCCGGGCGAGGCCGGCCGCCGTCGCGACGTCGGTGAGCGACCTGCTCCGGTGGTCGGCGTCGAAACAGGCGAGGACGTCGAGGCCGCGCGCGAGGGCCTCGACGAAGTCGGGTCCCCTTCCCCGGCCGGCCATGTCCGTTCCTCCCGTTCAGCGGCCGAGCACCCGCTCCTCGCCGCCGGCGTGCGTGCTGTCGGACTTGTAGTCGGTGTACTGGTACGGATTGTCCAGGACCTCGGTGGTCGGCAGGTCGGGGTTCATCCCGGTCGCCCATGCCTCCTCGCCCAGCTCTCCCCGCAGGTAGGCGACGGTGTCCTCGATCTCGCGGCGCACCGGGGCGAGGTCGATGCCCACCAGTTTCCCGTCGGACTTCACCACGCGCCCGTCGACCACCACGGTGTGCACGTCGCCGCGCTGGGCCTGGAACACGACGTGGCCGTAGGGGTTGAGCAGCGGGAACATGACCGGCGAGGCGTCGTTCTTGATCAGGACGACGTCGGCCTTCTTGCCCGGCTCGAGACTGCCGAGGTCGGTCCGGCCGACCGCGTGCGCCCCGCCTCGGGTGGCCCACTCGACCACGTTCTGCGCGCGCAGGCGCAGGTGGGTGACGGTCTCGCCCTCGAGGTGGGCGGCCATGTGCTCGGCCATGCGGTCGGCGTTCAGGGTGGCCCGCATGGCGGAGAAGACGTCGGCGCTCCACCACACGCTGGTGTCCATCGACAGCGACACCGGGATGCCGTACTGGAGCACCTGCACGGTGGGTGCGTGGCCCTGGCCGGCGCTGCACTCCGACTCGGTGGACACCGAGATCGAGCCCCCCGTCGCGGCGATCCGCTGGTAGCTGTCGCGGGTCAGCGTGGAGGCGTGCACGTAGACGGTCTCCGGCGTCATGAACCCGGAGTCGTGCATCAGCCGGATGCCGTCGTCGTTCGTCGCGCCCCAGACCCCGGCGTGGGTCGTCACCGGGAGGTCCAGCTCGCGGGCCACCTCGAACGCCGCCTTCTCCGGAAAGGCCGGGTCACCGGTGACGTCGAAGGCCAACTGCATGCCCAGCTTGTCGTCCAGGGAGTTGCTCGTCTGCTCCAGGAACGACCGGACGGCGGGGTCGGCGGTCCACTCCCACGGCCCGGCCTGGATGTTGCCGTAGGCCAGCACGAACCGGCCGGGCACCGAGCGGAGCGCGTCGAGGGCGGCCTCGGCGTGGCCGACGGTGTGCAGGTTGTGCGACCAGTCGACGGTCGTGGTGACGCCGGCGTCCAGGGACTCGATGGCCGAGAGCCGGTTGCCGGCAGCGATGTCCTGCGGCCGGAACTTCCGGCCGTGCTCCAGGTAGTTCCAGACGAAGTACTGGGTGAGGGTCCAGTCCGCGCCGTAGCCCCGCATGGCCGTCTGCCACATGTGCCGGTGCGTGTCGATCATGCCGGGCATCACGATGCCGCCGGTGGCGTCGATCTCCTGGGTGCCCTCGGGGACCTCCAGGCGCGGACCGACCGCCGCGATGCGGTCGTCCACCACGAGGACGTCGGCGTCGGTCAGGACGGTGCCGGCGTCGTCCATCGTCAGGACGGTGCCCCCGCGGAACACCAGCGGTCGACCGGCCTCGAACTGGCTCATGGGGGCCCTCTCCTTCGCGCACGGACGAACGTCCGCAGAGCGGACACATGACCGATTGCGGCCACCCTGCTGGGGCCTGCGTCACCCTGTCAAGGGGACCGCGCCGTCCCCGTCCGCCCTTCGCGAGGCGGTTGACAGCCTCCCGGGCGGGCCCGAAGGATGCGGGTGCGGCGGACACAGGTCCGCTGGACGGGCAACCGGCGAGAGGCGCACGCGGACCCATGACGAGCGGACCTCCTGGCGCGGCACCGGGCAGGGGGAGCGGCCCTCTCGCCGGCCTGCTGGTCGCGGACTTCTCCCGGATCCTCGCCGGCCCCTACGCCACCATGCTGCTCGCCGACCTCGGGGCGGAGGTCATCAAGGTCGAGGGCCCCGGCGGGGACGACACCCGCACCTGGCAGCCGCCGGTGCGGGACGGCGTCGCCACCTACTACCTGGGCGTCAACCGCAACAAGCGGTCGGTCGCCCTGGACCTCAAGGATCCCGGCGACGTCGCCCTGGCCCGGGTGCTGGCCCGCCGGGCGGACGTCGTCGTCGAGAACTTCAAGCCCGGCGGCCTGGCGCGGTTCGGGCTGGACCACGACTCCGTCGCGCGCACCAAC
>JAOPWH010000072.1 GCA_025965795.1 Blastococcus sp.
CGTCGCCGACGCCTCGGCCCGCGCCGACGTCGCCCAGCGCTGGGGCATCGACCTGGCCGCCGTTCCGGCGGCCCCGGGCCGCGACACGACCGGCATCCTGACCGCCGCCCGGGACGGGCAGCTGGCCGGTCTGCTGGTCGGTGGGGTCGACCCCGCCGACCTGCCCGACCCGGCGCTCGCGATCGCCGCGCTCGCCGCCGCCGACTTCGTGGTCAGCCTCGAGATGTTCCCCAGCGCCGTCACCGAGCACGCCGACGTCGTCCTGCCGGTCGCCGCGGCGTCGGAGAAGGCCGGCAGCTACCTCGACTGGGAGGGTCGCGTCCGCTCCTTCGACGCCACCCTGCACGGCACCGGGACGCTGCCCGACGGACGGGTGCTGCAGGGGCTGGCCGAGGAGATGGACGCCGACCTGCGCCTGCCCGCACCCGAGGCGGCCCGCGCCGAGCTCGCCGCGCTGGGTACCGCGCGCCGGCCGGGTGAGGGCGTGGGCCTTGACGTCCGGCCCGCGCCGGTGCACGAGGTGGACGGCGAGACCGCCCTCCTCGCGTCCTGGCGGCAGCTGCTCGACGTCGGCACCCTGCTTCGCGACGAGGTCGAGCTGGCCGGCACGGCCCGGCAGCCGCTGGCCCGGATCGGGCCGGCGACCGCCACGCGGATGGGGGTCGCCGACGGCGACCGGCTCACCGTCGGCGGGGCGACCGGATCGATCACCCTGCCGGTGCGGATCACGCCGATGCCCGACGGGGTCGTGTGGCTGCCGATGAGGTCTCCGGGCAGCGAGGTCAGATCGGTGCTCGGCACGGGTCCGGGTGGCGTCGTGCGGCTCGCTGTCTCCGCACCCACCTCGACCACCCCGACCGGAGGGACGCTGTGAACTCCGGCGGTATCGCGGTGCTGGCGACCAGGAACCAGCCGACGCTCGAGGACTTCGGCCACGACGTCTGGTGGATCGTGGTCATCAAGGTCCTGGGCATCTTCGTGGTGCTGGTCGCGATGACGCTGTTCGCCATCGTGTTCGAGCGCAAGGTCGTCGCCCGGATGCAGCAGCGGATCGGCCCCAACCGGGTCGGCCCCCGCGGCTACCTGCAGAGCCTGGCCGACGGCCTCAAGCTCGCGTTCAAGGAAGACATCATGCCGGCGCTGGCCGACAAGCCGGTGTACTTCCTGGCGCCGGTGCTCGCCACCATCCCGGCGTTCCTCGCCTTCTCGGTGATCCCGCTCGGCCCGACGGTCAGCATCTTCGGCGAGCGCACACCGCTGCAGCTGGTGGACGCCCCGATCGGCGTGCTGATCGTGCTGGCCTGCTCGGCGATGGGCATCTACGGCATCGTCCTGGGCGGCTGGGCCTCGGGCTCGACCTATCCGCTGCTCGGCTCGCTGCGCAGCGCCGCGCAGATGGTCAGTTACGAGATCGCGATGGGGCTGTCGATCGTCGCGGTCTTCCTCTACGCCGGCACGATGTCGACGTCGGAGATCGTCGCGGCCCAGGCCGACGGCAACCAGCTGTCGTTCTTCGGTCAGGAGTTCACCGGACCGAGCTGGTTCGCCGTCCTGCTGCCGGTCAGCTTCGTCATCTACGCCATCGCGGTGGTGGGCGAGACCAACCGGGCGCCCTTCGACCTCCCCGAGGCCGAGAGCGAGCTGGTCGGGGGCTTCCACACCGAGTACTCGTCGCTGAAGTTCGCCCTGTTCTTCCTCGCCGAGTACGTCAACATGGTCACCGTCTCCGCGCTCGCCGCAACCCTCTTCCTCGGCGGCTGGCGGGCCCCGTGGCCGATCTCGATCTGGGACGGCGCGAACACCGGCTGGTGGCCGCTGCTGTGGTTCTTCCTCAAGGTCGTCGTCGCGCTCTTCATCTTCATCTGGCTCCGCGGCACCCTGCCCCGCCTGCGCTACGACCAGTTCATGCGCTTCGGCTGGAAGGTGCTGGTCCCCACGGCGCTGGTGTGGATCCTCGCCGTCGCCACCATGCGCACGGTGGCCCGCGAGGCCGACCTCTCCACCGGTGAGGTGGCGCTCTACGTCGGTGTGCCGATCGCCGTGCTCGTGCTCGCGGCCCTGCTGATCGCCGGCCGGGCAGCGCAGCGGGACACCCGCGCGGCCGCCGCAGAGGCCACCGCCGGGTCCAACCACCCCACCCACACCGAGCCGGAGATCCTGCCGCCGAGCGGTCCACGCCGTCGCCCGACGGGCGGGCCCAGCCGGGCCGAGGGCGGGTTCCCCGTTCCGCCGATGGACCTGAGGGTTCCGCCGTCCCCCCGTCTGCGCCGCGAGCCGGTGGCCCCCGACGGCACCGCCGTGGTCGGCACGGGACGCCGCGGCTCGACCGGTGCAACCAGCCCGAAGGAGAACGGCGATGTCTGAGCGCAGCCCTGAGGGGAAGCCCGGCGAGCAGGACGTGGTCCGGCGCGGCCGCGGTGAGGTGGAACGGTCCTCGGCCGGCACCACGGCCCCGGCGGTGCGCGGCAGCGTCCTCCCGACGTCCGTGCAGGGCTTCGGGCTGACCTTCGCGCAGATGTTCCGCAAGGTGACCACGGAGCAGTACCCGTTCGAGCCGAAGGTGACCAAGCCGCGCTACCACGGGCGGCACGTGCTCAACCGGCACCCCGACGGCCTGGAGAAGTGCGTCGGCTGCGAGCTGTGCGCCTGGGCCTGCCCCG
>JAOPWH010000056.1 GCA_025965795.1 Blastococcus sp.
GGCGAGGGCGAGGGTGACCGGATGGCGCCGGAGGGACGGAGCCGTGCGCCGGAACGCCCCGGGGCCCCGGGGCGCCGGTCGGACCGGCGTCCCGGGGCTCGGGCCCTTCAGGGTGGGCGCGCTCAGAGCAGGCCCACTTCCTGCATCAGCTCGGTGACCTTCGGTCCGTTGAGCGAGCCCGGGTCGATCGTCGGCGCGTCGAGGGTGTCCAGCGGCGGGAGGACGTCCGCCGACGCGGCCCCGTCTGCGACCGCGTACTCCAGTGCGGTGCTCTCGGCGAGCCGGCGCTGACCGTCGGCGCTGGTCAGGTAGGCCACCAGCTGCTGGGCTTCCTTCGGGTGATCGGAGGAGGCGAGGACACCGGCGCCGGAGACGCTGACGAAGGCACCCGGGTCCTCGTTGCCGAAGCTGTGCAGCTTCACGTGGTCGCTGTTGGCCCCCGACTCGGCCTGATCCTTGTACCAGTAGTAGTGGTAGATGATCCCGACCGGGATCTGCCCCTCGTTGACGGCCTGCATGACCGCGCCGTTGCCCGGGTAGACGGCGTCGCCGTCGGCCAGGCCCTGCAGCCAGGTGCGGGTCGCGTCCTCGCCGCGCAGCGCCAGGACCGCGCTGACGACGGCCTGGAAGTCGGCTCCGCCGGGTGGGAAGCCCACCTTGCCCTTCCACTCCGGCTTCGCCAGATCCAGCATCGACTCCGGCAGTTCGGACTCCGAGATCAGGTCGGGGTTGTAGGCGAGCACGGTCGTCCGGGCGGCGAAGCCCACCCACTCCCCGCTCGCGGGCCGGTACTTCTCGGGTACCTGCTCGAGGGCGGCGTCGTCGACCGGCGCGAAGAGACCGGCGTCGGCGACGAGCTGCACCGACGGGCTGTTCTCGGTGACGAAGACGTCGGCCGGCGAGGCCTTGCCCTCCTGGACGATCTGGTTGGCCAGCTCGGGGTCCTCACCGCTGCGGAACTCGACCGTGATGCCGGTCTTGTCCGTGAAGCCTTCCACCATCGCCTTCATCAGGTCCTCGTGCTGCGCGTTGTACAGCGTCAGCGTGGTGGCCTCGGCGTCAGCGGAGCCCCCCGAGCCGCAGCCGGCGAGTACGCCGGCCATGCCCGCGCAGGTGAGAATGCTGGCGATCGTCCGCCCTGGCCTGGTCACGCGTTGTCCTCCTGAGGTAGGTAAGGCACACCTAACCACAGTCGGGCGGCCGCGTGCGACGGGCCTCCCTGCCGGCCGTCCGGGAGCCGTCGGTCAGACTCGGGTATGGCCTCCTCCCCCGCCTCCGACCTGCGCCTGCGCCGAGCGCGGTTCGGCGAGCTCACGCCGTTCGAGCTCTACGGCCTGTGCCGGCTGCGGGTTGACGTCTTCGTCGTCGAGCAGCAGTGCCCCTATCCCGAACTCGACGGCCGCGACACCGAACCCGCGACCGAGCACCTCTGGTTCGAGTCCGGCGACGCCGTGGTCGCCACGATCCGGGTGCTCGACGACGGCGCCTCCCGGGCGATCGGTCGCGTGGCGACGGCGACCGGCGCGCGCGGCCAGGGACTCGCCGCGCGGCTGATCGAGGAGGGCATCGCCCTCTGCGGTCAGCTGCCGATCACGCTCGGCGCCCAGGCCCACCTGGAGGGCTGGTACGAGCGCTTCGGCTTCCGACGCAGCGGCCCCGGTTACGTGGAGGACGGCATCCCCCATGTGCCCATGCGCCGCGACCCGGCCTGATCGCGCCGTGTCCGATCGCGAACTCCTCCTGAACGTCGCCCGGCGGCTCGAGGCCCTGGCACAGCGCTCGACCCGCGGCGACTGGCGGATCGGCGGACTGCTGGCCAGCCGCCCGGAGGTCATCGCCCATGCCTCCGATGGGGCGACCGAGCACGTGGCCGAGGCGCGCGCGGCGAGCGCCGGCTGGATCGCCGCCTTCTCCCCCGGGGTCGCGGAGCCGCTCGCGACGTGGCTCCGGACTGCCGCGGACGCCGATCCGGTGCCCGAGCCCGCCCGGACGCTCGCCTGCGTCCTCGCCGCACGGCTGCCCTGAGAACCGGCCGGCGTGGATGCGCTCACGCCGGCGCCTGTGTGGATCCCCCGCTCGCGTTCCGCCCGGCCGATTCCGGGCAGGACGCCGTCGCTCTCGTTCACCTCTCGACCAGTTGCCGGTTCTGTGCGGCACCGATCGAGGGACGGCGGATTACGGCAACCCAGGAGGCGCCTTTCGCCTCGGGTTGTATAGGCCTCTAATTCTTAGGACGCTATCGTTCGCGGATGGACGCCGAGAACCAGCCCGTCGTGCTGCTGGTGAGCCGCACCGCCAAGGGTCTCGGTCGCGCATTCGACGAGGCGCTCGCCGCCGCGGGGGGCTCTGTCCCCACCTGGCTGGTCCTGGATGCCCTGGCGACCGCGGACCACCCCACGCAGGGCGACCTGGCCGAGGCGGTCGGCGTGCGGCAACCCACGCTCACCCACCACCTGGACACTCTGACCCGGGCCGGTTTCGTCACACGCGATCGCGATCCGGGCAACCGCCGCGTACAGCGGGTCGCCCTCACCCCCGCCGGCGAGCAGCTCTTCCTCCGGCTCCGCCGCGCTGCGGCGTCCTTCGACGGCCGGCTGCGGGCCGGTCTGCGCGACGAGGACCTCACCGTGCTGCGACGGCTGATGGCACAGCTCACCGAGAACGCCCAGCCCGACTGAAGGGAGGAACCGATGGCGCAGTGCACGGCGTTCGCGCACGATGCGGTGCTCACCCTGGACGGCGACGATGCGGCACCGGGCGGCGCCGTCACGGTCGCCCCGTACGGCAGCTGGTCGGACGAGCCCTGATCTGAGGCGTCCAGCGGCGGCCGCTCCACGGTGCCGCAGGCCGCAGCCCGGTCGAGCAGCAGAGCCCGCCTCCTGGCAGAGGGCCGGCCGCGTCCAGGACTCGCCCGCGGTGGCCGCGTAGCCCTCGTTGAGGATCAGGTAGACGACCTCGAGCACCGACGACAACCGGGCGGTGGAGTCCGCGCCGCCGGGCAGCTCGAACGGCACGCGCGCGGCGGTCAGCGTCCGCTCGGCCCGGACGAGGCGCTGCGCCGCCGCCCACTCCGCCACCAGGACGGCCCGGGCGATCTCGTGGGTGGTCAGGCCCCCGATCAGTCGCAGGGCCAGTGCCACGCGGGCCTCGCGGAAGGGCACGGGACGGCAGGAGATGAAGACCAGCCGCAGGACGTCGTCCTCGACCGCCTCGTCGAGCGCGGCCGCCCGGTCCGGCTCGGTCGCCTGGCGGACGGTCAGGTCACGACCGAGCTCGGCGGTCTTCCGCCCGAGCCGCTCGGCGCGGCGGAAGGTGTCGATCGCGCGGTGCTTGGCCGACTCCATGCGTCAGACGGCGTCGACCACCCGCCGGACGTCGGGCATCAGCTCTCGTACTGACCGGCGATCGCGGCCCGGTGCCGGTCCTCCTGCTCGCGGAGCTCGGGGGTGAACTGGTCGCCGAAGTCCTCGGCGGCGAAGACCTGCCGCACCTCCACCTCGCTGTCGCGGAACGGTGCCTTCTTCACCCACTCGAGGACCTCCTCGCGGGAGGACACCTCGAGGATCCAGAACCCGGCCACGAGTTCCTTCGTCTCGGCGAACGGCCCGTCGGTGACCGACGCCGCGCCGTCCGTGTCGAAGCGGACGCGGGCACCCTTCGAGCTCGGGTGCAGGCCCTCACCGGCCAGCATGACCCCGGCCGTCACCAGCTCCTCGTTGAAGGCACCCATCTCCGCGAGCTCCTGCTCGGTGGGCATGACGCCGTTCTCGGTGGCCTCGCTGGCCTTGACGATCACCATGAAACGCATCGCTGATCTCCCTGTCGTCTTCGGTCCGGGGCGGTGTCCCCGGCGAGCAGCGGAGGCCGGTCCTCGCCACCGGCGCGGAGCCCGCTCCACCTCCCCGTCGAACGGCCGCCGCCCGGACCGACATGGACCGCGAAACTTCTTCTCGCGCAGGCTAGCGACGCCGCAACGGCGAGTGCCCCGCCGGCGAACCGGCGGGGCACTCGAGAATCCGAACGGTCAGACGGGCTCGGCGCAGTAGGCCGTGCCCTCCTCGGTGTCGGCGCCCATCCACAGCGCCATCTCCGCCTGGGCGAACCCGGCGCAGACATTCTCGTCGGCCATGAAGTCGGGGTACGTCTGCTGCTTGTCCTCGATGCCGACGATCTTGTACTCGGCCTCGGAGGCCCCGCAGTCGACGACGTCGAAGTCGGTGTCCCCCTTCGTCTGCACACAGTCGCCGACCTCGGGGTCGCCGAAGCCGAGGCCGAGCGCGCCGACACCGATGACGCCCGCGGCCACCACCGAGCCGACGATCGGCAGGATCTTCCGCAGACCCTTCTTCTTGGCCGGGGCCTCCTGCTGCGGGGCCCAGCCGGCGTCCGCTGTCGCGGCCTGACCGAGCACGGGGCCCGCAGGGGGCGTCCAGGCACCATCGGGGGTGCCGGGCTGCGAACCGGAGGAGTGGGCGCCGGAACCGGGGTCGGTCATGTGTGCTCCTGGAGAAGTCGCGGTCGTGGTGCGTCGGCGGAGAGCCTGACGCGGCGGCCGGCGATCCAGGGCCATCCACGGACTCGAAGCGGTAACGAACGGTTTCCGAGTGCCCGGATGCCCCAGCGGCCCCTCCCCCCACTTCGCCGACCGTGGACTGCCTGCGCCGGCTGCGGGTAGGGAGGCGCCGTGGACGACGACGCGGGATCAGCTGGGTTCGCCGAACGACTCGGTGCGGAGACGGTGTCCGCCGACGACGGATCGGCCCGGCTGCGGTTCGAGGCACGGGAGGAGCACCTCAACCTGGCCGGCACGCTGCACGGCGGAGTGCTCGCCACCCTGGTCGACACGGCGATGGGCCAGGCGGTGCGCAGCTCGACCGGCGACAAGGACGTGCCGGCGACGAGTCAGCTCACGGTGACCTACCTGCGGCCGGGGAAACCGGGGCCGTTGGACGTGACCGCGAAGGTGCGCACGCAGGGTGAGCACCTCACCGTGTGCGAGGCCGACGTCGAGCAGGACGGCCGGAGCCTCGTCCACGCCGTGGCCACCTTCGCCCTGCTCCATCGGTGAAGTTCACCCGCGCGGCTGATCCGGGGGGCTGGCGCGCCTGAGTAACGTGAGGGATGCACGACCACAACTTTGGGAGGCACCCCGTTCTGACTCAGCCTGGACGCTGCGCGGAAGCCCATCTGGGTTGCCCCTGCCGGGGTGACGCCTCGATCCACGAAGAACGTGCCAAGGAGATCAGCGACGCCCGCGCTCATTCGACCGAGACGGTCGAGTGCCCCGAGTGCGGTGAGCAGTCCACGCCCCTGAGCGTCGTCACCTGGGGGCATTGCCGCTCGTGCCGGACGGCGCAGTCGCGCACCATCTACCCGCTGCGCTGGTAGCACCCG
>JAOPWH010000113.1 GCA_025965795.1 Blastococcus sp.
GCCACCGGCGCTGTCGCCGACCGGCACCAGGCCCGCCGGCAGGCCCCCCGACGGATCCCGCAGGGCCGCGGCCGGCGGCGGCGTGACGCCCGCGGCCGCGAGCTGGGCGACGTAGGCCTTCCAGTTGGCGGCGGTGCGGTCGTTGACGTCGAGCTGCTCCTTCTGGAGCTGGGCCAGCTGCTTGTCCACCTCGCCGAGCGCGTCGTCCAGGTCGTCGGTCACCGCGTCGGCGGCTGCCTCGAGCTCGTCCACGCGGGCCGCGACCTCGTCGGCCCGCTGCCGCGCCTTCTTCAGAGCCGCGTTCGCCCGCTGCTGCTGCTCCAGGGCGGCCTGGCGGAGCTTCTCCGCCGCGCCGATCACGTCGGCGGCGTGCCTGTCCACCACGTCGAGGAAGCCCATGGCCGTCAGCACGTCGCCCGGGTCGCCACCACTGAGCAGCAGGGTGAGCGGGGTCAGTGCACCACCGTCGCGGTAGAGGGCGGAGGCATAGGTGGCCACCACGTCCTGGTGGACGGCCAGCTCGCTCTCGGCGTCGGAGACGAGGCCCTCGGCGTCCTTGACCGCGCCCTCGGCGTCGGCCAGCGCCTTGCGGGCGGTGGCCACCTGCTCCTGCTGAGCCTTGAGGTCGGTCTGCACCTCGGCGGCCCGCTGCTGCAACTTGTCCAGCGCGCGGCTGTCGAGCACCCCCGACGTGCCGCCGGGCTGGTCGCTGGGCGCGGCGGCGGCCGGACCCGCCGGCGGAACCGCCACGGCAAGGGCCGCCAGGGCGGCGAGGATGACGCGCGACGCCGTCCCCGAGGTGCGCCTCGACGAGCGCGCGGACATCCGACCACCTCTGCCTCACGGGCCGCCCCGTCGAGGAGCCGCCCACCGGGACGAATGGTGTCCTGTTCGGCGGCGTACCGCCAGGTGAGGGGGCGTGCTCTGCCCCGGCCGGGCGACAGCCGGTCGGGTCGGGCGACAGCCGGTCGGGGCGGGCGCCGCCACCGGAGGCGGACCGGCCCGGCGTGGGAATGACAGAACTGTCATTACCGCGACCTACCGTTCCGCCGTGCCCTCCGCCCCCGCCGTGCCGGCGACAGCGCGCTACGAGCAGGTGTCCATCGATGCGCTGGGGACGCCGCTGGCGGAGGTCACCTTCGTCGTGGTCGACCTCGAGACCACCGGCGGCTCACCGAAGGACAGCGCCATCACCGAGATCGGCGCGGTGAAGGTGCGGGGGGGCGTCATCCTCGGCGAGTTCCAGACGCTGGTCGATCCCGGCTGCGAGATCCCCCCGTACATCAGCGTGCTCACCGGGATCACCTCGACCATGGTCGCCGCCGCACCCCGCATCGGCGCCGTGCTGCCCACGTTCCTCGAGTTCGCCCGCGGAACCGTCCTCGTCGCGCACAACGCACCGTTCGACCTCGGCTTCCTCAAGGCGGCCTGCGCGGAGAACGGCCTGCTGTGGCCGGCAACGGCCTCGGTCGACACCGCCGTCCTGGCCCGACGGCTGCTCAACCGCGACGAGGTGCCCAACTGCAAGCTGGCCACGCTGGCACCGTTCTTCCGGGCGACCACCTCCCCCACGCACCGGGCGCTGGACGACGCCCGCGCGACCGTCGACGTCCTGCACGGGCTCTTCGAGCGCCTCGGACCGCTGGGCGTCACCTCGCTGGAAGAGCTGACCGGCCTGACCCGGCAGGTGGATCCCGAGCGTCGCCGCAAGCGCCACCTGGCCGACGACGTCCCGCACGGGCCCGGGGTCTACCTCTTCCGCGGCCCGCGCGACGAACCGCTCTACGTCGGGACGTCGTCGGACCTGCGCACCCGGGTCCGCAGCTACTTCACCGCCGGCGAGCAGCGCAGCCGGATCACCGAGATGGTCGCGCTGGCCCAGCGGGTCGAGGCGATCTCCTGCGCGCACGACCTCGAGGCGGCCGTCCGGGAGCTCCGGCTCATCGCCGAGCACAAGCCCCGCTACAACCGCCGCTCACGATTCCCGGAGCGCGCTCTCTGGGTGCGCCTCACCCAGGAGCCGTTCCCCCGTCTGTCCGTCGTCCGCCGGGTACGCCCTGGCGCGGGAGTGTTCCTCGGACCCTTTCCCGATCGTCGTGCCGCCGACGCCGCCATGGCAGCCGTGCACGAGTCACTGCCGCTGCGGCAGTGCACGACGCGGCTGTCCGCGCGCGTGCCGGGTACCAGTGCGTGCGCCCTGGCCGACATGGGTCGCTGCGGCGCCCCGTGCATCGGCGCCCAGTCGGTGGGCGACTACGCGGCGATCGCGGCGGTCTTCCAGACCGCGGTCGAGGGCGACCCGCGCCCCCTGGTCGCCCCACTGCTGCGGCGGGTCGACAGACTGGCGTCCGAGGAGCGGTACGAGGACGCAGCGGTCCTGCGCGACCGGGTCGCCGTCCTGGTGCGAGCGGTGCGGCGGCGACAGCGGTTGGCGTCCCTGGCCGCGGTGACCGAGCTCGTCCTCGCCCGTCCCGACGGCGACGGCGGCTGGCATCTGTCGGTCGTGCGGCGCGGCCGGCTCGTCGCGGCGGGCGCGGCACCTCGAGGGATCTCGGTGCGCGGCACGCTCGCCGGTCTCCTCACCACCGCGGAGACCCCCCTCGGTCCCGACGGGGAGTTGGCCGCCACGGTCGACGAGACCGAGCTGGTCCTGCGCTGGATGGAGAAACCGGGCTCCCGGCTGGTCGAGCTGGAGGGCGTGCTCGCGTGCCCCGCCCCGGGAACCGGCGCGTACAACGCCTTCCTCGCCCGGGTCGACGCCGGGCGCACCGACCGCGACCCGTTCGCCGACGGCCGGTCCCTCGGCACCAGGGCTCGTCCCGATCGGATCACCGCGGGGGCCGACGCCCCGCTGCGGCGGGCACGGCTAGCATCGCCGGCGTGATCACCGCCATCGTGATGATCGACGCCGCCACCGACTCCATCGGCGAGGTGGCCGAGGCCGTCGCCGACCTGCCAGGCGTCAGCGAGGTCTACTCCGTCGCCGGGAACGCCGACCTGATCGCCATCATCCGGGTCCGCGAGTTCGAGGACATCGCCAAGGTCATCGCCGGACGGATCAACAAGGTGCCCGGGGTGGTCGAGACCGACACCCACATCGCCTTCCGCGCCTACTCGCGGCACGACCTCGAGGCGACCTTCGCCATCGGCTTCGACACCGCCGACTGAGGCTCAGGACCGCGCGTCGTCGCGGACGGCCCGGCTGACGGCCACCCAGCGCGCCAGCTGATCCGCCGCGCGACCGTCGTCGACTGCCGCGGCTGCCCGGGCGAGGCCGGCACTAAGCGCGTCGTGCAGCCGTTCGGCGTGCTCGTCGAACGCCACCAGCCCCGCCGCGGCGTTGAGGAGCACGGCGTCCCGCACAGGGCCTTCCTCGCCGTTCATCACCCGCTGGAAGACGTCGGCGTTCACCTCGGGTGATCCGCCCCGGAGCGCCTCGGGCGAGGCGGTCGCGATGCCGAGGGCTGTCGGGTCGACCCGGTCGGGAACGACCTCGCCGTCCCGGACCACCCACACCGACGAGGTGGTGCCGATGGTCAGCTCGTCGAGTCCGTCGTCGCCACGGAAGACCAGCGCCCGCATGCCACGCGCGGCGAGCACCTCGGCCATGACCGGCGCCATCCGCCGGTCGGCGCAGCCGATGGCCGAGGCCTTGGGCCGCGCCGGGTTGGTCAGTGGGCCGAGGAAGTTGAAGACCGTGCCGATGCCGAGCTCGCGGCGCGGACCGCCCGCGTGGCGCATCCCGGGGTGGAACACCGGCGCGAAGAAGAACCCGATCCCGGCTTCCTGCACGCAGCGCGCCACGCCTGCAGCCGGCAGATCGATGACCACGCCGAGGGCCTCGAGGACGTCCGCCGCCCCTGACGACGAGGACGCCGCCCGACCGCCGTGCTTGGCCACCGGCACACCGGCAGCGGCGATCACCACCGCGGCCATCGTCGAGATGTTCACCGTGTGGGCGCCATCGCCCCCGGTGCCCACGATGTCGACGCAGTCGAGCGGGAGCTGCACCGGCGTCGCCTGAGCGAGCATCTCGGTGGCCAGCCCGGCCACCTCCTCCGGAGACTCCCCCTTCGCGCGCAGCGCCACCACGAAACCGGCGACCTGGGCCGGGGTCGCCTCCCCTGTCATCACCTCGCGCATCGCCCACGAGGTCTCGGCGGCGGAGAGGTCGGTGCCGGCCAGCAGCCGGCCGAGCAGCCCCGGCCAGGTCGGACTGCCGGCGGCGGGACTCACCGGCCGCTCACCAGCTGGCGGCGGGGTGCTGCACCCGAGCGCGCAGCAGGTCCGCGACGACGCCGGGCGCGATCAGCGGATCGACGGGGAGCGGCAGCGTCGCGTCCGCTCGCGACCAGTGCGCCAGCCACCGGTCGGCCTGGCGGGCGATGAGCAGGCAGACGGCGGGACGGTCGGTGACCTCCTGCTCGAGCTGACGGCTCACCGCCAGTCCACCGGTCGGCTGCGCCTCGCCGTCCAGGATGCACAGGTCGATGCCCCCGGCATCGACGGCGGCGATGACGTCGTCGCCGGTCGTGCACTCGACCCAGGTCAGCGGTCCGACGTCCGCCGCCGGTCGGCGGCCGACCGCCGTACGGACGGCGTCCCGGACCTCGGAACGGTGGCTGTAGACCAGCACGGTGGCCGGAGCGGCGGAGTCGGCAGCGGAGCTCACACGGCCGACCCTAGCGTTCCCCTCCACGGAATCCTCGGCACGCCGGGGGCGTCGGTATCGCGCTGATCACTTTGCCGCCACGCCCGTCGCACCCGCAGTCGTGACAGCCCCCGCCCGATGCCATGATGAGCCCCGTGACAACGGCCCCCGTCGCGAGCAGCGCCTTCGACACTTCGCGGGTGCACTCCCTCACCCGCCCGAACATCGTCAGCGTCGGCACGATCATCTGGCTCTCCAGCGAGCTGATGTTCTTCGCCGGCCTGTTCGCGATGTACTTCACCGCTCGCGCGCGAGCCACTGACGGGTGGCCGCCGGAGCCCACCGAGCTGAACCTGCCCTACGCCCTGGTCTTCACGATCATCCTGATCCTGTCGTCGGTGACCTGTCAGTTCGGCGTCTTCGCGGCGGAGAGCGGCAACGTCTACGGCCTGCGGCGCTGGTTCACGATCACGTTCGTGATGGGCCTGGCATTCGTGCTCGGTCAGATGAACGAGTACCGCGTCCTCGTCACCGAGCACGAGACGACGATCTCCTCGTCCACGTACGGCTCGGTCTTCTACCTGACCACCGGCTTTCACGCCCTGCACGTGATCGGCGGCCTGGTCGCCTTCATCTTCATGCTCATCCGGTCCACCATGGGCCGTTTCACGCCGGCACAGGCGACCTCGGCGATCGTGGTCTCCTACTACTGGCACTTCGTCGACGTCGTGTGGGTCGGGCTCTTCGCCACGATCTACCTGATCCGCTAGGGGACCGGTGTCCACTCCCAACCCGCAGTCCGACGCCCCGCTCGACGAGGGCGTCTCCGGCACCCCGGTCGACCGTGCCCGGGTCCGGCGGCGCTCCAAGCGCCGCCGGCGTCTCGGCAACGTGGCGGGCCTTCTCGCCGCGCTCGTGCTGACCGGTGCCATGTACTCGGTCTTCGCCCCGGCCCAGGCCGCCGAGGACAGCACCCAGTCCGCGGCCGAGGCGGCCGGCCGTGAGCTGTACGCCCGCAGCTGCATCAGCTGTCACGGCAACAACCTCGAGGGGGTGGACGGCCGCGGGCCGTCGCTCATCGGCGTCGGCGAGGCCGCGGTCTACTTCCAGGTGCACACCGGGCGCATGCCGCTGGCCCGACAGGAGGCCGATGCCCATGAGAAGCCGCCGATCTTCTCCGAGGAGGAGATCGACCAGCTGATGGCCTACGTGCAGGCCAACGGCGGCGGCCCGACGCTGCCGTCGGGTGACCTGCGGAACGGTGACCTGGCCGAGGGTGGCGAGCTGTTCCGGCTGAACTGTGCCTCCTGCCACAACTTCGTCGGCAAGGGTGGCGCGCTCTCATCCGGAAAGGCGGCGCCCAGTCTCAACGACGCCGACGACCTGACGATCTACTCGGCGATGCTCACCGGCCCGGAGAACATGCCGGTCTTCGGTGACAACCAGCTCACCGACGAGGAGAAGCGCGCCATCATCAACTACGTCCAGACGATCGGTGCACAGGCCGATCCGGGCGGCGCGGGCGTCGGCCGGATGGGCCCGGTCGCCGAGGGGCTCGTAATCTGGGTGGTCGGCATCGGCGCCCTGATGTTCGGAATCTTCTGGATGGGGAGCAAGGCGTGAACGCGCGCGACACCCGCCCCGGCTCTACCGGTGGCGCGGACATTCCGGGCCCCCTGCACGGGGGCCCGGACGACGACTACACCCCTGAGCAGCTCGCCGAGATGCCCCGCGAGGAGCTCGACCGCCTGGGTGCGCGCTACGACGGCGTGGAGATCCTGCACGTCGATCCCGGTCCCGAGCCCGGTTCCCGGATGGAGAAGCGGGCGATCCGACAGGTCGGCCTGGTCTTCGCCCTCGCCGGCTTCTTCGCCTTCGCCTTCGTCGTCATCTACGTGGGCTCCGGCTGGTTCCTCCCCGACTGGCACTGGGAGATCACCGAGGGAGGCTGGAGCGCCTTCTTCACGCCGCTGCTCGGTCTCCTGATGGGCCTGTCGCTGCTGATGGTGGGCCTCGGACTCGTCCTCTTCACGAAGAAGCTGCTGCCGCACGAGACGGCCGTCCAGGACAAGCACGACGGATCCCACTTCGACCGGGTCACCAGCGGCGCCACACTGGTCGGCGGCTGGCACAACAGCGGGCTCGCCCGACGCAAGCTGATCACCCGCTCGCTGGCCCTGATGGGCGGCGGCGTCGGACTCATGCTGATCATGCCGCTGGGCGGACTGATCAAGGACCCGAACAAGAACAACCCGCTGGGCAGCACCAACTGGGCCAAGGGTGTGCGCCTGGTGCGCAACGACGGCAGCCCGATCCGCCCCGGCGACCAGGAGCCGGGCTCCCTGGAGACGGTCTTCCCGGCCGTTCCCGGCGGCAACAAGCAGGCCGACGCCGCCACCATGCTCATCCGGCTACGCCCGGAGCAGCTGAAGGAGAACCAGCCCCGCCGGGGTCAGGCCGACTTCGGCTACGGCGACTACGTCGCCTACTCCAAGATCTGCACGCACGCCGGCTGCCCGGTGTCGCTGTACGAGCAGGAGACGAGCAGGATCCTGTGCCCGTGCCACCAGTCGCAGTTCGACGTCACGCAGGGCGCCAAGCCGGTCTTCGGCCCTGCGACCAGGGCCCTTCCCCAGCTGCCCATCGACGTCGACGAGGAAGGCTTCTTCGTCGCACGCAGCGATTACATTGA
>JAOPWH010000120.1 GCA_025965795.1 Blastococcus sp.
GGCGGCGCGGGCGGCGCACCGCCGTCGTCGCCGGGCCACCGGTCGGTGAGCACGACGTCGCGCAACGGGAGCCGCCGCGACCACCCGGCGCGTTCCAGGCCCGGGGCCGGCGGGCGCTCGTCGGGCCAGCCGAGGCACAGCCAGCCCAGCGTGACCACGCCGTCGGGCAGGCCGAGCAACGCGGCCAGGTCCTCCGGCCGGAAGAGGGTGACCCAGCCGAGCCCCAGCCCCTCCGCGCGGGCCGCCAGCCACAGGTTCTGGATCGCAGCGGCGCAGCTCCACAGGTCGGCGTCCGGGAAGGTGGCGCGGCCCAGCACCCCCGCGGCGGGGGTGCGCCGGTCGCAGCAGACAACGATCCCGAGCGGAGCCTCCCGGACGCCTTCGAGTTGCAGATCGAGGAGACGGCGGGCCGCCTCCTCGTCGAGTCCGGCGGCCTGGCGCAGCCGCTCGCGGTCGGTGAGGATGGCCGCCCGGTCGCGGGTCTCCGGGTCGCGGACGACCAGGAACCGCCACGGCTGGCTGTGCCCGACCGACGGAGCCGCGTGCGCAGCGCCGAGCACCCGTTCCAGCACCTCGCCGGGCACCGGGTCGGGCCGGAACCGCCGCACGTCGCGCCTGGCCCCGATGGCCTCGTACAGCCCCGCCCGGAGGCCCGGCGGCAGCGCCCAGCCGGTGGGGTCGGCGGCTCGCTCCGAGGCGGCCGACCCGTCCCCGACGAGCGGCACCGGCCGGGGCCACACCCGCTCGCCCGACGTCACCGCGCTATGTCACCAGCGGCAGCTGGATGCGGCCGCCGTGGGCGGTGAACTCGGCCGCCTTCTCCCTGAGCCCGGCGTCGATCGCCTCCTCCGACGTCAGCCCCCGCTCCTCGGCGTAGCGGCGCACGTCCTGCGAAATCCGCATCGAGCAGAAGTGCGGCCCGCACATGGAGCAGAAGTGCGCGGTCTTGGCCGGTGCCGCGGGCAACGTCTCGTCGTGCATCGACCGGGCGGTGTCGGGGTCCAGGGCCAGGTTGAACTGGTCCTCCCAGCGGAACTCGAAGCGAGCGTCGGACAGCGCGTCGTCCCACGCCTGGGCGCCGGGGTGGCCCTTGGCGACGTCGGCGGCGTGCGCGGCGATCTTGTAGGCGATCATGCCGTCCTTGACGTCGTCCCGGTCGGGCAGGCCCAGGTGCTCCTTGGGCGTGACGTAGCAGAGCATCGCGGTGCCGTGCCAGGCGATCATCGCCGCGCCGATCGCGGAGGTGATGTGGTCGTACCCCGGCGCGATGTCCGTGGTGAGGGGACCGAGGGTATAGAAGGGCGCCTCCTGGCACAGCTCCTGCTGGAGGTCGACGTTCTCCTTGATCTTGTGCATCGGGACGTGGCCCGGGCCCTCGACCATGACCTGGACGTCATGGTTCCAGGCCACCGCCGTCAGCTCACCGAGCGTCCGCAGCTCCGCGAACTGGGCGTCGTCGTTGGCGTCGTGGATGGAGCCGGGCCGCAGCCCGTCGCCCAGGGAGAACGTGACGTCGTAGGCCCGCAGGATGTCGCAGAGCTCGGCGAAGTGCGTGTAGAGGAAGTTCTCCTCGTGGTGGGCCAGGCACCACGCCGCCATGATCGATCCGCCGCGGGAGACGATGCCGGTCTTGCGGCGAGCGGTCAGCGGCACGTACCGCAGCAGGACGCCGGCGTGGACGGTCATGTAGTCCACGCCCTGCTCGCACTGCTCGATCACCGTGTCCCGGTACGCCTCCCAGGACAGTTCCTCGGCCTTTCCGCCGACCTTCTCCAACGCCTGATAGATCGGCACGGTCCCGATCGGCACCGGAGAGTTACGGAGGATCCACTCGCGGGTGCTGTGGATGTTGCGGCCGGTCGACAGGTCCATGACGGTGTCGGCGCCCCACCTGGTCGCCCAGACCATCTTGTCCACCTCCTCCTCGATCGAGGAGGCCACCGCGGAGTTGCCGATGTTGGCGTTGACCTTCACCAGGAACTCCCGGCCGATGATCATCGGCTCGGACTCCGGGTGGTTCACGTTCGCCGGGATCACGGCCCGGCCCCGGGCGACCTCGGCACGCACCTGCTCGGTCGGCACGCCCTCCCGTACGGCGATGAACTCCATCTCCGGGGTGATCACACCGCGGCGGGCGTAGCCGAGCTGCGTCACGGCCGCGTCGCCGACGGCGCGCCGGGGGCGGCGGCCATCGCCCCCGAAGACCGCGTCGAGGTTGCGCAGGTCACCGGGCTTGCGCCCGTCGTCCTCGGCCCGGACCGGTCGTCCCTCATAGGTCTGGGTGTCCCCGCGCTCGGCGATCCACGCCGCGCGCACGGCCGGCAACCCGGTGCGGACGTCGGTGTCCGCGGCCGGGTCGGTGTAGGGCCCCGAGGTGTCGTAGAGGACGACGGAGTCGCCGGTGCTGAGCACGACCTCACGCATCGGCACCCGCATGTCCGGACGGGGCCCGCACAGGTACGTCTTGCGGCTGCCCGTGGAGATGGTGGACGGAGCTGTCAAGGAGATCCCCTCCCTACGCCGGTACGAACCGGATCAGGTTGTGGCGGTCAGCAGCTGTGTCAGCCGTCTTCTCAGCCCGGTACGCCGGGCTCCCGCGGTGGCGAGACGGACCCTAGACGGCCCGGTTCGCCCCTACGCACCCAGGGCAGCTCACCCGCTCTGTCGTCGTCACGGACCACCTGCGTAGCCGACGCGCGGTCGGCGAGCGGCCGGGCCCGCGTCACGACCCGATCCCCGCCGATCAGGTTCCCGAGGCCACCGGCGCGTGCCGAGCTCACCTCGGCCACCGACCGGACTCCGCTGCTCAGCCGCCCCTCCCCCGCGAGCGGTGCGCGGCGGCGCCCCCGGACTCGCGCGGTCGGGCCCAGGAGCGGGACCGAACTCCACGGGCCCCTCCCGGTGGGCGCAGGAATGCGCGGCCGGCCGGTCGGGTCGCCGGACAGGGGCGTGCCGCAGGCGCGTCAGCGACCCCAGTGCGTACCGGGCTTCCGCTCGAACAGGACCACGCGGCTGGGCGCGTGCTCGCCGCGCGTCACGCCGGTCGAGGACCCGGCGGGCGCATCGCGGCGTGCTTCTGCGTCGCTTCCCGATGGAGGTCCTTCCTGGGCGTCGGCCCCCGGTGCCGGCAGCTCATCGGGTTGTGCGGGCGCGGCGCTCGTCGCGGCCGCCGAGTTCCTGTCCGTGGATTCC
>JAOPWH010000121.1 GCA_025965795.1 Blastococcus sp.
CGCACTTTCCGCGCCCTCACACTCCACTCAGACGCTGCGGGTGGACCACCAGGCCAGAAGTTCGGCCTCGGCGTCCTCGCGGGACAGCGGGCCGCGTTCGAGCCGCAGGTCCTTCAGCATCGCCCAGGCCTCACCCACCTCACGGCCGGGACCGATACCGAGCAGCTCCATGATCGCGTTGCCGTCGAGGTCGGGCCGCACCCGTGCCAGGTCCTCGAGCTCGGACAGCTCCACGATCCGCGCCTCGAGCGAGTCGTAGGTCGCCGACAGCGCTCCCGCCCGCTTCTTGTTGCGCGTGGTCGAGTCCGAGCGCACGAGCTTGTGCAGTCGCGGCAGCAGGTCGCCCGCATCGGTCACGTACCGGCGGACGGCGGAATCGGTCCACTCACCGCGGCCGTAGCCGTGGAAGCGCAGGTGCAGGAAGGTCAGCCGCGCGACCGACTCGACGACGTCCTTGGAGTACCGCAACGCGGTCAGCCGCTTGCGCACCAGCTTGGCGCCGACGACCTCGTGGTGGTGGAAGGAGACCCGCCCGCGCGGCTCGTGCCGCCGTGTCGCCGGCTTGCCGATGTCGTGCAGCAGCGCCGCCAACCGCAGCACCAGATCCGGCGACTCCGCTTCCGGGTCGGCCTTCTCCAGCTCGATCGCCTGGTCGAGCACGGTCAGCGAGTGCGTGTAGACGTCCTTGTGCTGGTGGTGCTCGTCGATCTCCATGCGCAGGGCCGGCAGCTCGGGCAGGACGACGTCGGCCAGTCCGGTCGCGACGAACAGCTCCAGCGCGGCTCTCGGGGACTCCTGCAGCAGGGTCTTCGAGAACTCCACCTGCACCCGCTCCGGCGTGATGCGGCCCAGCTCGGTGGCCAGCGAGGTCATCGCCTCGACCACCTCGTCGTCGGGCGTCAGACCCAGCTGGGCGACGAACCGGACGGCGCGGAGCATCCGCAACGGGTCGTCGGCGAAGGAGTCGACGGCGCGGGCGGGCGTCCGAAGCCGACGGGCCAGCAGGTCGCCCAGACCGCCGAACGGATCGGTGACCGTGCGGTCGGGGCCGAGCGAGACCGCCATGGCGTTGACCGTGAAGTCCCGGCGGGCCAGGTCGTCGACCAGCGAGTCGCCCCACGCCACCTCCGGGTTCCGGGACTCCCGGTCGTAGCGGTCGGCGCGGAACGTGGTGATCTCCAGCCGGACGCCGCGGACCTCGGCACCCACCGTGCCGAAGGCTATGCCGGTGTTCCACGTGGAACCGGCCCACCCGCGCATCAGCTCGAGGATCTGCTCGGGCCGCGCGTCGGTGGTGACGTCGAGGTCACCAGGGACCGAGGGGCCGCCGGTGGCCGCGGACAACAGCGCGTCGCGGACCGAGCCCCCCACCAGGTGCGCCTCGAAGCCGGCGGATGTGAAGCGCGCGCCCAGCTCCGTCAGCTCGGGGGAGAGGTCCACCAGCTCCCGGACCGTCGCCTGCACCGCCGGTGGCACCGGCTCTGGGGAAGGACGACTCGGGGGCGTGGCGGACACGACGAACCAGCCTAGTGCGAAGGTCGCGCTACCCTCCTGGCATGGCTGGGACGGGCGGACGTGGACGCCCCGGCCGACGGCTGCGCCGGGTCGACGAGACCTCCGCCGGGGGCCTGGTGGTCGCCGAGGACCCCTTGACCGGCCCTCGGGCCGCCCTGATCGGCCGCACCGACCGCCGCGGCCGGCTCCTCTGGTCCCTGCCGAAGGGACACATCGAAGAGGGCGAGACCCCCGAGGACACGGCCGTCCGGGAGGTCGCCGAGGAGACCGGCATCATCGGCGAGGTCGTGGCACCGCTCGGGATCATCGACTTCTGGTTCGTCGCCGACGGGCGCCGCGTGCACAAGACCGTGCACCACTTCCTGCTCCGCGCGATCGGAGGCGCACTCTCCGACGCCGACATCGAGGTGACCGAGGTCGCCTGGGTGCCTCTCGACGAGCTGAGCGGCCGCCTGGCCTACGCCGACGAACGGGCACTGGTCGAGCGCGCGCCCGCACTGCTGGCCGACAGCGCGTGAACCGGCCGGCGCTGTCGCGCGCCGCCGCCGTCCCCTTCGTCGCCGCGCCCCTCATGGCCTCCCTCCTGCTGATGGCCCCCGTCGCGCAGGCCCTGCCGGCCCCCCCGCACGGGCCGCCCGCCCACGCTGCCGCACCGCGGAACGACGACGCCGGCGATCCCGATCACCCGGTGCGGATCACGGTGGGCCGCTTCGAGCCCCGGACGGTGACCCCTCAGGCGACGATCAGCGTCGCCGGCACGCTCGAGAACACCGGTGACCAGCCGATCAGCGACATCAGGGTCCGGCTGCAGCGCGGCGAGGTCCGCACCACCCGCGCGGAACTTGCCTCCGCGGTGCGCGACGCCGACCCCGCGACGACCGTCGTCCCGCCCTTCCAGCCCGTGCGCGGAGGTCTCGCGCCGGGAGAATCGCTGGAGTTCAGCTACAGCCTGCCGGCCGCCGAGCTGCACATGGACCGGGACGGCGTCTACCCGGTGGTGCTGAACGTCAACGGCACAGCCCTGAGCCCGAGCGGCACGCCAGGGGACGACGAGCGGCGACGCGTGGGCGAGCTCGCCACCTTCGTCGTCCGCCAGCAGGTGACCCCCGCTGCCCACACGACCGCCGCCTGGCTCTGGCCGATCACCGAGCGCAGCCACCGCACCGCGGCCGGGACCTTCGCCGACGACGGCCTCGCCGACTCCATCGCCGGGGGCCGGCTCGACCGGGCACTCACCGTGATCGAGCGGCTCCCCTCGACCACCACACCCGGGAGCTCCGACACGGTCCCGGCCCTGCCGGTCACCCTGGCCGTGGACCCGGCGCTGGTGGAGGAGCTGACGGTCATGGCCGACGGGCCCTATCCGGTCGGTGGCACCGACAGCGCCGGCACGGGCACGGACGCGGCGCGGGCCTTCCTCGACCGCCTGCGGGCCGTCGCCGATGTCCATCCGGTGGTGGCGCTGCCCTACGGCGACGTCGACGCGGACGCGCTGATGGCCGCGGGCCTGGAGCCGGAACTGACGCGGACACTCCCGGGCACGGCCGCGGGGACCGCCCAGGCCCCTCCCTCGACCGGCGGGAACCCGAGTCCCGCCACGAACACCTCACCCGCCGGTGGAACGGGGACGGCGGGCCCCGGCACCACCCCACCGCGGACCGGCGCGAGCGCAGGCGTCGACATCCTGAAGAACGCACTGGACGTCGAGCCGCGCTCCGACCTCGCGTGGCCGGCCGGTGGATCGTTGCGGGCCGACACCCTGGCGACCCTGCAGGCCGGTGGGATGAGCCAGGTGGTCCTCACGACCGACGGCCTGACCGACGGCGACAGAGCGGTCGGCCTCCCGAACGGCCGCGCCGGCGCCCGGAGCTCGGTCTCTACCGCCGCGGGCCCGCTCGAGGTCCTGGTCGCCGACCCCACCCTGAGCACCATCGCGGGCTCGGCCGAGCAAGCCCCCGGCGGCCCGCGCATGGCCGAACAGCGCTACCTCGCCGAGCTCGCCGTCCTCAGCCTGCAGGCCCCGCGCGGTTCGGAGCAGACGGTGCTCGTGGCGCCGCCCCGCGCAGTCGACGCCGGACCGGACGGCGCCGGCGCGATGATGGCCGACACCGCGGGCCTGCCCTGGCTGCGCGCGGGCTCGCTCGACGGCCTGACCAGAGGCCCGTCGGCGCCCGCGGGGTCCCTCG
Source organism: Blastococcus sp. (assembly GCA_025965795.1). Taxonomy (GTDB): domain Bacteria; phylum Actinomycetota; class Actinomycetes; order Mycobacteriales; family Geodermatophilaceae; genus Blastococcus_B. The sequence continues at coordinate 3,702 of JAOPWH010000121.1, forward strand.
CCGACCCGGTCGACGCCGTCCAGCTGGATGCCACCGGGCTCGGCACTATCGCCGAGGGCATGGCCGCCCGCGACGACCTGGCGGGCGCCGTCGTCGGGGACCCCGATGCCGCGCTCGAGGCCACCGACGCCGCTGCCGCCCGCGCGAGCTCGGTGGCGTGGCGCGGTGATCCGAGCGGCTTCCGCGCCGCGGCCGAGGACTTCCGCGCGAGCGTCGACCGGCTGCGCGGCCGGGTGACCCTGCTGGCCCCGGCCGACGGCACCTACAGCCTCGCCGCCAGCGACTCCCCGCTCGTGCTCACGGTGCACAACGACCTGCCGTTCGCCGTGCAGGTGCGCCTGGATCTGCACACCCGCGGCAACCGGGGCCTCTCGATCGCCGACATCGGCACCCAGACCCTGGCCCCCCACGAGAGGACGACGCTCCAGGTGCCCACCCAGGTGCGGCAGTCCGGCGGCTTCGCGGTCACCGCCGCCCTGACCACGCCCAGCGGCGGCGCCCTGGGCGATCCGGTCCAGATGGACGTCAAGAGCACCGCGTACGGCCCCATCTCGCTGCTCATCACGATCGGCTCGGCGGCCCTGCTCGGGCTGCTGTTCCTCCGCCGTCTGGTCCGCTTCCTGCTCCGCCGGCGCCGCGCGGCGAACCAGTCCCCACCGGACGACGGCGTTCCCGCGATCGGCCCCGAGGGCGCGCTGGTGCCCCGGCCGCCGACCCGGAGCCCGGTATGAGGACCGGCCCCGAGGGCGACCAGCGCCCCGACCAGCGCGCCGACCAGCGCCCCGACCGGCCCTCGTCGGCGCCGTCGTCGCTGCCCCCCTCGCCCTACCGGGCGACGCCTCCGCCGTCGGCTCCGTTCCACTCCCCGCCGCCGTCCCCGCCGTCGTCCCTGCCACCGTCCCCGCCGCCGGTGGCCTCCCGGCCGGCCGTGCCGCCCGCGGCCACCCCCGGCCGGTGGATGCCTGCCGCCGACGACACCCAGGTGATCACCACCCTCCCGCCGGTGCCTCGGCCGGGGCGGGAGGACGACGAGGAGGCCGAGAGCCGGGAGGAAGCCGAGCGGGGGGCCGGAGGAGGCAGCGCCAGCCGCGGCATCGTGCGGACGGCCGGCACCATGGCCGTCGCGACGCTGATCTCCCGGATCACCGGCCTGGTCCGCACCATGGTGCTCGCGGCCGCGCTCGGCGTGGGTGCGGTCAACAACGCCTACAACACCGTGAACACGCTGCCCAACATCGTCTACGAGCTGCTGCTCGGCGGGGTGCTGACCTCGGTCATCGTCCCGCTGCTGGTGCACGCGCAGGAACGGGACTCCGACGGCGGAACGGCGTACGCCCAGCGGCTGGCGACCATCGCCATGAGCGGTCTGATCGCGGTGACCGGCCTCGCGCTGCTGGCCGCGCCGGTGCTCACCGAGCTCTACGGCATCACCGGCGACCCCGAGCAGGTGCGCCTGGCCAACTGGCTGGCCCGCCTCCTGCTCGTCGAGATCGTCTTCTACGGCCTCGGTGCCCTCGCCCAGGCGATCCTCAACTCCCGCGGCGTCTTCGGGCCGCCCGCCTGGGCGCCTGTCCTCAACAACCTCGTGGTCATCGTCACCGGGATCCTGTTCCTCGCCGCCAGCGGGGCGGGGCCGCTCACCCCGGCCACGATCTCCCCGGGGCAGGTCTGGCTGCTGGGCATCGGCACGACCCTCGGCATCGCCGTCCAGGCGCTGGTGCTGCTGCCGCTCCTGCGCAAGGCCGGCGTGCCGGTGCGGCCGCGCTGGGGGCTGCGCGACACCGGCCTGCGTGAGGCGGGCGGCCTGGGCCTGTGGGTGCTGGGGTACGTCGCCATGAGCCAGATCGGCGTCATGGTGGCCCTCCGGGTCGCCAACGCCGCGGGCCGGGCGAACGAGCTCGGGTCGGCCGCCTTCGGCTACGCCAGCATGTTGTTCCAGATGCCCTACGGGATCATCGGCGTCGCGCTGCTGACGGCGCTGCTGCCGCGGATGAGCCGGGCGGCCTCGCGGCACGACATCGAGGGCGTGGTCGAGCACCTGTCCATGGGCACCCGGCTGGTCGCTCTGGGTCTGCTGCCGGTGACCGCCGTCCTCATGGTGCTCGGTCCCTCGCTGGCCGTCCTGGCCTTCGCGCGCGGCAACACCTCGGTGGACGAGGCGACGAGGATCGGCGACGCGCTGGTCGCGGGGGCGTTCGGCCTGCTGCCGCTGGCGGTCACGCTGCTGCAGCTCCGGGTCTTCTACGCCATGAAGGACGCCAGGACCCCCACGCTCCTCCAGATCGGCAGCATCGCCGTCCGCGTGCCGCTGCTCGTCCTGGTGCCCGTGGTGGTCGGCCCGCGCTACGTCGTCGCCGGCATCATGCTGGTGACCAGCTTCAGCTACCTCGTGGGCTGGGTCCTCGGGCAGATCGCCTTGCGCCGCCGGTTCGGGAACCTGCGCACCCGGGAGACACTGGGGCCGGTGCTGCGCGTCGCCGTGGTGTCCGTCGTCGCGGGGGGAATCGGGTGGGGTGTGCTCAGAGTGACCGATGACCTCTTCGGCGCGTCCGCCACAGGCTCGCTCGGCAGGGTGCTGGTCGGTACCGTGGTCATCGGCGCCGTGGCTCTCGCAGGTCTCGTGGTCGCTCGTGTACCGGAATTGCAGGGCCCGCTGGCATCCGTCAGGGCCCGGATCGGACGCGGGTGACCACCACGGGGGACGAGGCGCCGACGCCGGAGCGATCGCCCCGGCGGCCGGACCAGGACAGGAGGTCGACAGTGTCGATGACATCCACGACCACCGGCCTCCCGGACCGCTACCGCCCACTGGACCAGGTCGGCCCCGACGAGCCCACCCCGACCGGCGTCATCCGCTGCTGGCGCGCCAAGGACCGGGTGCTCAACCGCGACGTCGCCATCCGGGTGCACACCCCCGCCGGCCCCCCGGCACACGAGTGGATCACCCGCGCGCTCACCGCCGGCGGCCTGGCCACGCCGGCCCTCGCCATGGTCTACGACGCCTCCGAAGGCGTCGGTGACCCGCAGGCACCCGGTGGCGCCGCCTACGTCGTCAACGAGTGGATCGACGGCGAGACCCTCGCCGAGCGGCTCGCCCGCGGTCCCCTTCCCGACCGGGAGATCCGCACCGTCCTGCGGCGGCTGGCCGAAGGCGTCGCCGAGGCGCACCGCGTCGGTCTGGCCGTCGGCGGCCTGACCCCCGACAACGTCGTCCTGCGTCCGAACGGGCTGGTGGGCCTGCGCGCGGTGCCGGCGGCCACCGGCACCGTGGACGGCGACATCGCCGCCCTCGGCGGCCTGCTGGAGACCTGCCTCACCGGGGCGGACGGCGCTGCCGAGGGCGAGCCGCTCCGGGGACCGTCGGACCTGGTCGCGCTCGTCCGGCGGGCACGCTCCACCGAGCCGGGTCAGGGCCTGTCCAGCGTCGCCGCCATGGCCACACTGCTCGCCGCCCGCCCCCCGGCCGGCCCCGAGCGCCCCCGTTCGACCGGGTCGTCCGCCTCGTCCGCACCGCGGGAGGACGCCGACGCCGGCTGGCTCAGCCGACTGCGCGACCGCCGTGCCGACGCCGCGGCCTCGAGTGCTGCCGCTGCCGCCGGCCGGGCCGCCGGCCGGGCCGCCGACAGCGCGCCCGACACCCCCGACCCCGTGCGTCTCGACCCGGAGACGATGCCTCCGGTGCCGGCGGTCCGACCCCTGACCGCGGGGTCCACCGCCATCTCCTCGGCCGCCCTCGGCGGTGACACGATCGACGCGGGCACGGTCTCTCCGTCCGGCGGTGCCTACGCCGGCTCGGGCTACTCGCCCACCGCTCCCGCCGCGGCGCCCTCCGCGGTGACACCGCCTGCCGTACCGCCCACGCTGGCGGTGCCTGTGCCGCCGGTCCGCGACGAGCCCTACGGGGGCGCCGGCGACACCGGGTACGCCGACTACGGCGACTACGGCGACGCGGGCTACGGCGACGAGCCGTTCGACGTGCTCGCCGACGACGACGTCTCCCGTACCGGCGAGCGCGGGTACGGCGAGGAGGGCGACCCGGAGACACCGGCCGGACGCCGCAGGGCCGTCGTCGTCGGGCTGACACTGCTCGCCGTCGCGGTCGTCGTCGGCCTCGCCTACTGGTTCGGCTCCAGCGTGCTCTCGGTGGCCGGGTCCGTCGACGACGTCCAGGGATCCACCCCCTCGGCGAGCTCGCCGGTCGACGGCTCCCAGGTGCCCGCGGCGCCCAAGGCCGGGGAGTCGATCCCGATCGCGGACGGCAGCGTCTACGACCCGTTCGGCGACGGCAACCCGGACCACCCCGGCGACGTTCCGAAGTCCTTCGACGGGAACCCGGCGACCGAGTGGAAGACCTACCAGTACCAGGGCTCGACGGCGTTCGGCGGCCTCAAGCCGGGCGTCGGCGTCGTCTACGACCTGGGCAGTGAGAAGTCCCTCGCGTCGGTGACGGTCGCCGCCACCATGACGGGCTCCACGGTCGAGATCCGCACGGGGAACAGCCCCGACGGCAACCTGGACAGTTTCGCCGTCGCCGCGAGCGGCAAGGTGGCGGGCAGCACCGACCTCGCCTTCGCCAAGCCGGCCACGGCGCGGTACGTGCTGGTGTGGATCACCGGCCTCGTGCCGGTCGAGAACAAGTTCCAGGCCGACCTCGCCGAGGTCACCGTCAAGGCCGCCGCTTGACCCGCCCGGCCCACCGGCCGGCAGCCTGAGAAAGGGCCCCGTCCCCGCACCGCCCGCACCGCTCGCACCCTCGCACGCTCGCACGCTCGCCTCTGGACGGGGCCACAGGGAATGCCGCCCCTACCCCCGGAGGTTGTGTCGCCCGTGACGAACTCCCAGCCCACGCCCGGCCCCGCGGTCGGAGTGGACCTCGCGCACCCCGCCATCCCGCCGGCGGAGCGCGACGGCATCCGCGACCTGATCATCATCGGCTCCGGCCCCGCCGGGTACACCGCGTCGACGTACGCGGCCCGGGCCAACCTGCACCCGCTGGTGTTCGAAGGGTCGCAGTTCGGCGGCGCACTCATGACCACGACCGAGGTGGAGAACTTCCCGGGCTTCCCCGAGGGCATCCAGGGCCCCCAGCTCATGGACGACATGCGCACCCAGGCGGAGCGCTTCGGCGCCGAGCTCGTTCCCCGCGACGTGACCGAGGTCGACCTCACCGCCACCCCGAAGATCGTCAAGGTCGGCACGGAGGTGCACCTGGCGCACGCGGTGATCGTCGCCACCGGCTCCAAGTACCGCTACCTCGGGCTGGAGAACGAGCAGCGACTCCTCGGCCGCGGCGTCTCCGCCTGTGCCACGTGCGACGGCTTCTTCTTCCGCGACCAGGACATCGTCGTCGTCGGCGGCGGTGACTCGGCCATGGAGGAGGCCACCTTCCTCACCCGCTTCGCCAAGAGCGTCACCGTCGTCCACCGGCGGCCGGAGCTGCGCGCTTCGAAGATCATGCAGCAGCGGGCCCAGGACAACGAAAAGATCCGCTGGGCGCTGGGCAAGCAGGTCACCGAGGTCGTCGGTGAGGCCACGGTGTCCGCCGTCGAGCTGACCGACGTCGCGAGCGGCACGACGGAGACGCTCCCGGTCACCGGTCTGTTCGTCGCGATCGGCCACGATCCGCGCAGCGAGATGTTCGTCGGGCAACTCAAGCTGGACGACGCCGGCTACATCCAGGTGGAGCACCCGAGCACCCGCACCAACATCGACGGCGTCTTCGCCTGCGGTGACGTGGTGGACCACATCTACCGCCAGGCGATCACGTCGGCCGGTACCGGCGCGGCCTCGGCCATCGACGCCGAGCGCTGGCTGGCCGAGACCTTCGACGAGCGGTAGACCCCGAGGTGGACCGGCCGGGGCATAGACCGCCCCGCCCGCCGGTTTCCCCGGCAGGCAACAGTCTTCAGCGCGCACGACCGAGATGAAGAAAGTCCATGGCAGGCAACCCCGTGACGGTCACCGACGCCAGCTTCGCCAATGACGTGCTGGGCAGCGACAAGCCCGTGCTCGTCGACTTCTGGGCAGAGTGGTGCGGCCCGTGCAAGATGGTCGCCCCGGTGCTCGAGGAGATCGCCGCCGAGCACAAGGAGAAGCTGACGATCGCGAAGCTCAACATCGACGAGAACCCGCAGATCGCCCGCGACTACCAGGTCATGTCGATCCCGACCATGACCGTCTTCCAGGGTGGCAAGCCGGTGAAGAGCATCATCGGCGCGAAGCCCAAGGGCGCGATCCTGAGCGACCTCGCCGACTACCTCTGAGAAGTACCCCGTCCTCCCGACCCTTCGCCCGCTCGAGGCGGGTTCCGGGACGGGGCCGCAACTGACGGTCGCTCGGGCCCGCCCTCCAGCCGGAGGGCGGGTCCGCGGCATGTCGAGGCCCCCGTCGAGCCCCGGAGTCCCGAGGGGGTCAGAATCAGCCCACGATGGGAACCGACAGCCACATGCCGATCCTGAGGCGCGGAGACCGTGGGCCGGCGGTCGCCGATGTGCATGCCGCCCTGCGCAGTCTCGGCCTCCTGCCCGCGCCCGCTGAGCCGACCGACCCCGCGCGGCCCGATCTGGACCCGGCCGACTTCGACCCGGCCCGGTCCGCCGACGCGGAGTACGACGACACGACGGAGCTCGCCGTCCGGCACTTCCAGCAGGTCCGCGGCCTCTCCGTCGACGGCCGGGTCGGTGAGGAGACCTACCGGGCCCTCAGCGAGGCCCGCTGGTCGCTGGGGGACCGGCTGCTGCGCTACGACCCCGAGCGGCCGATGCGCGGCGACGACGTCATCAGCCTCCAGGAACGCCTGCTCGAACTCGGCTACGACGCCGGCCGCGCCGACGGCATCCTCGGCCCCGAGACCGAGACGGGCCTGCGTGCCTTCCAACGCGACTACGGCCTCACCTCCGACGGCACCTGCGGCCCCGCCACGATGCGGGCGCTGCGCCAGCTCGGCCGCAAGGTCACCGGTGGACGGCCACAGCTGCTCCGGCAGAGCGCCTCGTTCGTCGACAGCGGCCCGCAGCTGATCGGTCGCCGGATCGTCGTCGACCCGGGGCACGGTGGCGACGAGACCGGGTACACGGCGGGGGAGACCACCGAGGCGGACCTGGTCTTCGACCTCGCCTCCCGTATCGAGGGCCGGCTCGCGGTCGCCGGCGCCACCGTCTACCTGACCCGCGGCCGGCACCAGAACCCGCCGATGCACCAGCGCACCGCATTCGCCAACGAGACCCGCGCAGACCTCTTCATCTCCCTGCACATGGAGGCGCACACCTCCGAGCACGCCCGCGGGGTGGCCAGCTACTACTACGGCACCGGCTCGGGTGTCTCCTCGACGGTGGGTGAGCAGTTCGCCAGCCTCGTGCGCCGCGAGGTGATCGCTCGGACCGGCATGCTCGACCTCGGTTCCCACCCGAAGACCTGGGACCTCCTGCGCATGACCCGTATGCCGGCGGTCCGCCTCGACTGCGGATACCTGTCGCACCCGGTCGACCGGCTGTTGCTGCTCGACGCCCGCCTGCGCAGCACCATCGCGCACGCCGTCCTGGCCGCCGTCCAGCGGCTCTACCTTCCTGCGGAGGCCGACCCACCGACGGGGACGTTCGTGCTGGAGAAGCCCAGCTGAAGGGCCGGGAGCCGCCCTGCGAGGCGGTCCGAGGAGTGGGGGCCGGAGGCTCCCGCGACGAGGGCCGGGAGGGGCTCAGTGCGACAGGGGACGGCCGTTGGCCGCGGTGTCGCCCGGTAGGACGACAGTGTGGTTGTGACTGATCGGTCCGCTCTGCCGTGTCAGCCGCGCCCCGCATCCGGGCTCTGCCTACACTGCCGAAGGTGACCTCTCCGTCCGGTCCGCACCTGACGCACGGTGCGCATCCCCACATCGTTCCCCGGCATCCGCGGCTGGACCCCCTGGCCGACCGGTACGCAGCACGGACCCACGGGATGAAGACGTCGGAGATCCGTGCGCTGTTCTCGGTGGTCAGCCGGCCCGAGGTGGTCTCCCTCGCCGGCGGCATGCCCGCGGTCACCGCGCTCCCGCTCGACGCGGTCGGCTCGATGATCGGCGAACTGGTCTCCGGTATGGGCGCGCAGACGCTCCAGTACGGCTCCGGACAGGGCGATCCACGGCTCCGTGAGCGGATCTGCGACGTGATGGCGCTCGAGGGCATCACCGATGCCTCCCCGAGCGAGGTGGTCGTGACGGTGGGCTCCCAGCAGGCGCTGGACCTGGTCACCCGCGTCTTCATCGACCCGGGTGACGTGGTTCTCGCGGAGGGTCCGTCCTACGTCGGCGCGCTGGGGGTCTTCCAGTCCTCCGAGGCGCGGGTCCGGCATGTCGCCATGGACGACGACGGGCTGATCCCGGAGGCCGTGGAGGAGGCGCTGCTGGAGAGCCGGGCCGCGGGTGACCGGGTGAAGTTCCTCTACACGGTGCCGAACTTCCACAACCCGGCCGGCGTCACGCTCTCCGAGCCCCGCCGCCAGGCCCTCATCGAGCTCGCGAACAGGTACGACCTGCTGATCATCGAGGACAACCCCTACGGTCTCCTCGGATTCGAGCACGAGCCGCTGCGCGCTCTCCGTGCCCGCGACAACCAGCGGGTCATCTACCTCGGCTCGTTCTCCAAGACGTTCTCGCCGGGTCTGCGGGTCGGCTGGGTCCTCGCCCCGCTCGCCGTCCGCGAGAAGCTCGTCCTGGCCACCGAGGCGCAGGTGCTCTGCCCCCCGTCGCTGACGCAGTACGCCGTCGCCCGGTACCTCGACACCCAGCCGTGGCGCGAGCAGATCAAGACGTTCACCGAGCTCTACCGCGAGCGCCGTGACGCCACGCTGGAGTCACTCGCCGCGCTCATGCCGGCCGGCACCACCTGGACCAGGCCCGACGGTGGCTTCTACGTGTGGCTGAAGCTGCCGCACGGGCTGGACGCCAAGCTGATGCAGCCACGAGCGGTCAACGCCCACGTCGCCTACGTGCCCGGTATCGGCTTCTACGCCGACGGGAGCGGTCGTGAGTACATGCGACTGTCCTACTGCTATCCCGAGCCGGACAGGATCCGTGAGGGGGTCCGACGGCTGGCCCGGGTGATCGAGGCGGAGCTCGACCTGCACACCACCTTCGACACGGTGGACACCGGAACCTTCCGGGCCGTCGGTCCCGGCACCCGGACGCCGCAGGTGCCCGACGTCGAGTCCTACGTCGGGCCCGCCAACCGCGACACCTTCAAGGACGACCGCGCATGAGCGAGACCGCACCTGCCCCGGCACCGGGCCAGGACCGCCACGCTATCCGTGCCGTCGTCCTGGCCGGGGGCCTGACCTTCGAGCGCGAGGTGAGCCTCTCCTCGGGCACCCAGGTCTGGGAGGAGCTCGTCCGTGCCGGCGTCGACGCCGAACTGCGCGACGCCGACGCGGAGCTGCTGCCCGGCCTGGCCGCGGCGCCCGCCGACGCGGTCTTCATCGCTCTGCACGGGGCCACGGGGGAGGACGGCGCCCTGCGCGCGGTGCTCGACCTCGCGGGCGTGCCCTATGTCGGCTCGCCGGCCTCGGCCTGCCGCCTGGCCTGGGACAAGCCGGCGGCCAAGTCGGTGGTCCGCTCCGCGGGCGTCGCGACACCGGACTGGGTGGCCCTGCCGCACAGCACGTTCCGTGAACTCGGCGCCGGCGCGGTGCTGGACCTGATCGTCGCCCGCCTGGGCCTGCCTCTGATGGTGAAGCCCGCCTCCGGCGGCTCGGCCCTCGGTGCGCAGAAGGTGGACCGGGTCGAGGACCTGCCGGCCGCGATGGTGAGCTGCTTCGCCTACGGCGACACCGTGCTGGTGGAGCGCTTCCTCGACGGGATCGAGCTCGCCGTGTCGGTCATCGATCTCGGCGACGGCCCGGAGGCACTGCCCGCGGTCGAGATCGTTCCGCAGTCCGGCGTCTTCGACTACACCGCCCGGTACACACCAGGGATGACGGAGTACCACGCGCCCGCCCGGCTCTCGGACGACGTGGCGGCACGGGCCGCTGCCTGCGCCGTGCGGGTGCACGAGGTGCTCGGGTTGGCGGACCTGTCCCGTACCGACGCGATCGTCACCCCCGACGGCGAGGTGCACTTCCTCGAGGTGAACGTCTCCCCGGGACTCACCGAGACGTCCATGTTCCCGATGGCCGTCGAGGCGGCCGGTCACGAGCTCGGCGACGTACTCGCCCGACTCCTGGCCCTGCGCGCCGGCTCGCCCCGCTCGTAGCCGGCCGACACTGGCCAGCGGACCGTCGGGAGCTTTCCGATGTGACGAAAGTCCAGGGCTGACCCAGGGTGTGTCGTTCAGGCCTCCGGACGACGTCCGGTGATCTCCGGAGCCATGACGCCGATGATGCGCTGCAGGTCGTCGACCGAACCGAACTCCACGACGATGCGTCCCTTGGCCCGCCCGATCTGGATCTTGACCTTGGTCTCGAACCGGTCGGAGAGGCGGGACCCCAGTTCCTCGACCCCGGGAGCGGTGATGTTCCGGGCGCGCCGCTTTGTCGCGGGCCGCTCGCGGGCGGCCATCGCGACCGCCTCCTCCGTGGCGCGCACGGACATGCCCTCGGCCACGATGCGGGTGGCGAGTGCGTCCTGGGCGTCGGCGTCGTCGAGCCCGAGTAGTGCCCGGGCGTGGCCGGCGGAGATGACGCCGGCGGCCACCCGGGTCTGTACCTTCACCGGGAGCTTCATCAGCCGGATCGTGTTGGTCACCTGTGAGCGGCTTCGGCCGATCCGGCTCGCCAACTCCTCGTGGGTGGCGCCGAACTCCTCCAGGAGCTGCTGGTAGGCCGCAGCCTCCTCCAGCGGATTGAGCTGGACCCGGTGGATGTTCTCGAGGAGGGCGTCACGCAGCAGGGCGTCGTCCGTGGTGTCCCGGACGATGGCCGGCACGGTCTCCAGCTCGGCGGCGCGGGCCGCGCGGAGCCGACGCTCGCCCATGATGAGCTCGTAGCCGCCCTCCACGCGTTCACGGACGACGATCGGCTGGAGCAGTCCGAACTCGCGGACCGAGTGCGTGAGCTCTTCGAGGGCCTCGTCGTCGAACACCTGGCGCGGCTGCTTGGGGTTCGGGAGGACGTCGTCCACCGACACCTCGCGCAACTGCGCGCCCGGGATCCCGATGGCGCCCTGGGCCACGTCCGGCAGGCTGGGCGAGCCGAACAGCGGCGTCGCCGCAGGTGGTGGCACCAGGCTGACCGTGGGGCCGCCGCCAGAAGCCGGCGCTCCGGGGGAGGAGTCGGCCGACTCGTCCGCCGCGCGGTCCGGCAGGGACATCTCGACCCGCGCGGCCGAGCCCACGGCCTCCTCGGACGCCGGGGGAGGACCGGTCGGGATCAGAGCCGCCAGGCCACGACCCAGACCGCCACGCTTGCTCATGCCTTCTCCTCGCGAACGGTCGTGCTCACTGGCTCTCCTGCGTCCGGGCCGGGCCGGCGCCGGGTGACGGAACGCTCTCGCCGAACGCGAGCGCAGCGACCGGCGGCGCCGCGGCGGGGCCGGACATGCCCGCGCGCTCGACCTCACCTGAGGCGGTCCGCCCGAGGTCCACGCCCCGCTGCGCGAGTTCACGTGCGGCCTCGACGTAGCTGGTCGACCCGCGCGATCCCGGGTCGTAGGTGAGCACCGACTGGCCGTAGCCCGGCGCCTCGGACACCCGGACGTTGCGGGGGATGACCGCCCGCAGGACCAGGTCGCCGAAGTGGTTGCGCACCTCGTCTGCCACCTGGTCGGCGAGCTTGGTACGCCCGTCGTACATCGTCAGCAGGATGGTCCGCACGGTGATACCCGGGTTGAGGTGCGCTCGCACCAGGTCGATGTTCGAGAGCAGCTGCCCGAGGCCCTCCAGCGCGTAGTACTCGCACTGGATGGGGATGAGCACCTCGTCGCCGGCCACCAGGGCGTTGAGCGTCAGCAGACCGAGGGACGGCGGACAATCGATGAGCACGTAGTGCGGCCGCTGGTCCGCCGGGAGCGCGTGGATGTGTGCCTCGATGGCGCGACGCAGGCGGTGCTCGCGCGCGACGACCGAGACGAGCTCGATCTCCGCGCCCGCCAGGTCGATGGTCGCGGGTACGCACCGGAGGTTCGGTGAGGCCGTCGTCGGGTGCACCACCTCCGACAACGTGCTGTCCCCGACGAGTGCGTCGTAGACCGAGGGAGTTCCGACGGTGTGCTCGACGCCGAGGGCCGTACTGGTGTTCCCCTGGGGATCGAGGTCGATGACGAGGGTGCGCAGCCCGTAGAGGGCCAGGGCGACGCCGAGGTTCACCGTGGACGTCGTCTTGCCGACGCCGCCCTTCTGATTGGCGATGGTGATGACGCGGATCCGACTCGGCACCGGGAAAGGTTCCTGGTCAGCGGCGTGCAGGACGCGTGTGGCGCGCAGCGCCTCCATGGCGATCGGGCTGTCCCAGTCCGCGCCGCTGGACGACGCTCCGCCGGACGAGGAGGCGGCGGACGACTGGTCAGCGGCGAGGCTGCTCCGCAGGCGCTCGCCCGGGTCGGTCATCGCGCTCCTTCCTGACGGCTGCGTTTCACGTGGAACGGATCGGGCATCTGTACCTGTTCCACGTGGAACAGCAGAACGTCACCGTGTTCCACGCGTCATGACCACCACGGTAGTGGCAGCGTCGCCGAGTGATGCACCGACGGCCCGGGGATGGATGTCGCGCATCCCGGCGGCCTCCAGTTCGGGGACGAGTGCCGGCAGCTCCTCCAGCGCCCGGGCCCCGACCAGGGCTACCAGCTGGCTGCCGGGACGCATCAGTCCGCGACACCAGCCGACCAGCCGGGGGAGCGGAGCCACCGCACGAGCGGTCACCACGTCCACGGACCCGGCCGCCACGGCGACGGCCCGCTCCTCGGCCCGGCCCCGGACGACCCGCCACGAGAACCCGTTCGGCTCCGCGAGTTCCGCCACGACGTCCTCGAGGAACTCCACGCGGCGCGCCATCGGCTCGACGAACGTCAGTGTCAGGTCCGGCCGGCAGAGACCGAGGGGAATGCCGGGCAGCCCGGCGCCGCTGCCGACGTCCACCACCCGTGCGCCCCGAGGAACCGCCTCGGCGACCGCCGCGCTGTTGAGGATGTGCCGCTCCCACAGCCGGGACACCTCACGGGGGCCGATGAGCCCTCGGACGACGCCATCAGTGGCCAGCCGGGCGACGTAGGCGACCGCGAGGGGGAGCGCCGTCCCGAAGACGCCCTCCGCCGCTGGAGGCGGCGGAGGAGCCGTCTCAGGAGACTCGGGAGGCTCGGCCGAACTCACTTGTCGGGAAGGACCACGACTCGACGGTGGGGCTCCTCGCCCTCCGACTCGCTGTGCACCCCTGCGACGGAGGCGATGACGTCGTGGACGACCTTGCGCTCGAAGGGGTTCATCGGGCTGAGTCGCTCGGGCTGGTTGCTCGACCCGACGCGACGGGCCACCTCGCCGGCCAGTGCGGTCAGGTCGGACCGCCGCTTGGCCCGGAAACCGCCGACGTCGAGCATCAGCCGGCTACGGACCCCGGTCGACTGGGCCACGGCCAGCCTGGTCAGCTCCTGGAGCGCCTCGAGGGTCGCCCCCTCGGCGCCGATGAGGTCGTTCAGCCGGCCGCCGACGATCGCGACCGAGGCCCGGTCGCCCTCGACGTCGAGGTCGATGTCACCGTCCACGTCGAGGATGTCGAGAAGGCGCTCCAGGTAGTCGCCGGCCACGTCGCCCTCGCGCACGAGCAGGTCGTCACCCGGTCCGGACTTTCCGTTCGCCCGGGCGACCGTGACGTCTCTCCCACCGGCCACAGCGGCCCCAGGGGTCTCGTCGTCCAAGTCCTCGTCCTCGTCCTCGTCTTCGTCCTCGTCGTCCTCGTCGTCCTCGAGGTCGAGCGGGTCGACGACGGCGTCGTCGCTCGTCGGGTCGGCGTCCGGCAGGGCCGGTGGGCCGCCCGCCTCCTCGGCGGTCCCGGGAGCCGGGCTCAGGACGTCGCCGGAGGTGGCCTCACTGGTGGTCACGGGGCTCTCGGCGGTCGCGGTATCGGCGGGCGTCTGCGGGACACTCACGGAGGTTCCTCCCAGGTCGGTGCGGGCGGCCGGGCTTCCCCGGTGGTCTGGATGCCGGCGGTGCCGGCAGACGTCGGTGGGACGTCGGTGCGCCGTCAGCGGCGCTTGCGCTTACCCCTCGAGCCGGGCGACTGACCCGTCCTGGACGACCCGTCGGCGCCGGCGGGCGGGAGGATCGGGTCGCGCGGGGCGGTCTCCGTCGCGGCCGGAAGGCCGTCGGCGGGCGGAACGGGATCGGAGGCCTCGGGGGAGGTGAGCGCGGCCCCGCCGGCGGCAGACGATCCCGCCGTGCGGCCGGCCTTCGTGCGCACCGGCTTGACGCCGGGCTTCGGCGCCAGGGTGCGGGGGTCGATCGGCGGCTTCTCGGCGTCTGACTTGGCCTTCGCGGCGGGCGACCCGGGCGGCGGCAGCTTGCGCAGGATGAAGTACTGCTGGCCGAGGGTCCACAGGTTGTTCGTGGTCCAGTAGAGGAGCACGCCGATCGGGAACAGGAACCCGGACACCAGCAGGCCGGCCGGCATGACGTACAGCATGAGCTTCTGGACGGTCGCGGCCTGACCCTCGACGGGGCCGGAGCGCTTCATGATCTGCTTCTGGGTGAAGAAGGTCGTCGCGCACATGATCACGATGAGCGCGCCGGCGACAGCGCGGATGTTCGTGTAGCCACCGGTGACCGCCAGCAGCGCGTCGGCCTTGGGCCCGGTCATGTTGAACGATGCCGAGATCGGTGCCCCGAACAGTTCGGCGCGGGCCGCCTGGTCGGTGAGCTCGTCCGACCATCCGTAGAGCCCCGGCACCCCGGGGGCGAGCCGGCGGAGCACGTGGAAGAGCGACAGGAAGACGGGGATCTGCGGGAGCACGGGCAGGCAGCCCGCGAGCGGGTTGACCCCGCGCTCCTTCTGCAGGGCCATCAGCGCCTGACTCATGCCCTGCCGGTCACTGCCGTACTGCTTGCGCAGCTTGGCCATCTCCGGCTGCAGCTCCTGCATGGCCCGCTGCGACTTGATCTGCTTGACGAACAGCGGAAAGAGGATCAGCCGGACGGTGACCACGAGGAACATGATCGACAGCGCCCAGGTGATGCCGCTCGCCGGGTCGAGGATCGTGGAGAACAGTGCGTGCCACTGCTTCATCACGAACGAGATCGCGGTGTACAGCCAGTCAAGCAACGGAGGACTCCTCGTGCGGGGCCCGGCGCCAGAGCGGCGGGTGGACTCGGGCGGGACGACGAGCTTCGTCGGCCGGGAACGCCGACGGCGCCTCCGCCGTGCTCGACGAGTGGCTGGTGTCGCTGGTTCCGGTGGACGCTTCGGGCATGCCCTCGCGAGCGGCCGGGACCAGATCGACGCCGCCGGGATGCCAGGGGGCGCACTTCAGCAGGCGGCGCAGAGCCAGCCAGCTGCCGCGGCCGGCGCCGTGGACCGTGATCGCCTCGGCCGCATAGGCGCTGCAGGTCGGATAGAACCGGCATCGGGGCGGGAAAGCCGGGCTGATCGCCCGGGAGTAGAACCGCAGGGCGGCCAGGAGCCCGGACCGGACGGCGCTCATCGGTGCAGCGCCCGGCCGGCCAGCAACCGGTCCAGGCCAGCGGTGAGGTCTCGGCGCAGCAGGCCGGAGTCGGCCGCGGCCGCCTCGGGGCGCGCCCGGACCACCAGGTCGGCGCTGGGCGGCAGCCGGTGGAGCTCCTCGCGCACGGCGGCTCGCAGCCGACGCGTCACGCGATGGCGGACGACGGAGTTCCCGACGGCCTTGCCGACGACGAAGCCGGCCCGGGCGCCGGGAACGGGCGCCGAGCCGGCCGTCGCCTGCTCGGGCCGCTCGGGGAGGTAGTGGAGCACCATGGTCGGTCGTCCGGCGCGTCGTCCGGACCGGACGACCGCGGTGAACTCCGGACGCCGGCGCAGGCGTGCCTGCGCGGGCAACACGTCAGGCGGAGAGGTTCTCGCGGCCCTTGCGCCGACGACCGGCGAGGATCGCCCGGCCCGCGCGGGTACGCATCCGCAGCCGGAAGCCGTGGGTCTTGGACCGGCGGCGGTTGTTCGGCTGGAACGTGCGCTTGCTCACGAGGTACTCCTACGACACGACATCGGCGGTGTGCACCCGCCGGTGGGCGGACACACTCGGGACGACCGGAACGGCGGCGGAGAGCCACGCCCCGGCGCACCCGGAAGTTGGACACTGCGGACGGCACCTCAGCGCCGCACGCCACCGGGAGTACCGGCGGACGACGACCGGAACCGTCTACAGACTCCGCCCAGCATAGCCGAGGACGGGCTGCCCCCGGTCGCCGGGCGGATCCCGACCTCCCATGGTCCACCCGAGGTCCCCCGTCGGGGCAACGGCGCGCCGCAGTGGGCCGGTCCGACTCGCCCGGGCGGCTCGCCGATCCGTTGCCGGGCTGTGGATGAGGCTGTTAGCGTCGCCGTCGCTCCGCGTCGGACGTCAGGGTCACGGCGCGTGGGCCGACCCCGGTGGTCAACCGACCGCCGTATCGCCTGTTGTGCCGCCCGAATCGGGCCTCGACCTGCAGAGATGCCGATCGGGACCCGGACCGGTGCGGCGCCGGCAGTCTCCGTCGTCAGCCGTGCACACCCTGTGGACACCGGTGTGGAACGAGTGCGTCCCGCGCATCCACAGCGACATCCCGGGGCACACCCTCGGGGGTACGGCGCCGGCGCCGGAGGACGGGTGCGCACGGGGTCGAATGCATGGGGAGGACGTAACGGCATGGCCGATGCCACGCTGGACCTGGCGACGGTCTGGGACCAGATCCGCGAACGACTGGCCACCAGCCTGTCCCCTCAGCAGAACGCCATGCTGAACCTCACCCGCCCGCTGGGGCTGGTCGAGGACACCGCGGTTCTCGCCGCGCCCAACGAGTTCACGCAGACGGTGCTCGAGTCGCGCATGCGCCGCGTCCTGGCGGAGGCGCTCTCCGAGCAGTTCGGCCGCGACATCCGTGTCGCCGTCCAGCTCGAGGACGCTCCGGCGGGATCGACGGACGACGAGGTGGACGACGAGCAGCCGACCCGCCGGCCGTGGTCGACCGCCGACGCCCAGCGCGCCGAGGAGGACCGGGCCACCCGCGACCGGGCCGACGACGGGCGCAGCGCCTTCGGGGTCCGCACCGACGCCGTCCGGACCGCGCCGCCGTGGGACCGCGAGACGAGCGAGAGCCCGGCCGGCGGGGGTGTCCGCGAGCTGCGGCCGGTCGACCGGCCGCCCGTCGACCGCGGCGCACCGGAGGACTGGAGCACCACGACCTGGGGCACCGGCGGCGCCCAGCACTCCGGCCCCCAGCACTCCGGCCCCCAGCGGTCGGGGGGCGATCGCGACTGGGGTGGCGCCCCGGACGACGAGCACTCCGCCGACGTCCTGCCCTTCGACCTCGACGGCACGGACGAGCAGCGCGCGGGGCGGACCAGCGGCAACACCCGGGGCCGCCGTCCGGACAGCGGCCGGTCGGGCGGCAGCCGCGGGAACGACGGTGGTGGGTTTCCCGACCGACGTTCCTCCGGACTGGACCCGGGCCTGAACCCCAAGTACGTCTTCGACTCCTTCGTCATCGGCAACAGCAACCGGTTCGCCCACGCGGCCGCGGTCGCTGTCGCCGAGGCGCCGGCGCGGGCCTACAACCCGCTGTTCATCTACGGCGAGTCGGGCCTGGGGAAGACGCACCTGCTGCATGCCATCGGGCACTACGCGGCCCGGATGTTCCCGAACGTGAAGGTGCGCTACGTCAGCACCGAGGAGTTCACCAACGAGTTCATCAACCTGGTGCACTCCGGCAGGGCGGAGGACTTCCGCCGCCGCTACCGGGACATCGACTTCCTGCTGATCGACGACATCCAGTTCCTGGAGCGCGCCGAGCGGACGCAGGAGGAGTTCTTCCACACCTTCAACACCCTGCACAACGCCAGCAAGCAGATCGTGATCACGTCCGACCGCGCGCCGAAGAAGCTGACCACGCTGGAGGACCGGCTGCGCACCCGGTTCGAGTGGGGGCTGATCACCGACGTCCAGGCGCCCGACCTCGAGACCCGTATCGCGATCCTGCGGAAGAAGGCGTGGGGCGAGCGGCTCCAGGTGCCCGACGCGGTGCTCGAGTTCATCGCCAGCAAGGTGCAGACCAACATCCGCGAGCTCGAGGGCGCGCTGATCCGGGTCACCG
>JAOPWH010000127.1 GCA_025965795.1 Blastococcus sp.
ACCTGAACCTCTTCGACGCCCAGGACTGGGGCCTGATCGTCTACGACGAGGTGCACCTGCTGCCGGCGCCGATCTTCCGGCTCACCGCGGACCTGCAGTCCCGCCGCCGGCTCGGCCTCACCGCCACGCTGGTCCGCGAGGACGGCCGGGAGGACGACGTCTTCTCCCTCATCGGCCCCAAGCGCTACGACGCCCCCTGGAGGGACATCGAGGCGCAGGGCTACATCGCGCCGGCCGAGTGCATCGAGGTCCGGGTGTCCCTCGACGACGAGGAGCGGATGACGTACGCCGTCGCCGAACCCGAGGAGCGGTACCGGATCGCGGCCACCGCGCAGTCCAAGCTGCCGGTGATCCGCCGCGTGCTGGAGCGCCACCCGGACGAGCCGTCGCTGGTGATCGGCGCCTACCTCGACCAGCTCGAAAAGCTCGGCGCCGCACTCGACGCCCCGGTGATCCAGGGGTCGACCAGCAACAAGGAGCGGGAGCGGCTCTTCGCCGCCTTCCGGACCGGGGAGATCCGGGTACTGGTCGTCAGCAAGGTGGCGAACTTCTCCATCGACCTGCCCGAGGCGGCGGTGGCCGTGCAGGTGTCGGGCACGTTCGGCTCGCGGCAGGAGGAGGCCCAGCGACTGGGCCGGGTGCTGCGTCCCAAGGCCGACGGCCGGCAGGCGCACTTCTACACGGTCGTCTCCCGCGACACCCTGGACAGCGAGTACGCCGCCCACCGGCAGCGCTTCCTGGCCGAGCAGGGCTACGCGTACACCATCGTCGACGCCGCGGACCTGGCCGGGCCGGGCGAGGTCAACGGCCCCGACTGGGTCGACGAGCCCGCCGACTAGCACCGCGCAGCGGGTTGCGCTGACCTCCGGGCGCGCACCGGAGGTCCCGGTGCCGAGGACCTGCAGGTGGAACCGGTCGTGCACCTCGTCGGCGGGGTGGTGCTCGGGCTCGTCGTCGTCCGTGTGCGGCGGGCCCGGCGCCCCCGGCCGGCCATGGGAGTCGACGGCGCGCGCCTGACCTGCGCCTCCTGTCCCGCGAAGCCGAACGGTGGGCGCCGGTGACATCACCCACAAGCCCGCGCCGTCGCTCCTGGCCGGGGCAACTGGGAGACTGCGGGAGCCCCCCTTGCCACACCGATCCCGGCACACCCGGGTGCCCCGGTGGGCTGGGCATGTCGGACCGATCCGACACACGATGGCGAGCGATGGGAGACACCGCACTGGCGCGCGCAACACCGGCAGCCACCCCGCAGTCCGCCTCCGCACGGCCCCTCCGGGCCTGGCAGTCGGCTGCCCTGGCGCAGTACGAGGAGCAGTCCCCCAAGGACTTCCTGGTCACCGCGACCCCGGGTGCGGGGAAGACGACGTTCGCGCTGACCCTCGCCCAGCGGCTGCTCGCCAAGCGGGAGGTCGCCCGGGTGGTGGTGGTCTGCCCGACCGACCACCTGCGCCTGCAGTGGGCCGACGCCGCCGACCGGATGGGCATCGTGCTGGACCCGGGGCTGACCAACGCCGTCGGCCCGGTGCGTCCCGGCAACCACGGCTACGTGACCACCTACGCCCAGGACGCCGGCAAGCCGATGCTGCACGCGGCCCGCTCCACCGTGGTCAAGACGCTGGTCATCCTGGACGAGGTGCACCACGCCGGCGACGGCCTGTCCTGGGGTGAGGCGATCGAGGAGGCGTTCGGGTTCGTCGCACGCAGGCTCTGCCTGACCGGGACGCCGTTCCGCACCAAGGCCGACGAGCGCATCCCGTTCGTGCGGTACGAGGAGGACACCTTCCTCGGCGACGACGGCAAGGGCGGCGTCGGCCTGGCCAGCAAGGCCGACTACACGTACGGCTACAAGGAGGCGCTCGCCGACGCCGTCGTCCGGCCGGTGGTGTTCGCCGCCTACACCGGGACGTCGCGGTGGCGGAACTCGGCCGGCGAGGTGGTCGCCGCCTCGCTGAGCGAGGCCGGCACCCGCTCGGTGGAGATGGCGGCCTGGCGGACCGCGCTGGACCCCAAGGGCCAGTGGGTGCCGCACGTGATCGCCGCGATGGACGACCGGATCACCCACCTGCGCGAGACCGGCGTCCCCGACGCCGCCGGGCTGGTGCTGGCCAGCGACCAGGACGACGCCCGCGCCTACGCCAAGATCGTGCGTCGGGTGACCGGCAAGGCGCCCGAGCTGATCCTCTCCGACGACCCCAAGGCGTCGAAGAAGATCGAGCGGTTCGCCACGGGTTCGGCCCGGATCGCGGTCTGCGTGCGGATGGTGTCCGAGGGCGTCGACATCCCCCGGGCCGCGGTGCTGGCCTGGATGACGTCCTACCGGACGCCGCTGTTCTTCGCCCAGGCCGTCGGGCGCGTGGTGCGGGCCCGGAACCCGCAGGAGTCGGCGACGGTGTTCCTCCCCGCGGTGCGGCCGCTGCTGACGCTGGCCGCGTCGCTGGAGGAGGAGCGCAACCACGTCATGCCCCCACCCAAGGCGGCGACGGAGGAGGAGCTCGAGACCCTCGACCTGCCGCCGCGGGAACCGCGCGAGGGCGAGCTCCCCAAGTGGGAGGCGCTGGAGGCCGACGCGCGTTTCGCCCACGTCCTGCACGGCGGGACCGCGCACACCGGAGAGGGCACGCCCGCGGTGGCGCTGGCACCGCTGGGCGCTGAGGAGGAGGAGTTCCTGGGCATCCCGGGCCTGCTCACCCCTGCGCAGACCGCCGAGCTGCTGGCCAAGCGGGACGACGAGCTGCGGGTGCGCATCTCCCAGCACCGGCACGACGACGGGGACGACGACGGCCACCTGGTCGAGGAGCTGCCCGACGTCGAGGCCGGCCGCTCCTGGCGCGACGTCGCCGAGCTGCGCCGGGAGATCAACCGGCTGGTCAGCAAGGTGTCGGCCCGGACCTCGACACCGCACGCCGTGGTGCACACGCAACTGCGGCAGTCGGTGCCCGGCCCTCCCTCGGCGTCCGCGTCGGTCGACGTGCTGCGTGCCCGGCGGGAGCGCCTGCGCACGATGCTGTGAAGAAGGGCACGTCCTGCCCCAGCGCGGCACGGCGCCGATCGTGGCAGGGCCACCGACACATCGGATCCGTCCGGACGGCCACGGCGATCAGCTCGTGCCGGTAGGCCAGCTCGGCTTCGGGGCGGGGCGGGGGAGGGGCGGGTCATGGCCCCTCACCCGAGCCGGGTTCAGCGCAGCTCGGCGCCCTTGGTCTCGCGCAGCGTCGAGGTGGCGATCAGCGCGATCACCGCACCGCCCGTGACGTACCAGAAGAACCACAGCGGGTGCCCGGCGTCGGACAGCGCGGTGATCACCAGCGGGGCGGTGCCGCCGAACACCGCGACCGTGACGTTGTACCAGGCGCCGATGCCGGTGGCCCGCAGCTCGGTCGGGAACAGCTCGCTCATCACCGCCGGCACGATCGAGGCCAGCAGCGCGTAGAGCCCCAGCCCGACGCAGAAGACGACGATCAGCGAGAGCAGGTCGTCACGCACCAGGAACGACAGCGGGACGACGAGCACGGCCAGGCCGCCGGCCCACACGTACATCTGCGGCTTGCGCCCGAACCGGTCCGACAGCGCGCCGAACGGGTAGCAGAGCACCACGAACAGCGCCGTCCCGATCGACAGCGCGATGAAGACGTCGTTGTCGTCGGCGCCGCGGAAGTTGATCGCGAACGGCGTCAGAGCGCTGAAGAACGTGTAGTAGGACAGGGTGTTCAGCACGGTGATCCCGCACAGCTGCAGCACCGCGCGCGGGTGGTCGCGGATGGTCAGCCACAGCGGGTTCTTCGTCGCCCGGGCCTTGGCCGAGTTCTCCTCGAACTGCTCGGTCTCGGTCAGCGACC
Organism: Blastococcus sp.; assembly: GCA_025965795.1. Classification (GTDB taxonomy): domain Bacteria; phylum Actinomycetota; class Actinomycetes; order Mycobacteriales; family Geodermatophilaceae; genus Blastococcus_B. The sequence goes on from JAOPWH010000127.1 coordinate 3,837, forward strand.
GGCGCAGCCACAGCCCGACGATGCCGAGCAGCCCGCCCAGGGCGAAGGCGATCCGCCAGCCGTAGGACTGCAGCTGCCCCTCGTCGAGCACGTTGGTCAGCAGCACGCCCAGCAGCGACGCGGCCAGCAGCGCGGTGCCGGTGGAGACGTAGAAGAACGCGGAGTAGCGACCGCGCCGCTCGGGCGGGGCGATCTCGGCGAGGTACGACGAGGCGCTGGACACCTCACCGCCCAGCGACATGCCCTGGGCGATCCGGGCCAGCAGCAGCAGGATCGGCGCCAGCCACCCGACCTGCTCGTAGGTCGGCAGAACCGCGATCACCAGCGAGCCGCCCGCCATCAGCACGATGGTCAGCAGCATCCCGGCCTTGCGCCCGCGCAGGTCGGCGAACCGGCCCAGCAGCCAGCCCCCGAGCGGCCGGAAGAAGAAGGCCAGCGCGTAGGCCGAGGTGGTGCCGATCAGCGCGAGCGCCTCGTTCCCCTTGGGGAAGAACTGGGTGGAGAAGTAGACGAGGAAGGTCGCGTAGACCGTCCAGTCGAACCACTCGACGGCGTTGCCGATGCTCGCCGAGACCAGGGTGCGCACCGGCAGCCGGTGCCGGTCGCTCGCCCGGGCCGCTCCTTGGACCGTGTCGGCCATCGGTACTCCCGTCGTCGGCTGCGGTGCTTGGTCACGGTAGTGAGCCGGCGCACAGCGGGCACCTCGGCAGGCCCGAGCCGGGCCGCCGAAGGGGCGTCCCTGGACCTCACCGGCGCCTGCGCGCTGGTGCACGATCCCGCCCGCCGCGCGGAGCGAACCAGCGTGGTTGGCGAGGCCGTTCACGGGGCAGGCTGAAGGGATCGTGGCGACCGGGCCCGGACGCCGCGCCGAGAGGAGCACCGTGGCCAGCACCGGCAGCACCGACCTGCCCCCCACCGTCTTCGTGCTCTACGGAGCCACCGGCGACCTCGCCCGCCGAATGGTCCTGCCGGCCTTCTTCCAGCTCGCCCAGCAGGGGCTGATGCCCGCCGACTGGCGGCTGATCGGCAACGGCCGCGGCGACGTGTCGCACGAGGACTTCGCCGCCCGGGTGCATGACGCACTGGTCGAGTTCGGCCCGCACCCCGACGAGGGCCCGTGGGAGGAGTTCCGCTCGCGACTGCGGTTCGCCGGTGGCGGATTCTCCGACGACGACCCGGGCAGCCTGCTCGACGTGGTGGCCGAGACCCGCCACGACCTGGGGGACGGGGCGCAGCTGATCCACTACCTCGCCGTGCCACCGACCGCGTTCGCCGCCATCACCCGGGGCCTGGCCAAGCACGACCTGGCCAAGGGCGCGCGGGTGGTCTACGAGAAGCCCTACGGCACCTCCCCGGAGTCCTTCCGCGAGCTCGACAAGCTGGTGCACTCGGTCCTGGACGAGGAGCAGGTCTTCCGGATCGACCACTTCCTGGGCAAGGAGGGCACCCAGGACCTGCACGTGCTCCGCTTCGCCAACGGCCTGTTCGAGCACATCTGGAGCCGCGAGCACGTGCTGCAGGTGCAGATCGACGTCCCCGAGACCCTGGACGTCGCCCAGCGGGCCGAGTTCT
>JAOPWH010000143.1 GCA_025965795.1 Blastococcus sp.
GAACGCCTGGTCCTGCATGCCGACCTCGAAGTCGAGCGAGACGACGACCGGCGCCGTGGGCGCCTCCTCGCCGCGACGCAGCCTCAGGTGCCGCACCAGGTTGCCCGGCCGGTGCACCGCGGGGGCGTCGGCGTCCATGGCCCGGCGCGCGTCGGTGACGGCCGGGAGCACCTCGTAGTCGACCCGGATCCGCGCAGCGGCCCGGCGCGCGGTCTCGGGATGGTCGGCGGCGACCAGGGCCACCGGCTCCCCCTCGTACCGCACGAACTCCGAGGCGAGCACCGGTTGGTCGGCGTGCTCGAGCCCGAAGGCGTTCTCGCCGGGCACGTCGTCGGCGGTGAGCACCGCCCAGACCCCCGGCACGGTCAGCGCCTCGGTGATGTCGATGCCCTTGATCCGGGCGTGCGGATGCGGGCTGCGCAGGGTCACCCCCCAGCACATCTCGTCGTGCCAGAGGTCGCTGGCGTAGGCGAACTCGCCGGTCACCTTGAGGGTTCCGTCCGGCCGGAGCGGGCTGTCGCCGATCCGTCCGGGGGCGACCGTGGTCGCCGTCCGCGTGTCCGCCTCGGTACTCACCGTCGGGTCTGCCGCTCGGCGGCCAGGCGCACGGCGTCCAGGATCTTCTCGTAGCCGGTGCAGCGGCACAGATTGCCGGCGAGGGCCTCACGGATCTCCGGATCGGACGGCCGCGGCACCCGTTCGAGCAGGTCGTGCGCGGCGACGACGAGACCGGGGGTGCAGAACCCGCACTGGACGGCGCCGCACTCGACGAACGCCTCCTGCACCGGATGGAGCCGCTCGCCGTCCGCGAGACCCTCCACCGTGGTCACCTCCCGGCCGATCGCCTGACCGGCCGCGACCAGACACGCGCAGACCGGCTCGCCGTCGAGGTAGACGGTGCACGAGCCGCACTCGCCCTGCTCACAGGCGTTCTTGGCGCCGGGCAGACCCATGCGCTCGCGGAGCACGTACAGCAGGCTCTCGCCGGCCCAGACGTCGTCCACCTCCTGCCCGGTGCCGTTGACGGTGCAGGTGATGCGCATGTCAGGCCGCCTTCCGGAGGTCGTGCTGATACTGGGCCCACGCCCACATGACCGAGCGCCGGGCCATCACCGCCAGAGAGTGCAGCCGGTAGGCCGCACTGCCGCGGACGTCGTCGATCGGGGACGCGGCGGCCGCCACCCGCTCGCCGAACGCGCGGGCCAACGTCTCCGGCAGCTCGCCGCGCGACTCCCACAGTCCGGCTCCCTCGAGCTCACCGGCGAGGAAGACCTCGGCATCGGGCGCCCGGCGCGGGGTCGGGGCGGCCGACCCGATGCCGGTTCCGACGCCCCGGCGGTCGGGGTGCAGCGCGCACGCGAACGCCGCCACCGCGATCACCATGGCGTTGCGGGTGCCGATCTTGGAGAACTGCTGCGGCCCGGTCGCGGTGGGCACCAGCACGGCGGCGATGAGCTCGTCCGGCGCGAGGGCGTTGCGCTTGACCCCGGTGTAGAACTCGCCGAGCGGGATCTCCCGGCTGCCCCGCGCGGCCGAGGCGACCTCGACCGCGGCACCCGCGGCGAGCAGCGGCGGATGTGCGTCACCGGCCGGCGACGACGAGCCGAGGTTGCCGCCGACCGTGCCGCGCACGCGGATCTGCGGCGAGCCGACGGTGCGGGAGGCCATGGCAAGGCCGGGCAGCTGGGTGCCCAGCTCCTCGATCACCCGCGCGTACGAGACTCCTGCGCCGAGGCGGACCCGGTCGCCCGCGACCTGCCACTCCCGCAGCTCGGCGACCCGGCCGAGGTCGAGCAGTGCGCCGGGCCGGCGACGGTCGAAGTTGAGATCGACCATCACGTCGGTGCCCCCCGCGATCGCGAGCGCATCGGGACGCTCCGCGCGGAGGGTCAGGGCCTCGGACCACGTCGTCGGTTGCAGGAAGTCCACCGGCGCTCCTCGCTGTCCTCCGACGTCGTCGTCGTAGTCGGTCTTGAAGACAACAGGGCGCGGGGAGGACTGGCAAGGGTGGTAGGACGTCCGGCACCGGTTCGTAACGGGGCGGGAACCGACGAAGCCGCGGCCGCCTCGTGCGAGGCGACCGCGACTCTGTCGTGCGTCGGGCTACAGGCCGTACCGGGCGGCACCCTCGGCCCGGGTGCCGGGACGGCGGAGCGCCAGTGGCGTGGCGACGTCCTCGAGGGACTTGCCTTCGGCGTCGACGGCCAGGAACCAGGCGACCAGACCGCCGACGATCATGACGCCGGCGCCCAGCAGATAGCCGCCGAACAGCGGTCCACGGGCCGGATCCTTGTCGTCCCCGATCAGCGCGCCGTAGATCACCGGGCCGAGCGCACCGAAGCACTGGGCGATGGCGAAGAACACGGCGATCGCCTTGGCACGGACCTCCTGCGGGAAGATCTCGCTGACCGTGAGGTACGCCGAACTGGCGCCGGCCGAGGCGAAGAAGAAGATCAGGCACCAGGCGATCGTCTGCGTGACCGCGGTCAGGACGTCGGCCTGGAAGAGGAACGCGGTGACGGCCAGCAGGACGCCGGAGACGAGGTACGTCCCGGAGATCATCTTCTTGCGGCCGATGGTGTCGAAGAGGTGGCCCAGCAGGAACGGGCCGGACAGGTTGCCGACCGCGAACGCGATCAGGAAGACCGGGGCCTTCTTCTCGTCCACGCCGTAGAAGTGGGTGAGGACGAGCGTGTAGGTGAAGAAGATCGCGTTGTAGAGGAACGACTGCGTGATCATCAGCGTGGCGCCGTAGATCGCGCGCTGCGGGTACTCCTTGAACAGCAGCCGGGCGAGGGCGAAGTAGCCGATCTGGTTGGCCGGCTGGATCTCGATCGCCTTGTCCTCCGGCACCCGGGGCAGCTCGCGGCCACCGGCCTCCACCTCGTGCTCGATGTAGGCGATCGTCTCCTCCGCCGCGGCCTCGTGGCCGTGCATGACCTGCCACCGCGGGCTCTCCGGCAGGTGCCGGCGGACGAAGATGATCACCAGGCCGAGGACCGGGCCGAGCAGGAAGGCGGCCCGCCCGCCGATGTTCGGGTCGAGCTGGTTGAGGAAGATGAGGGTGCCCAGCGTGCCGATGATCGCGCCGGCCCAGTAGGTGCCGTTGACCATGATGTCGACGCGTCCCCGGAACCGCGCGGGGATCAGTTCGTCGATGGCCGAGTTGATCGCCGCGTACTCGCCACCGATACCCATACCGGCGATGAAGCGGGTCGCGTACAGGAAGATCAGCCAAGGGGTGGCGCCGCTGAGCGTGAGCGCGGTCAGGCCGCTCCCGACGAGGTAGACCGCCAGCGTGATGATGAACAGCCTGCGGCGGCCCAGCCGGTCGGACAGTGAGCCGAAGTAGAGCGCGCCGACGACCTCACCGATCAGGTACACCGTGGCCAGGAGCCCCGCCTGCGTCGAGCTGAGGCCGAGCGTCTCCTCCTTCTGGAGGAGCGCGACGACGGCACCGGCGACGGTGATCTCGAGACCGTCGAGGATCCACGCCACACCGAGCGCGACCACCATGCGGGTGTGGAAGGGCGACCAGGGCAACCGGTCGATCCTTGCCGGAATCAGACTGCGGATGGCACCTGGGGCCGTCGCCTCGTCAGTGGTCGCCATGGGACGCCTCCGGGCTGCCGAGTGAGTGTGACGCCCCCCTGTTCCCGGTGGATGCAGGAACCAACCCTGGCGGATTCACCTGTTCGGGTGGTCGCTCCCACCCGCGGCCCCGGTGCGCTTGCGCACCTGCCGCGAGGCGAATTCCCGCACCCGGCCCGCCTGTCCGGAGAGCACTCGATCGAGCACTCGGTCGACCGGTGGCACCGCACCCAGTCGCGCGAGCCCGGCCCACCGGGGGACGGCGACGGTCCGCGACCGGCTCGCCGCCAGGCAGCCGGCGATCTGGTCGGCCACCCGCCCGGGGGCGATGCCCGGGGACAGTCGCCCGCGGGCATCGGCGTCCGACGTCGGAGGGTGTCCGTGCCCCCTCGCGAGCCACTCGGTCGAGACGAAGAACGGGTTCACGGTGTGCACCCGGACCCCGCGCGCCGTGACCTCGCGGCGCAGTCCCTTCACGAACCCGTGCACGCCGGCCTTCGTGGCCGAGTACACGGTCAGCGGCGGTAGCTGCGTCCATGCGGCGACCGAGGAGACCGCCACGAGGTCGGCGCGCCCCCGCTCCTCCGCGGCGCGCAGCAGATCGGGCAGGGCCAGCCTGGTCAGCTCGATGACGCCGGTCAGGTTGAGGGCGACGATGCCCTCGACGACGTCGCCGGGCATGTCCTCGAGCAGGCCGGCCCAGCCCGCTCCGGCGTTGAGCACGACGGCGTCGAGCCGGCCCCGCTCGCCGCGCACCCGGTCGAGGAGCATGGTCCGGTCCGTCGGGTCGGCCACGTCGGCCACCACGCCGAGGACGCCGGGCAGGCTGCCGACCGCCTCCTGGAGCCGGGCGCCGTCCCGGGCGCAGGTCACCACGCGCATGCCCTGAGCCGCGAGCCGGTGCACCGTCGCCCGGCCGATGCCGGCGCTTCCACCGGTGACGAGGACCACGCGATCTCCCGGAGCGCTCACGGCGTCGTCCTACCCGCGGGGGACATCACAACCCACGAGCGCATCGAAACGTCACGAGGTGGGCAAGGCCGGATCATGCGTCTCCCCGAGCCACGGGGCCTCCTCAGCGAAGCCCTGGCCTCCGACCTGGCCGCCGGCACCGAGCTGTCCCCGGCCACTCTCGAACTGGCCGACCGCCCGGGACCCGGCACCGCGGTGCTGACCGACGAGGACCTGCAGCTGAGCCTGGCGATCTGCTACGAGCTGCACTACCGGAGCTTCGACGACGTGAGCGACCACTGGGAGTGGGACCCGGCCCTTCTCGGCCTGCGCAGCCGCCTCGAACGCCGGCACCTCGCGGCCCTGCAGTCCGCGGTCGGGCCGATCGGCGTCACCGATGAGCCGATCGACCGCCAGCTGAGCGCCGTCATCGCCGCGGACGACGGCCCGTCGCTCTCGGCCTACATGGCCAAGGCGGGAACGCTGGAGCAGTGGCGGGAGTACCTGACCCTCCGCTCGGTCTACCACCTCAAGGAAGGCGACCCGCACACCTTCGCCATCCCCCGCCTCAGCGGACGGGCGAAGGCGGCCATGGTCGAGATCCAGGCCGACGAGTACGGCGGCGGCGCACCCGAGCGGATGCACAGCGAACTGTTCGCCGGTCTGATGCGCGACCTCGGCCTCGACTCCACCTACGGCGCGCTGTGGAACGAGGCCCCCGCCGCCGCGTTCGCCTCCGTCAACACGATGTCCCTCTTCGCGCTGCACCGGCGCTGGCGCGGCGCCGCCCTCGGCCACCTCGCCGCGGTGGAGATGACGTCGTCGGAACCGAGCCGGCGTTACTCCTCGGGGCTGAAGCGGCTGGGCTTCGGCGCGCGCACCTCGGTCTTCTACGACGAGCACGTGGAGGCAGACGCCGTCCACGAGCAGATCGCGTCGGTGGACATGTGCGGTTCGCTGGTGGCCGAGCACCCCGAGCTGGCTCCGGATGTCCTCTTCGGGGCCGCCAGCTCACTGGCGATGGACGCCGTCGCGGCGACCTCCGTGCTCGGCGCCTGGGAGGCCGGCCGGTCCGCCCTGCGCAGCCGGACGGCCCTGGCCGCCTGACCTGCGCTTCTCCGCACGGGTTCGCCGGTCAGGCCTCCCCGAGCCCCTCACGCACGATCTGCGCGGGACGCGGACGGCTGGGGGTACTGGGCGCGGAGAAGCCCGAGCGCTTGTGGCTGCCGTCGCAGAAGGGCTTGAGGCCGGACTTCCCGCACCGGCACAGCGCGATCGTCCGGCGGCCGGGGTCGATCTCCCCGCCGTCCTGGTCGAGCAGCCGGAACTCCCCGCGCACGATCAGCGGACCGTCGCGGTAGGGCGTGATCGTGGCGCCCGCGCCGTCCGGAAACACGTCGTCGACGTCCTCGGGCAGCTCCGGCAGTGGTCTCGACACACCTTCCCACTGCCCAGGCGGCTCCCCCGGCACACTCACCGGGGGGCGGGAGCACCCGTCCGGGTCGCCGCCGGGATCAGCTGCCCGTCTCGGCCCGGCCGTAGAAGACCTGCTCCACGACGGCGCGGGCGTGCCGCGAGGTACGCCGGTAGTCGTCGAGGAACTGCCCGGGGTCGGTGTCGGGGCCGTATCCGCAGGCGCGCGCGACGCCGGCCAGCTCCAGGCCGGGCCGTGGCAACTGGTCACTGGGCCGCCCGCGCACCAGGAAGATCGCGTTCCGGGCCCGGGTGGCGAGCTCCCACGCCGAGCGGAGCGCCTCGCGCTGGTCGGCATCCAGGAGCCCGGCTTCCGCCAGGGCCGCCAGCGCGTCCGTCGTCGCCGGCACCTGCAGCTGCGGCGCGTCGGCCGCGTGCTGCAGCTGGAGCAGCTGGACGGTCCACTCGACGTCGGCCAGGCCGCCGCGGCCGAGCTTGGTGTGCGTCGCCGGATCGGCGCCTCGCGGCAGCCGCTCCCGCTCGACGCGGGCCTTGATCCGCCGGATCTCGGCGACCTGCTCGCCGGTCAGCGCCGCTGCGGGGTACCGGATCGGAGCGATCAGCGCGATGAAGGCCTCGCCGAGTTCCTCGTCGCCGGCCACCGGTACGGCCCGCAGCAGCGCCTGCACCTCCCAGACGGAGACCCATCGCTCGTAGTACTCGCGGAACGCGTCGAGGCTGCGGACCAGCGAGCCCTGCCGGCCCTCCGGGCGCAGGTCGGCGTCGACCTCGAACGCCGGGTCCGGTGCGGGCTCGCCGAGCAGCCGGCGCAGGGTGTGGGCGATCGCGTTGGCCGCCGCCGTCGCCCTGCTCTCGTTGGCTCCCGCGCGCGCACGGTGCACGAAGAGGACGTCGGCGTCGGAGCCGTACCCCATCTCCCGGCCGCCCAGCCGGCCCATGCCGATCACCGCGAGGTCCGCGGGGATCGCGGCGACGTCGATACCGGCCTCGACCGCGTACGCCCGGCGCGCGACCTCGAGCCCCACCTGCAGGGTCGCCACGGCGACGTCGGTGAGGGCGTGCCCCACCCGGACGACGTCGAGGCGCCCGAGCAGGTCGGCGGCCGCCACCCGCAGCAGCTCCTGACGGCGCAACCCGCGGAGCACCCGCATGCCGGCCTGCGGATCGGGGGCCCGGCCGGCCGCCTGGCGCCATGCGCCCGCGAGCACGGCGGCCGTCCGGGGTTCGAGCTCGCTGTCGCCGGCGAGCATCCGGAGCGCCTCGGGCGTGCGCGTGAGCAGCGAGGCGATGTACTGACTCGAGCCCAGCAGCTGCGCCAGCCGCTCGGCCACCTGCCCCTCGTCGCGGAGCAGCCGGAGGAACCACTGGTTACCACCCAGGGCCTCGCTCACCTGCCGGTAGGCCAGCAGACCCGCGTCCGGGTTCGGGCAGGCGGCGAAGGTCTGCAGCAGGACGGGCAGCAGGTACTTCTGCATGGACGCCGACCGGGAGACGCCTCCGGTGAGGGCACCGAGATGCCGCAGCGCCCCTTCCGGGTCGGCGAAGCCGAGAGCGCGCAGCCAGTCCCCGGCCGCCTTCGAGCCGAGCTGCAGGTGCTCCCCGGGCACGCGGGCGACGGCCGAGAGCAGCGGCCGGTAGAAGAGCTTCTCGTGCAGCCGGCGTACCTCGCGGGTGTGCAGGTTGAGTTCCGCCTGGAGGACGTCGACGGCGCTGCCCCGGGCGTCGGGCTTGTAGCCGAGCGAGCGGGCGAGCCAGCGCAGCTGCTGCTCGTCGGTGGGCAGCAGGTGGGTCCGACGAAGGCGGAGCAGCTGCAGGCGGTGCTCGACGGTGCGCAGGAACCGGTAGGAGGCGCTCAGCGTCGCCGCGTCGTCCCGGCCGACGTACCCGCCGGCCGACAGGGCGGACAGCGCCGGGAGGGTGCCGCCGACCCGCAGCGAGGAGTCGATCCGGCCGTGCACCATCTGCAGCAACTGCACGGCGAACTCGACGTCGCGAAGGCCGCCCCGGCCGAGTTTCAGCTCGCGGTCGGCCTGGGCGGGCGGGATGTTCGCCTCCACCCGCCGGCGCATCGCCTGCACCTCGCCGACGAACCCGGGCCGGTCGCCGGCCTTCCAGACCAGCGGCCACAACGCGTCGACGTAGGAGCGCCCGAGGTCGGGGTCGCCGGCGACCGGGCGCATCTTCAGCAGCGCCTGGAACTCCCACGTGCTCGCCCACTGCTCGTAGTACGCCCGGTGCCCGGACAGGGTGCGGACGAGCGCCCCGGCCTTGCCCTCCGGGCGCAGGGCGGCGTCGACCTCCCAGGCGGCCTCCCGGCAGATGCGCATCAGCGCGGCCGCGACCCGCGTCGCCGAGCTGAGGGCGGGGCTCTCGGCGTCCGTCGGGTCCACCGGCTCGGCGACGAAGACGACGTCGACGTCGCTGACGTAGTTGAGCTCCCGGCCGCCGGTCTTGCCCATCGCGATGACCGAGAGGCGGCACGGCGCGGCGGACTCCGGCTGCTCGGCGACGGCCAGCGCGAGGCCTGCGGTGAGGACCGCCGCCGCGATGTCGGCGAGCTCGGCGGCGACGTCCTCGGCGGACAGCCCGTCCCCGAGGTCGCGGCCGGCGAGGGAGAGGATCGCCCGGCGGTAGGCCAGCCGGAGGGCCCCTACCCGAACCGGGGAGGCATCCGGCGCCCCCTTGCCCAGCCGCACGCCCCAGGGCGGGTCGTGCGGATCGGCCCCCACGGCGGCGAGCATGTCGCCCTCGAGGTCCCGCGCCGACGGCCCGTCGGCCCCCGCCGGGAAACCGTCCCCGTCGTCGTCGAGCACGGCCCAGTCCCGCGGATGAGCGGCCAGGTGGTCGGCGAGCCCGGAGCTCGCGCCGAGCACCGACAGCAGCCGGCTGCGCAGCAGGCCCGAGCCGCGCAGCCCGGCGAGCAGGGCCGCGGCCGAGGCGCCCGATCCGTCGGTCTCGTCGAGGGCCTCGACCAGGCGGTGCAGCGAGCGGACGGCGAGGTCGGGATCGCCGGCGCGGGCCAGGGCGGCCACCACCGGACCGGCCTCGGGGTCGGCGGGCTCGTTGCGCTCGAGGTCCCAGAGCCCGAGCGCCGGGTCGGCGAGCAGGCGGGCGGCCCGTTCGCCGTCGTCGAAGCCGAACCGGGCGAGGCGCACCACGGCCCGGCGGGGCACCTCCACCTCCGCCCTGGTCATGCGGGGGTCCGGGTCACGCGGGGTCACGCGGCCCGGGAGGCGTGCGCGCGCACGAGGTCGGCGAACCGGCCGGCGAACGGCCGCCACGCCTCTTCGACGTCGGGGTGCGCGGCGTCGGAGCGGAGGCAGATGGTCTCGCGGTCGTGCGGGCTGGCCGCGACGCCGACCACGTCCTCGGTGGCCCAGCGGTGGATGATCTCCGGCGTCGTCTCGATGTGGAACTGCAGGCCGTAGACGTGCCGGCCCACGCGGAAGGCCTGATTGGCGTAGAAGGGATTGCTCGCCAGCAGGGTGGCCCCGGTCGGCAGCTCGGAGATCTCGTCGTGGTGGAACTGGATGACGTCGGGCGACAGCGGCAGCGGTCCGAACACGGGGTCCTTGTCCGCGGCGTCGCGCTTCGCGACGAGCGTCGCGCCGACCTCGGGCCCGTCGATGCCCGGACGCACCTTTCCACCGCCGACGTCGGTGAGCAGCTGCGCGCCCAGGCAGATCGCGAGCGTCGGGAAGTCGGCCGCAAGCGCCTGCCGGAGCAGGTCGCGGACGGGCACCAGCTCCGGGCTCGTCGTCTCGTCGTCCATGGCCGACTGCGGCCCACCCAGGACCAGCAGCCCGTCGTGTCCGTCGAGCGTGCGGGGCAGGTCCTCGCCGAGGCCCTGGTGCCGCTCGTCGAGCTCGAGGCCGGCGTCGCGGAGCCACTCCCCCAGCCGGGCGGGCGGATCGCTCTCATGGACGACGACGACGAGCAGGCGGGCCACACCGCCAACGTTAGTTGACGGACCTCCTCGCCCCCCACGCCTCGCAGGCCCGGCACGGGCGCCTGCGACGAGGCCGTTCCATCCTCCTCTACAGGCCGGGGAGGTAGCGGCGGAGCTCGAAGGGCGTGACGTTCTGCCGGTAGGAGGCGAACTCCTCGCGCTTGTTGCGCAGGAAGAACTCGAAGACGTGTTCACCCAGGGTCTCGGCCACCAGCTCGCTGTTCTCCATCGCGGCCACCGCGTCGCCGAGCGACACCGGCAGGTCCTCGTAACCGGCCGCACGGCGCTCGGTGTCGGTGAGCGACCAGACGTCGTCCTCGGCCTCCGGCGGCAGCTCGTAGCCCTTCTCGACCCCGCGCAGGCCCGCGGCCAGCAGGACGGCGAAGGTCAGGTACGGATTGCACGCGGAGTCGGGTGAGCGCACCTCGATGCGGGCGGAGTTCACCTTGCTCGGCTTGTACGACGGCAGCCGGACCAGGGCCGACCGGTTGGCCCGCCCCCACGTCGCCGCGGTCGGCGCCTCGGTGCCGGCCAGCAGCCGGCGGTAGGAGTTCACCGTCTGGTTGGTGACGGCGGTGAACTCGCGGGCGTGGGTGAGGATGCCGGCGATGAACTGCTTCGCGGTGCTCGACAGGCGCATCGGGTCCGCGGCGTCGTGGAAGGCGTTGCGGTCGCCCTCGAACAGCGAGAGGTGGGTGTGCATCGCCGAGCCGGCCAGCTCGGTGAACGGCTTGGGCATGAAGGTGGCGTGCACCCCTTGGGCGAGGGCGACCTCCCGCACCACGTGGCGCAGCGTCATGATGTTGTCGGCCATCGACAGGGCGTCGGCGTAGCGCAGATCGATCTCCTGCTGGCCGGGCGCGACCTCGTGGTGGCTGAACTCCACCGAGATGCCCATCGCCTCGAGCGCGAAGACGGCTTCGCGGCGGAAGTCGTGCGCCACGTTGTGCGTGGACAGGTCGAAGTAGCCGCCGTTGTCGGCCGGCTCGGGGGCGCTGCCGTCGGTGGGCAGGTCCTTGAGCAGGACGAACTCAACCTCGGGGTGGGTGTAGAAGGTGAATCCCATGTCCGCGGCCTTGCTGAGCGCGCGGCGCAGGACGTGCCGCGGGTCGGCCCAGGCCGCCGAGCCGTCAGGCAGGGTGATGTCGCAGAACATGCGGGCGGTGTCGCTGGGCCCGCCCTTGGTCGCCGGCATCACCTGGAACGTGCCGGGGTCGGGCTTGGCCAGCATGTCCGACTCGTAGACGCGGGCGAACCCCTCGATCGCCGAGCCGTCGAAGCCGATGCCCTCGGCGAACGCCGCCTCGATCTCGGCGGGGGCCACCGCGACGGCCTTGAGGTAGCCCGAGACGTCGGTGAACCAGAGCCGCACGAAGCGGATGTCGCGCTCTTCCAGGGTGCGCAGGACGCATTCCTGCTGTCGGTCCATGCTCGCCATGATCGCGTCCGCTCATTTCCGGGGTGTGACGTCCCCCCAGCCTGCCTGGTCCGGACGATTCGCACACGGGTGGCGGACCGTTCGGGTTCGTGTCGCGCTCAGTCGGTCCGCGGGTCGGAGGCAGCGGCCGACCACTCGGGCGGAGTCAGGATCGTGTCGAGACGGCGCAGCTCGTCCCGGTGAAGGGTGGCCAGCCGGCCGAGGATGTCCGCGCCCTCGCCGGTCAGCACGACCCGCACGGCCCGGGCATCGTCCGCGTGCGGTGCCCGCTGCACCAGGTCCTGCCGCTGGGCGCGGTCGACGAGTTCGACGACGCTGTGGTGACGCAACTGCAACCGTTCGGCGAGCTCACCCACCGTCGCCCAGTCCCGGCCGGGAAAGCCCTTCAACGCCAACAGCAGCTGGTACTGCTGCGGCGTCAACCCGTGGCCGCGCACGGTCAGCTCGCTGAACCGCAGGTACCGGCGGATACCGAACCGGAAGCGGGCGAGCGCCTCGAAGTCGTTCTTGGTCAG
>JAOPWH010000068.1 GCA_025965795.1 Blastococcus sp.
GCCGGCGAGGTACTTGACCGACGACAGGTCGAAGGTCTTGCCGTTGGCGGCGATGGTGCCCTTCAGCGTGTCGAAGGTCGCCGCCTGCGTGAAGTCACCGGTGATGACGTTGGTACCGGCGGCCGGGGTGCCCTGGTCGTCGGCAACAGCGCCGGTCTGGGTGACGGTCAGAGCCGACGCAGCGGTCACGTCGACGCCGTTGACGCCCAGGCCGGTGGTGTCCATGCCGGCACCGACAGAACCGACAGCAACGGCGATGGTCTCGCCCTTGTTCGCGCCGACCTGGAAGTTGGCGGTGAAGCTGCCGTCGAGCAGCTTCTTGCCGTTGAAGGTCGTCGTGTCGGAGATGCGGTTGATCTCAGCCTTGAGCTGGCTGATCTCGGACTGGATGTTCTTCTTCGCCTCGGTGTTCAGACCGCCGTCGTTCGCGGCCTGGACGGAGAGGTCGCGCATGCGCTGGAGAATGCTGTGCGTCTCGGTGAGGGCACCTTCAGCGGTCTGCACGACGGAGATGCCGTCCTGGGTGTTGCGGACGGCGACCTTGAGGCCACCGATCTGAGAGCGCAGGCCCTCGGAAATGGCCAGACCGGCTGCGTCGTCGGCAGCGCGGTTGATGCGGAAGCCGGAGGAAAGCTTCTCCAGCGACTTGCTCATCTGGCCGTCGGTGACGGACAGGTTGCGGTAAGCGTTGAGCGCCGCGATGTTGTTGTTGACGCGCAGACCCATGGTGTTCCTCCTTGGAAGGGGTCTTACAGGGATTCCCGCTGCATCCGTGCTGCGGGCCGTGCAGTGTTGCCTTTCTGGTTACGGCGTGGGGCGGCTGTGACTTGAGGCGAACAGATCACTTTTTCGCACCGTTCACTCAGGCGGGTTGCGCGGCCGCGCCTCGGCCGGCCATCGGCCAGGCGGTGCGCGGGCGGGGGAGCGGCTGGACCTGCGGCATGGGACTGCGGCCGGCCACCCGGTCGATGTAGGAGCGCTGCTGACTGCGAGCCCGCACTCCGCCGTCGGCCGGGACCGTCTGCCCCTCCCATACCTCGCTCATTGCGGCATGCAGGAGCGTGAGAGCGCGGGCACGCATCTGCGAGACGCGCGAGAGGGTGACGCCCAGGTCTTCGGCTATGTCGGTCAGTGATTCGTCACCGAAGAAATTGCGCTCCACGACCTCGTCGAGCCGGTCGGGGAGAGCCCGGATGGCATCGTGCAGGTACCGGGCCCGCTCACCGCGGAGCAGCGCCCGCTCGGGGGACTCCCCGGTGTCCGGCAGGTCCAGCGAGGTGCCGTCGGGGCCCGACTCCGCGTCGATGCTGACCATGATCGCGCGATGCACGTCGACCTGGAGGTTGTCGAGCTCGCTGCGGGGGACCCCGAGGCTCGAGGCCAGCTCCTCCTTGGTCGGCGGCCGGCCGAGGCTCATCGCGAGGGCGTCGGCGGCGGCGTCGGTTCGCCGGGCCGCCGCGCGGACGGAGCGGCTGGCCCAGTCGCCGGAGCGGAGCTCGTCGAGCACCGCCCCCTGCAACCGGGCCAGTGCATAGGTCGCGAAGGAGGCGCCGGCACCCGGATCGAAGCGCTTGGCCACCTCGACCAGCGCGACGTGTGCACAGGACAGGAGGTCGTCCCGGCTGACGTGGCTCGGCAGCGAGATGCGCGCGGCCACGGCGTTGACGGCGAACGAGGCGAGCGCGAGGTGTTCGGTCACCAGGGCATCGATGTCGCGTTGCGACCGCAGGTGTGGCGGCTGCGGAGCCTGCCGGGCAGACGCGTGCTCTCGCGGCGTCCGCTCGGGTGCGGGCCGTTTCCACAAGGGGCGATCGGTCACCTGGGCGCGGGCTGGTCTCACGCTGTTCTTCTCGGCTGCCTCCGGGCAGCTCGGCACCGCCCTCGGCAGATTTCCTGTCCAACGTGAGAGCGAACTTCGGCGCTTCGGCTTGAGCCCCCGTCCCGGAGTGCCGATGGCTGCTGCGACGAAGAATCCGCCGGGAGCAGGGCAGTCCTGTTCGGCGACACGACGGAAGGGCGGTGGGCACGTGGACTACCAGCACCTGTCGACGTTGCTGTGGAGGGAGCAGGAGCTCCTTGACCTCTTGCTGTTCAAGGCCGAGGAGAAGCAGTACCTGATCCTCACGGGCAAGACCCGGTGGCTGGCGCGCATCGCCCACGAGATCGAGGTCGTCCTCGACCAGTTGCGCACCCTCGAGGTCGAGCGCGCCGCGGCGACCGAAGCCATCGCCGTCCGCCTGGGCACCGGGGCGAACCCCTCCCTCCGCCAGGTGGCCGACGTGGCGCCGGCACCGTGGAACGACCTGTTCGCCAAGCACCACGAGGCCCTCCTGGTCCTGGTGACCGAGCTCCGCAGCCTGTCCGACGCCAACCGCGAGCTGATCGAGGGTGGCCTCGCCGCCATCGGCAACGCGCTCACCTCGGTGCGCACGCCGTCGGCCGGCACCTACGGCTCCACCGGCCGCGCCGACGACGGCAACCACCGCGCCGTCACCCTGGACGGCGCACTGTGAGCACCTTCTCCGGCCTGAACGCGGCGACCACCGCGCTCTGGGCGCAGCGGCGGGCACTGGACGTCACCGGCCAGAACATCGCCAACGTCAACACCGAGGGCTACTCGCGCCAGCGGGCCGACCTCCAGGCGCTGGGCGGCAACCCGGTCCCGGCCTTCTTCTCCACCAGCCCTGGCATCGGTTCCGGCGTCGCCGCCGACGACGTCCTCCGGATCCGCGACGCCTTCCTCGAGAGCCGGGGACACACCGAGCATGCCAACGGCGCACGACTGGCTGCCGAGGCCGACAGCCTCGAGCTGGTGGAGCACGCCCTCCGCGAGCCCAGCCCCACCGGCATCCAGAGCCTGCTGGCCGAGGTCTGGAGCGGCTTCGAGGACGTCGCCAACCAGCCCAAGGACGACGCCGCCCGGGCACAGGTGCTCCAGCGCCTGGAGACTCTGGTCAGCGGTCTGCACTTCAGCTCCGAGTCGCTGACCGGACAGTTCGACCAGACCCGGGAGAACCTCGGGGTCCTCGTCAAGGACGTCAACTCCTCGGCCAAGACGGTCGCTCAGCTCAACCAGGCGATCAAGCGGGCCACGCAGAGCGGCCTGCCCTCCAACGACCTCGCCGACAAGCGGGACGTGCTGATCATGAAGCTGGCCGACCAGGTCGGTGCCACGGTCCGTCACCGCGACGACGGCGTGCTCGACGTGATCGTGGGCGGCATGTCGCTGGTGTCCGGGTCGACTGCCGGCGAGTTCGTGGTCGACGACGGCACGGACCCCGCGAACCCCGCGCCGAGGATCGCCACCGCCGTCGGCGGCTACACGGTCAAGGCCGACGGCACCGCCGGTGGTCAGCTGAACGCGCTCAACTCCATCCTGCCCAAGTACCTTGCGGCGCTCGACGGCATCGCGAGCGGGCTGGCGGCCGACCTCAACGCGGCCCACACGGCCGGGTGGGACCCGACCGGCGCCCAAGGCCTGAACCTCTTGACCTCCTCGTCCGGCGCCGTCACGGCCGCGACGATCAAGGTGAACATCAGCGACCCGAAGCTCATCGCGGCGTCATCCGTCGGGCCCGGGATCCCGTCCACGGATCACGGCAACGCGCTGAAGATGGCCGGGCTGCGGAACTCTCCGTCGGGTGTCGACGCGGGCTACCGCCGGATGATCGTGGAGCTGGGCGTCCAGGCGTCGGTCAGCAACCGGAACATGGACATCCAGTCCGTGATCAGCACCCAGGTCGACGCCGCGCGCGAGTCGGTGGCCGGCGTCAACATCGACGAGGAGATGACGAACATGCTGTCCTTCCAGCACGCGTACGCCGCGGCGGGTCGCATGATCACCGCCATCGACGAGACGCTGGACACGCTGATCCACCGCACCGGGCTCGTGGGGCGCTGATCTGAATGCGGATCACCCAGCGCGCTGTCGCGCTCACCAGCCTGCAAGGCCTCAACCGCAACCTCGACGCGGTCGGCCAGTTGCAGAAGCAGCTCACCTCCGGCCGGCTCATCAACGCGCCGTCGGACTCGCCGACCGGCACCAACAAGGCGATGCAGACGCGGTCGGACCAGGCGGCCAACGCCCAGGAAGCGCGCAACATCAGCGACGCCAACAGCTGGCTCGGTCAGGGCGGGTCCACGTTGCAGCAGATGCTCGACATGACCCGGAAGGTCCGCGACCTCACCGTCCAGGGCCTGAACGACGGGGCGATGACCGACGCCGCCCGGTCGGCGATCGCCACAGAGACCAAGTCGCTGCGCGAGGGTCTGATCGGCCTCGCCAACACCACCATCCAGGGGCGGCCGCTGTTCGGCGGCATCACCCCGGGGGCCAAGGCCTACAACCCCGACGGTTCCTACGCCGGGCTCGCCGGACCACCGGTCACCCGCCGGGTGCAGGGCAACGAGACCGTCCGGGTCGACGTCTTCGGGCCCGACGCCTTCGGGGTGGACGGCGGCAACCTGTTCGACGTCGTCAAGGGGATCGCCGACGACATCGCCGACCCGGCTGCTCTCGCCGGGCACCTCCAGGCCCTCGACGGCGTGATGCAGAAGATGATGACCGCGATCGCCGACGTCGGGGCCCGGGGGGCGCGGGTCGAACGGGCGGAGCAGCAGAGCTTCGAGCAGTCGCTGACCCTCCAGTCCCAGCTGGCGGCGACCGAGAACGTCGACCTGCCGAACACCATCATGAAGCTGCAGATGCAGCAGACCGGCTACCAGGCGGCGCTGGCGGCCACCGCCAAGGCGATCTCGCCGACCCTGCTCGACTACCTAGGCTGATGAGCAGCCTTTCGTCCCCCACGTCCCCGCCGAGGAGGTTTCCCGCATGACGCCGTCCCCCGGAGCGACCCTGCCGGCGCGCGCACCTGCCCCCGTGCGCCCGCCGACGCGGGTGTCCGCGCCGTCGGCGGTGCGGGCCCTGTCGCTGACCGAACCGCTGCCCGGGTTCCCCGGTCACCGGGACTACGTGCTCGTGGCCGCCGACGCCGCTGGTCTGCTGTTCTGGCTGCAGTCCATGGCCGCGGACGGGCCGCGGTTCCTCGCGGTACCCGCGGCGGCGTTCTTCCCCGACTACGCGCCGGCGCTCCCCGGCTCCGTGTTGACCGAGCTCGGTCTGCCCGACCGTCTCGCGGCCGAGATCTTCTGCCTCGTGACGGTGCCGGAGGGGGACGTCGCCTCCGCGACGGCCAACCTCCGGGCGCCCCTCGTCGTCGACCGCGATACTCACCGCGCACGCCAGGTCGTCCTGACCGACGGCCTGCATCCGATTCGGCGCCCCCTGCGCCGATAACTGAACTCGGGGAGATCGCGCCTGTCGCGCTCGCCCCTGTGTCCGGCAACGGGCACTGCCACGGACGGCCAACACCCATGGAGGGGTACGCATGCTCACACTCACCCGCAGCGTCGGCGAGACGATCCGCATCGGCGACGACATCGAGGTCCATGTCGTCGAGGTCCGCGGAGGCACCGTCCGCCTCGGTTTCAAGGCTCCGCGCGAGGTGGCGATCCACCGCGAGGAGGTCTACCGGCAGATCGCCGAGGCCAACCTCCTGGCCGCCCAGGTGACGGCCGACAGCCTCGGCGCGCTGGCGGCCTTCGCTCCGTCCCCCGCTGCGGCGGAAGCGGCCGGGGACCACGCCGTTCTCGAGGTCGAGGTCGCGCTCGAGGGTGCGAAAGCTCCGGAGAAGCCCCCGGCCTGACAGAACTGCACCGCCCGATCGGCGGCCCGCCTGGCACAAATCGCCAGCTGAGCCGCCGATCGCAGCCGGAAGTGAGCGACACGGGCAAGAACTGCCGAAGCTCACCCCCTACAACTGCGTAGGGCACGGCGAGTCTTGTCCCCCCTGAGGGCCTTGCATGGGGCAAATTTCTCCCCAAGCAAGTGACAGGGGGCGATCACCATGCAACACAGTGCATCCAACGCACAGCCAGTGGGCGAACAGGGCGAGCCGGAGTCGGTGGTCGTCCATGTGCAGCTCCGTCCGCGCCGTGGCGCGACGAAGAAGTGCCTCGCCGCGCTCGCGGCACTTGCCGCCGAGCACGACGAGGTCTCGTTCGCGGTCTCGGGGCTCAGCAAGGACGACCGCGTCGTCCGGGTGACGGTCGGCATCGACCTCGGCCCCCGCGCCGGCGTCGCCAAGTTCTCGCCCCAGGCCCAGGCTGCCTACGCCTTCGTGAGCGCCGTGTTCACGTCGCTCTACGACCACATGCCCGTCTACACGGCCGAACCCAGCGGGGCCGAGCGCGCTGCCGCGGCGACCCTGCTCGAGCACGCCGTCGGGGGCGCCCTGCGCTCCGAGGCGACCAGCGACGTGCTGGACGCCCTGCAGGCGTCCGCCTCGCCGATCCCGGCACCGCGGACACCGCGGCCCGGGGAGCGCATCCCGGCCTGAGGGCCTCGCACGCGAACGTCCGGGCCTCACTTCCCCTGAGGTCCTCCTTCCCCGTAGTGCCAGGAGTTCCGGTGACCGATCTCGCCCCCTTCCCGACGTTTTCCGCCACCAGCGACCGGATCCGCCAGCCCCTCGTCTTCGGCGGACTCCCCGAGGCCGACGGCTGGGTGCTCGCCCCCATCACCCCGCGGGACCGGGTCCACTTCCGGGTGGACCGGGAGCTACCGCTGGAGCAGTTCCGGGCCGAGCTCCCGGACGGCGTCACGGTCAGCTACGACCAGGGCGACGGGCTGTACCGCGTCGACGGTGCGCCGGGTTCGGCGTCCGTGCTGGCCGACTGGGTGCGGGCCTGCTGCGCCCGGTACGGCTGCGCGACCGTGGGTCTGCGCGCCGAGACCGACGTCCGCCGTCGCAGCCCGCGTGACCTGCCGGCCGACTTCCTCGCCGACCTGTGCCGCCACTACGGCCCGGTCAGCCTCAAGCGCCTGCAGCGCAACATGAGCACGATCCGGCTGCACCTGCCCGACCCGGACGACCTGGGTCAGCAGGTGTACGAGTGGGTCCTCAAGGCGGTCAGCCAGTACGACGAGACCAAGGGCGTCCCGTTCGGGGCATTCCTGGCGACCCAGCTCTCGAAGTGGGTGCACGACCTCGGCCGCAACGCGCACGGCCGCACCGCCGCGGACACCGAGCACACGCAGCCGAAGGCGAGCGCCGCGTTCACCCCCGAGTACCAGCGCCGGCCCAGCGAGCGCGAGCTGGCCGCCTACATGGGCCAGAGCGTGGCCACCCTCCGCCGCAACAGCCAGACGGTCGCCACCCTCAACGGCCTGCGCAACCTGCAGTCGCTGGACGGCGGACCGGACGCCACCGAGATCCTGCTGCCCGACTCGAGCGAGGCACCCGACGAGATCATGGGTGAGGCCGAGCAGACGCTGCTCTCCCACGCCCTGACCGCAGCGTGCGCACCGGACCCGACCGCCCGACCGGACCAGCGCGCCGGTCAGCCCAACGTGCTCGGCTGGGCGACCTGGTACCTGACTACCTGGGGCGGGCAGACGAAGACGCAGCTCTCGTCGGACCTCAACACCTCGGTGCGCAACATGAACGTCTACGCAGACCGGGTCGAGAAGGCCCTCAAGTCCCGCCTGGCGGAGCTCGCCGACTGATCGCTCCGAATGAACCTCGCACCACCCCCGGGCGGAGTCGCGGGGGGAACGGATTCCGTTCCCCCTGCGACTCCGTTCGCGTTGGGGCCGGCGGTACGGAATTGGAGCCGCATCCGGGTCCATCGGGCCTCTGCGCTGCCGATATCCCTTGCGTGACACCGCGCCCGACATCCCGCCGCTCCGCCGGAGCGGCGTTCTCCGGGGCCGCGGGGTCGCGGGTCCGCCCCGATTCCGACGGCGCCCGATGAGCGCCGTCCCGGCCGGCGGAACCGGCGCCGAGGTGCTCGTCGCGCACTGGCTCACCGGCGCCCACCGCGCGCAGCTGACCGGCGTCGTCCAGGAGGCACTCAGCTCCTGCCTGGTGCACCCGGTCGCCGCGATCCACCTCGAGGACGTCCTCACCGAACTCCACGTCGCTGCCGCGCGCGACGCCGTCTGGCCCACCTCGGCCGCCCGCGTGCGCCTGGCCACCGGCTGGGGCGCCGACGTGCTCCCGGTCCGGCTGAGCGCCGCCGAGCTGGCCGGCGTCCTCGCCCTGCCCACCCTGCCCGCGGTCCTGCGTGGACTGCTCGGCAAGGGAGCGGCGGTATGACCGCGGCCCGGTTCGGCGGATCCGCCGGCCTGCTGCAGCGGCTGCGGCCGACCCGGATCGACGTCGCCGACCTGCGCGAGGTCGCCGACTCCCTGCTGCCCGATCTCTGCACGGCCGACCTGCAGGTCCGCCTCGTGCCGCGCGCCCGGGCGGAGTCGCTGGTCGTCGTCGAGGAGCACGAGCGCTGCACCCGGGTCCCGCTGGGCGAGCTGGCCGACGACATGACCGCCGCCGGGGTGCGTGCCACGCCCGACGGCATCTCAGCGGCACTGTCCTCCTGGGTCGCCCACCGGCCGGTGACCGACGCCGCGGCAGCTGCCGCAGGGGTCGCCGTCCTCGACTGGGCCGACGCGGCCGAGACGGGCGTGGCCTGGCGGGTCGTCGTCCGTCGGGGGGGACTGACCCTGCCCTGGTCGCCGCCGGCGAGGATGTCGCCGACGGCGGTGCTCCGCACCCGGTCGGCCGCGACCAGCCGTTCCTCCGACGTCGCCCTGGACCTGCGCGTCGAGGGCCAGGTGGCCCTCTGGTCGCACCCGGTGGCCCCGATGCTCGCCACGACGGCGCTGGTGGCCCCCGAGCGGATGATCGCGCAGGCAGGTTCGGCGGGGCTCTCCCTCGACGACATGCACGTGGTCGTCACCCCGCACCGTCCGGTCGCCTGCGCGGGTCCCGGCATCGCCGCGCGCCTGGCGGGAGAGACGACGGAAGCAAGCGTCACCCTGCCGTGGCGACGGCTCCCCGGCCTGCGCTGGGGCTGAGCCCTCGGCTCAGGAGATGTAGCCGTACTCCCAGTGCCAGGGCTCGGGCTTGGGCCCGTGCGGACCGGCCCACTCCGGCTGCACGAACCCGAATCGCCCGGCGTTCTCGGTCATCCACGTCCACTGCGGGGTCCCCGAGACGTTGATGCCGTCGCACAGGTCGACCGCCAGCGCCCAGCCGTGGTTGGACGTGCCGGGCACCGCAGCCAGGGCCGGCTTGCTGTAGAACGCCGCGACCTGTGCGCCCAGGGAGCGATAGGAGTCGGTGATGCACAGCGGGTGCCCGAACGCGGTCCGGTAGGCCGAGCTCAGCTGCTGGTAGGACGCGGCCGCGTCGCAACGCAGCGCGTGGCTGTACACGCCGAGCTCGCAGAGCGCGGCGGAGGGGATCTGGCCGTTGGACCAGCCACCCCACTTCGGTGACCGCTGCCCCGGCTCGGGCAGCGCGGCCCCGCACGGACCGGTCGGACCGCCGGGGGCCAGCGCGGCGTTCGGCTCGGCCGGGGCCGGCAGGGTGACACGGACAGCGGACGAGCCGGCGGTCACCGACCGGACGGCTACCTGATAGGTGCCGGCCGAGGCGCCCACGACGTTGCCGCCGCCGAGATAGATCCCGACGTCCTGACCGCCGGGGGAGAAGACGAGGTCGCCGACCTGCAGGTCACTGACCGGCACCGCGGCGCCGGCTGCCCACTGGGCCTCCGGGGTCGCCGGGACGGCGTAACCGGCCAGGAGCCAGGTCGCGGAGGTGAAGCCGCCGCAGTCATAGCTCTCGGGGCCGGCGGTGCCTGCCACGAAGGGCTTGCCCAGCTGGGAGAGCGCACTGCTCACGGCGGCGATCGTCTCGGCAGGCAGAACGGTCACCGGCCGGTTGCCGTCGACGGCCCACACGACACCCGGAATGGTCCGGCCCGCGGCGTCGAGTGCGGGCGCGAAGCCGGCGGGCAGGTCGGCGGGGTCGCGCATGTCGGCGGCGACGGGCGGCTCGATCCCGGCGGCCGCGAGCCGGCCGAGGTAGCCCTGCCAGCTGCGCACGGACCGGGCGTTGCGGGCCTGCTGGGGCCCGGGAACCGGCACGGTGCCCAGAGCCGCGAGCTTGAGGGATACCTCGGTACCCAGGCCGTCGGCGGTGTGGCGGG
>JAOPWH010000290.1 GCA_025965795.1 Blastococcus sp.
CGCCCACGCCCGCACCATGCCGATGACGCCGGCCTTGGACGCCGCGTAGTTGGTCTGGCCGCGGTTGCCCGCGATCCCCGACTGGGAGCTCACGCAGACCACCCGGGCGTTGTCGCGAAGCACTCCGTCGGCGTCCAGCAGCGCCTGGGTGATGTCCAGCTGTGCCTGCAGGTTCACCGCCATGACCGAGTTCCAGCGGGCGGCGTCCATGTTGACGAGCAGCTTGTCGCGGGTGATCCCGGCGTTGTGCACGATGACGTCCACCCCGCCGTGCCGCTCGCGCAGGTGCTCGATCAGCCGCTGCGGGGCGTCTGCGGCGGTGATGTCCAGCTGCAGCGCTGTTCCGCCGATCTCGTTGGCCACCCCGGCGAGCTTGTCGCCGGCCGCCGGGATGTCGACGGCGACGACGTGCGCGCCGTCCCGGGCCATGACCTTCGCGATCGCGGCGCCGATGCCGCGGGCGGCACCGGTGACGACCGCGACCTTGCCGGCCAGGGGCTTCCCGCCGTCCTCACCGGTGGGCACGTCGGCCGCCGAGACGCTCATGACCTGGCCGTCGACGTACGCGGAGCGACCCGAGAGGAAGAACTTCACCGGGCTGGCCAGGGAGCCCTCGGCGCCCTCGGGGACGTACACCAGGTTCGCCGTCGACCCGGCGCGGAGCTCCTTCGCGATGGACCGCACCAGCCCGTCGAGGGCCTGGCGGGCGGCTGCCTGCGCCGGGGAGTCGGCGTCGCCCGGCGGGGCGGCCAGGATCAGCACCCGCCCGGTGGCGCGCAGCCGCTTGACCGCCGGCGCCAGGAAGTCGTGCGCGCCGGCGAGGTCGCCGGGCGTGCGCAGGCCGGTCGCGTCGAGGATCACCGCCGCCGGCTTCTCGCCGTCGGTCGCACCGTCGGCGGTGACCGGCGACTGGACCTGCACGCCGGCCGCCTGGAGGAGCGTGGTGAGCGGCTCGCGCAGCCGGCCCTCCCCCGCGGAGCCGATGACGGCCGGGCCGGGCAGCAGCGGCTGACCCGGCTGGTAGCGGCGCAGCACGGCAGGACGGGGCAGGCCCAGCTGCTTGGTGACGGTCGTGCCGAAGCCGGAGTTCGCGAAATCGCGGTACCAGTCACTCACAGGGTGGTTCCTTCCGAGAGGGACTCCTGGCAGCGAAAGTCCCGGTCAGGCCGACGCCGGGGGACTCTCGGTACCAGGGGTCCGGCGGTCAGGACTCGAGGATGGCGACGACGCCCTGGCCGCCGGCCGCGCAGATGGAGATCAGCCCGCGCTTCCCGGGACCGGCCTCGTGCAGGGTCTTGGCCAGCTGGGCGACGATCCGGCCGCCGGTCGCGGCGAACGGGTGCCCGGCCGCCAGCGACGAGCCGTGCACGTTGAGCTTGGTGCGGTCGATCGAGCCGAGCGGGGCGTCGAGACCCAGCTTCTCCTTGCTGAACGCCGGGTCCTCCCAGGCCTTCAGCGTGGCCAGGACCGTGCTGGCGAACGCTTCGTGGATCTCGTAGAAGTCGAAGTCCTGGAGGGTGAGCCCCTGACGCGCCAGCATCACCGGCATCGCGTAGACGGGAGCCATCAGCAGGCCCTCGCCGCCGTGCACGTAGTCGACGGCCGCGGTCTGCGCGTCGACCAGGTGGGCGAGCACCGGGAGGCCCTGCTCGGCGGCCCACTCGTCGGAGGCGAGCAGCACCGCGGAGGCGCCGTCGGTCAGCGGGGTCGAGTTCCCCGCCGTCATCGTGGCGCCCTCGCCCTTGCCGAAGACAGGAGAGAGCTTCGCAAGTCGCTCGATCGATGAATCCGGCCGGAGGTTGTTGTCCCGGGCCAGGCCGAGGAAGGGCGTCACGAGGTCGTCGAAGAAGCCGCGGTCGTAGGCGGCGGCCATGTTGTGGTGCGAGCGGACGGCGAGCTCGTCCTGCTCCTCGCGGCCGATCTCCCACTCCTTGGCGGTGATCGCGGCGTGGTCGCCCATCGCGAGTCCGGTGCGCGGCTCGGCGTTGCGCGGGATCTCGGGCACGAGCTGGCCCGGCCTGATCCTCGCCAGCGCCTTGAGCCGGTCCGGCAGCGTCTTGGCGTTGTTCAGGCTGATCAGTACGCGGCGCAGGTCGTCACCCACCGCGAGCGGGGCGTCGGACGTGGTGTCGACGCCGCCGGCGATGCCGGACTCGATCTGACCCAGCGCGATCTTGTTCGCCACGAGGATCGCGGCCTCGAGGCCGGTGCCGCACGCCTGCTGGACGTCGTAGGCCGGCGTCGTGGCCGAGAGCTTCGAGCCCAGCACGCTCTCGCGGGTCAGGTTGAAGTCGCGCGAGTGCTTGAGGACGGCGCCGGCCACCACCTCACCCAGCTGCGTGCCCTGCAGGCCGAAGCGGGCGACGAGGCCGTCCAGGGTGGCGGTGAGCATGTCCTGGTTGGACGCCTGGGCGTACGCCGAGTTGGAACGGGCGAAGGGGATCCGGTTTCCGCCGACGATCGCGGCCTTGCGAGTGCTAGCCATCTGGGCCTCCGGGTTCGGGTGGGTTGGCCGGTACCGACGGTATCAGGTACCGTCTTTCACATGAAAGCCGAGGCGGTGAGACGCTCATCGCAGGACAAGCCTGCGGACCTCGTCCGCGCACCGGGAAATGTGGCGCACGCCGGCGAGCGCCGCGAGTCGAAGGCCGACCAGACCACTCGCGACCGCCGCGACTCGAGGTGGGACGAGCACCGCCGTCAGCGGCGGGAACAACTCGTCCAGGCAACCCTGACGGCAGTCGGCCGGCACGGGGCCGGCGTGGGCATGGACGAGATCGCTGCCGAGGCGGGCACCAGCAAGACCGCCGTCTACCGGCACTTCACCGACCGCACCGACCTGTACGTGGCCGTCTGCGAGCGCGTGGCCCAGCAACTGCTTCCCAAGCTGCGCGCGGCGATGGAGAGCAGCCACCATCCCCGCGAGATGGTCGCCGACGCGATCAACGCCTACCTGGCGTTCCTCGAAGCCGACCCGGAGGTCTACCGGTTCGTCGTCCACGGCCAGAACGGCCATTTCGGCCGGGATGCCGATCCGATCACGAGCCTCTCCGACCTCGTCGGCGACCAGGCGGCCGCGCTCATGGCGCTCACCCTGGAGCAGGCCGGCCGCGATCCGGGTGCTGCCGGCGCCTGGGGCCACGGTGTCGTCGGCCTCGTCCGTTCCGCCGCGGACTGGTGGGTCCGCTCGGAGCGCCCCATGCTCCGCACCGAACTCGCCGCACACCTGACCGATCTGGCCTGGGCCGGCTTGTCCGGCGTCGTGAGCCCTCCCCCTGCGACCAGCCCCGCACCTCCGACCAGCCCCGCACCTCCGATCAGCCCCGCACCTCCGATCAGCCCCGCACCTCCGACCAGCCCCGCACCCCCGAGCAAGGAGGACAAGTGACCAGCACCGTTCCGGCGTCCGTCGACCCGATGTCGATCCAGGAGGTCCTCGACGGCCGATGGGCGCACGTCCGCCGCGATGCCCGCGAGAACCTGCACGACCCCGACTTCCTCCCGGTCTACGGCGAGACGGGCCAGGAGGCCCGGGAGCGGGTCACCCGCGCGGCCAGGAAGCTGGCCGCTTCCGGCCGGGTCGGCTTCGGCTTTCCCAAGGAGTACGGCGGCGAGGACGACTCGGGCGGCTCGGTGACCTCGATCGAGATGGTCGCGTTCACCGACCTGTCCCTGATGGTCAAGGCCGGCGTGCAGTGGGGCCTGTTCGGCGGCGCGCTGCAGCTGCTGGGCACCAAGCGGCAGCACGACAAGTACCTCCGCGACGTCATGAGCTTCGACCTGCCCGGCTGCTTCGCCATGACCGAGACCGGCCACGGGTCCGACGTCCAGCAGCTGCGGACGACGTGCACCTACGACCCCGGCACCGAGACCTTCGACCTGCACACGCCGCACCAGGCCGCGCGCAAGGACTACATCGGCAATGCCGCCAAGGACGGCCGCATGGCGATCGTCTTCGCGCAGCTGATCACCCAGGGCAAGAACCACGGGGTGCACGCCTGGCTGGTGCCGATCCGCACCGAGGACGGCACCCCGTGCCCGGGCGTGACCATCGGCGACGACGGTGCCAAGGCGGGCCTCAACGGCGTGGACAACGG
>JAOPWH010000078.1 GCA_025965795.1 Blastococcus sp.
CGGCGGTGCCAAGATGCCCGTATGAACGACTGGCCGTTCGCCGACGCTCCGGACACCCTCGTCTTCACGACCCAGCCGGTGCTCGACGGCGCCACGGTCAGGGACGTTCACCACGACGAGGACGGCGACTGGCAGATCCTGTGCGGCACCACGCTCGCCGTGGAAGACGCCCGCATGGTCCATTTCGCCCACCTCGTGGAGATGGTCCCGTCACTGGTGCCCCTGGCGGACCTCCCGCGTGGCTGGTCGGCCGGCCAGTGCGACGACCCAGACCATCGCGACTGGCACCGCCGTCCGACCACTCTGCGCGGCCGCGTACGGGGCTGGCTCCGCCGCAGCTGACGTCAGTTTCGCCGCAGCCGGCATCTGCCCCTGAGCCGCCCACTAAGGGCCAGCCCTACGGGCGGTGGAAGTTGAGCTCGTTCTGCTCGGTCGTCATGCCCATGCCAATCTCATCGGTGTCAAAGTGAGATGGCTTGAGCCAGGGGTTATGTGTCCGACTCCCCCCTCGGACACCGCAACACGCCGGGTTCCTGCAGGTCAGGAGCCCGGCGTTTCGCTGTAGAGGCGCTTCACGGCCGTCGTGACACTCCGCACCTCGTGTCGGCCGTCCAGCGGGGCGGCGAAACGGTCAGCGGCCTTGCGGGGTGTACGAGCTGGTAGACGGTGAGCGTGATCATGGCGCTCGCATGCCCCAGTCGCTCGGAGACGACCTTCACAGGCACGCCATCGGCGGGGCGTCGAACAGCGCGTTGGCCCGATAGGCCGCGACCAGGTCGCTGGTCGTGACGGGAGCCGCCAGCCACCGGTAGTAGGGCTGGCGTAACGGCCTGGAATGGCCCGAAGTCAGGGAGCACGATCACGGGAGCCCAGTCCCCCTGTCCGGCCGGCTGCGCGCCATGAGGATTTCACGCTGGTCACGCGGTGGGCCACGAACCTGTGGTGAGAACGTGGTCATGCCTCCAACGACGGCTACCGTGCCTTCCGTCGCCAACGACGACTCGTCGCTCGCGATCTTCGTGGACGTTTGCTGCGATTGGCCACCCCCGACCGGAGGTCGTCTGCGGTCGTCGGTCAGCTTCTCCCGGCACCGGCGTTGACGTCACTCTGTCTGCCAGATTGTCGCCTTGCGCCGGATCATCCTCGCGGGGGTACGAGCAGGTAACGACTCATCGCATGCCGTTCGATCTCCGTCCGGCTGTACAACAGCGGGAAGGAGCCGTCCTGCGCCCACTCGGCGAACAGGTCCGAATAGTGCGGGCTGCGCGGATCCCCGGACTGCCCCGGTGAATTCATCGCCACGCAGCGGTCCCACTCGCCGACGTCCATGACGATGCGGAAAGTAGCCCCGACGCTCTCGGCGAAGTCCGGCGTGTAGGCCGCCGCGCCCACGGTGTCACCGCTGCCCCCGCGCGGCAGTGGTCCCACTCTGATCCAGGGCTGGTCCACGCGGTCGGCCAGTGGATGGCGCAACTCCGCACGGTGCTGCGATCCCCAACGCCACTGCGAGTGATCGACACCGAACAGCTTCCGTGTTTCGACGACTGCTGCCGAGAGCGACGTCGTCATGATGCCCACGAGGGCCTCAGGGTCACGTGCGACCAGTTCCGCCAGCACGCGCAGGTCGACCCGGGGATCGCTTCCGACGTCCTCGGCCGGGATGATCATCGTCAATGCCTCGGTGACGTCGCCGTCGGCGAGGCCGAGCCGGCGCAGTTTCCACGTGAGCAAGGCCGGACGCAGATGGCGCCGGAACCAGACCTCGAAGAGCGGACCGACTGCCGAATCCGGGCTCAGCACGCCGTCCCAGGTGGTGAGCAGGTCCAGTGCGACGCGGGCTTCGGGCTCGGTGACGGATACGTGGCCGACAAGTCGCGCCACCTGCAGAGCCACGAGGCTGAGGTAGTCGCTCTGCAGCGCCACGCAGTCGGCCACGGTGAGGTCCTCGTTCGCGGCCAGCACTTGTGAGATGCGTTCGGACCGGAACGCCGGATAGAAGTCGTAGGAGATCGTGCGTTCGGCGTTCGGGTAGTCGGCCGGGAGGTTCATCTCGTTGGCCGTCGCGAACCATCCCTTCTCCGGGTTGTGGGCGGCCGGCAGTTGATCCATGTCGTAGAACCCGGCCCATTCATAGCGCCCGTCGCCGGGCACCGGCAGCGTCCCGTCCCAGTTCGGGCGAATGGGGACCAAGCCGGCAGGGCGCCACCCGATGTTGCCCTCTACATCGGCGTAGACGTGGTTCTCACCCGGTGATCCCCAGCGGTTCATCGCGTCGACGAAGTCCTCTGCGCTCGCGGCGGTCATGTAGTCGACACTGCCGAGATAGGGAGCCATTCCGGGCTCGAGCCAGGCGGCCCGTACCGCGATAGCGACACCGATCTCCGGCTCCACGCAGATCACCGGTCCGTGGCGGGTGAATTGAAGTTCCACCTCGACCGGCTCCGCGCCGGCCACCGCGATGGTTTCCCGGATCGTCGTCATCTGTTCCCAGTCATCGCCGTAGCGATATCTGCTCGGGTCCCGAGGATCGGTCCGGTAGACGTAGAGGTCCTCCTGATCGATGGCGAAGACCGTGAAGCCGAACGCGAGGGTCTGGTTGTGTCCCACCGAGATACCGGGCAGGCCCGGTTCCCCTGCCCCGATCACATCCAGGCCGGGGGCAGCGAGGTGCACGATGTACCGGAGCGACGGCAGGCTCACGGCGCGGTGCGGGTCGTTGGCGAGGAGCGGGCGCCCGCTGGCGGTCCGTGATCCGGCCACCACCCAGTTGTTGCTGCCTTCGGCCTCGCCTCGGGCCGCCGATGGCGTGGCATCCAGAGTGACCGGACCCGTGGCCAACCGGTAGACCCGCAGCACATCTGCGGGAATGAGCGAGAGGTCGAGTCCCTCCGGCACGACGGTGGCGGACTCCGGTGCGCGCTCCCGCCGAAGGGCCTCGACCTCGGGTCCGAACCTGGCCATGGTGCGCGCTCGGGCCACTTCTTGTTCGAGGTTGTGGTACAGCCCGTTGCTGCGGATGCGCGCAAGATCCTCCGGCTCCCAGTACGCGGGCCCGTACCCGAGCTCGACGAACTCCGGCGGCAGGAGTTCGGGCCGGGCTTCACAGAGCCGGACGTAGGCGTTGACACCGTCGGTGAACGCCGTCGCGATCCGTTTGGTGCTCGAGCCGTACGCCAGCCACTCGCGATGCATGTCGCCGCGGTACAGGAACAGCCTGGCGGCACGGTCCTTCTCGACGTAGTCCGGTCCGAGCGCCTCCGCCAGCCTGCCCAGCCCACGCCGTCTCCACAGATCGATCTGGAAGAGCCGCTGACGTGCGGCGTTGAAGCCCTGTGCCAGGAAGGCGTCCCGCCGGGTGCCCGCGTAGATGTGGGGCACGCCCCAGCGGTCGACCAGGACCTCGACCTCATCGGCGAGGCCCTCGACGACGAACTGCTCCTCGGCGGTCATCCCGCTCTGCCCACGACGCGAATGCTCGGCACCGAACGGGAGGATCAGCCGGCCGTCGTGTCCTCGTCGTCGGTCCAGCAGTCGTAGATGGAGCTCATGCCACCGAAGTACACGCCCTCGAAGGACTGCATGTGGGTGATGAGCTTCTCCAGGACCTTCATGTGGATCGACCGACCGCTGCACTGAGGATGGATCGTCAGGGCGTACACCGCGCCCGGGCAGTTCTCGTAGGCGTAGTCGAAGATGTCGCGCCACCGCCGGAACAGCAGGTCGTGGTCACCCAGGCCGGCGTTGATGCCTGCCACCGGCTCCTGCGCCGGGAAGTCGTCCAGGTACCAGGAGACCGGGAACTCCAGGATCGGCGTCGGGGGGCCGAAGATGTTCGCCGATTCGTAGTGCAGCTCGACCGGGCGCGGGTGGTAGGGCTCGTACTCGCGACCCATGAGGGAGCTGTCCCACTCGAAGCCGTACTCCTCGAGCAGGCTCATCGTGATCTCGGAGAAGTCCCACGCCGGCGACCGGTATCCCCGCGGACGACCACCGACGATCTTCGCGTACTGCTGAAGCTGGATCTCCATCAACTCCCGTTCGCGCTCGGGCGACAGGGTGGGGATGGACTCGTGATAGCAGCCGTGCGAGGCGACCTCGTGGCCATCGGCCAGGATCTGCTCCATCCGCTCGGGGAACGTCACCATGCTGTGCCCCGGCGTGAAGAACGTGGTCTTGATGTCGAACCGGCGGAAGAGCTCGAGCAGCCGCGGCACGCCGACCTCCGCGCCGAATTCGCCGCGCGACAGGTACGACGGGCTGGTCCGACCGAAAGCGCCCATCCACGCGCTGTGCGCGTCGAAATCCGAGCCGATCGCGACCGCCATCTTCGCGCCACCGGGTAGTGAGAGGGACACTGCTGCCTCCATTGGCTCTGGTTCTACGGCCTTCGCGGCCGGCCGGATTGACCGGTTACGCGCGTGTCGACGAGCCCGCGACGGTGTCGTCGGGAACTGCGGATGGCGCCACGTTAGGAGCGGCGCCGGTGCCGTGGGATGTGCATTCGCCCAAGGTTCGGGGGACCCGGCTGTCGGTCTGGACAGATCTCCTTCGGCCCGCTCAGGCCAGTGCCGCAAGAACTCCTGCGGCCACCGCGCTTCGTTCCAGCATCCCGCTCACGCGGGTGTGCTCGTCGCGCGCGTGGGCCCCGGCACCGACCGCACCCAGGCCGTCCAGCACCGGGAGCCCGAGACCCGCGGCGAAGTTGCCGTCGCTGGCTCCACCCACTGCTGTCTCACCCACCTGGGTCCCCATCTGCGTGGCCACGTGCTGAGCGATCTCGACGAGGCGAGCCACACCCGGGCTGCGCTCCATCACCGGCCGGTTCCACTCACCGCTGACGTTGATGGTGACGCGGGGGTCGACCGGCGCCAGTGCGGCGAGCTCCCAGTCGATGCGTCGCGCTTCGTTCTCGCTGGCGACCCGGACATCGATGCCCGCGCTGGCCAGGGCGGCCACCACGTTGCGCCGGCTACCGCCGGAGATCAGGCCCACGTTGACCGTGGTGCCGGTGTCCAGATCGGTGAGCGCATGCAGCTTGCCCACCACCCTGGCGATCTCGTCGATCGCGCTCGCGCCCTTGGCCGGTTCCAGGCCGGCGTGCGCAGCGAGGCCGTAGACCGCGACGTCGAAGATGCCGACGCCCTTGCGCGCCGACTTGAGCCGCCCTTCGGCGCTCGATTCGAAGACGAGCACGGCCTTGGTCCCCGCGCAGGTGTCCTCGATGACGGCCCGGGAGGCCGGGCTGCCGAGCTCCTCGTCCCCGTTGAGAAGAAGGCGGATCGGCGGCGTGGGAACACCGCACTCGCGCAGAGCACGCAGGGCCCACACAGCCTGGACCAGCCCGGCCTTCATGTCGAAGACACCCGGACCGCGGATGACGTCTCCCTCGATGGAGAACGGGAAGTCGGCCAGGGTGCCGAGCGGCCAGACCGTGTCGTAGTGGCAGAGAAGGGTCAGCGGGTCGCCCGTTCCGCCGTAGTGCAGGACGTCGGTGTCGCCGAACTCGCCACCGTCGAACGTCTCGTGGGTGTCCGGCGTGCCCAGTCGAACGGTGATCCACTCCCGCAACCAGACGAGGCCCTTGTCGAGCATCGCCTTGTCGTCGCTGGGTGTCTCGTGTTCGACGTAGGTACGGAGATCGGCCACCATCTCGTCGCGCTGGTCTGCGATCCAATCCCGGAGCGGTACAGGGTCCACGGCTATCGATGCGATCTCAGGCAGCGTCATCGGGTCTCTCCTTCTCCGAGAAAACGGTCCATCCACTCGACGAGGGCTTCGGCCCGCCCCGTCCGCACACCCAGGTTGAGCGTCGCGTAGGGAACGTGCGGGATGCCCGGAAGGCGCAGCATCTCGACCTGCGCCCCGGCCATGTGGAGGGAGTTGTAAAGCGTGTCGGCCTGCGTGGTGGGGCAGCGCAGGTCTGCCTCGTGGGCGACCACCAGCATCGGGGTCTCGCAGTCGGCGAGGTAGGTGGCCGGCGACATCCGGGTGTAGGGGGTCATCGACTCGACGCCCTTGCCGGGTTGGCTGTCCATCCAGGTGGGGACGATGGCGCCGATGTCGGACGCGAGCATGCCCGACCAGTCCGACACCGGGCACTCGGAGATCCCCGCCCGGAACCGGTCGGAGTGACTGAGCAACCAGGCGGTGAGGTATCCGCCGCCGGAGAGGCCGAAGGAGGCCAGCCGCTGGTCGTCGACCAGGCCACGTTCCACGGCGACGTCGATGCCGGTCATCAGGTCATCGACGTCGAGGTGGCCCCAGTCTCCGCGCAGGACCGAGGCGAATGCGTCGCCGTAGCCCGACGATCCACGGAAGTTGATTGCCAGCACGCCGTACCCGGCGCTGGTGAAGAGCGCGTTGTCGACCGAGAACATCTCGCCGTAGCCGGCGAACGGCCCTCCGTGGATGTTCAGGACCGTCGGGTGGGGGCCCGTGCCCCCCGCGGGCTCGAGGAACCAGCCCTCCACCTCGGTGCCGTCGGTGCTGGGGAACCGCAGTTCGTGGACGGTGAAGTCGGCTCCGGGGTACCAGCCCCCATTGACATCGGTAACGCGGGTGGTCGAGGCCGTCGCGGCATCGTCGGTGCCGATGTCGGTGAGATACAGATCCCCCGGAGACCCGAACGAACTGCGGAAGGTGAGCAGCCGCCGGTCGCACAGCGCCACAGGCGCGTGCGAGGCGTGGTCCTCCACGGCGACGGTCACGCCGATGGGTCCGTCCAGCGCGACGCGGCAGGTCACCAGCCGTCCACCCCGCTGGACGTAGACCAGCGCGTGCCCACCGTCGGGCTCCACGAGGATTCTCGGTTCGAGCAGTTCGGAGTGGAAGCCTGCCTGCAGGTTCCCGAACAGTTGCCCGCCGAGGTCCTCGGTCCTGCTCTCGTGCCGGCCCGTGCGCGGGTCGTAGACCATCAGGCCGATCGCCCGGTTGATGTTGCGCGGTGTGTTGTAGACGACCCGCCCGTCGGGCAGCCAGGCCGCCGCCGGGCCCACGGCCAGGAATTCGCTCTCGGTGACTTGCTCGACGACGCCCGAAGCGAGGTCGACGATGTTCACCCCGTACGTCCTGGAGCCGGGCGCCGCGTACGACACGTACAGGAGGCGGGCGCCGTCCGGCGACCAACTCAGCGAGAGCAGTACGCCGCCGTCCTTGGTGACGTGGGTCAGCGATCCGCTCGTCACGTCCACGACGTACACATCGCTGGTGGCGTCCTGCAGCAGCCCCAGACCGTCGCGGCGCCAGAGCGGGCTGGTCACGCGGTAGGGCCGGTCAGCATCGCGCGCCGGCTCCTCGCACCCGTCGAACGCGATCAGTGAGCCGTCAGGTGACCACTGCGGCCCGAGGGGCCCGACACCCCGGCCGAAGTCGGTGAGCGCGACGCTGCCGGAGCCGTCGATATCGGCGACGTGGACCTGACGGCGGCCGTCCGTGTTGATCAGGAAGGCGACCCGCCGACCGTCCGGGGAGAAGGCCGGCCGCGAGCGCGAGCCGTCGCCGGCCGCGAACGGCACGGGGGCACTCCCGTCGGTGTCCACCCGCCACAACGCGTGCGCCGTGGCCACCGTCCCGCCGTCGGCGGTCGTGGACGCGTAGACGACCGTGCGTCCGTCCGGGGTGATCGTGGCGTTGACGACGTCTATGAAGCGACTGAGATCGGCGGGCCGGAAAGGCGCGCTCGACTGCTCTGGCATGGACAGTTCTCCTTAGTCTCCGAGTCCCGCTCGGACTTCGCTCAGGGGGAAGTGGCAGGCAGCGCTGCGGTGGTCGCCGTCTCCGGTGTCGTCCCAGCGCGGGAGGAGCTCCGGGCGCTCGGTGATGCAGCGCTCCCTGTCGTCGCGCAGCCGCGGGCCGTTGGGGCAGCGGGGATGGAACGCGCAGCCGGCAGGCGGATTCGCCGGGTCGGCCCCCTCACCGCCCGTGATCTCCGGCGCCGATAGCCCGCTGAGCCCTGCGCGCGGGTTCGGGATGCTGTCGACGAGGCGCCGGGTGTAGGGGTGATCCGGACTGAACAGCAGCCGGCTACTGCCCTTCTCCACCAGCCGGCCCAGGTACAGGACGGCGACCTCGTCGCACATGTAGTTCGCCACGGACAGGTCGTGCGTGATGAAGAGCATCGTGATCGCGGTGCGGGCCTGGATCGACCGCAGCAGGTTGAGGACCTCGGCCTGAACCGAGGAGTCCAGCGCGGAGGTCACCTCGTCGGCGATGATGACCTCCGGCTGGACAGCGAGCGCCCGGGCGATCGCGATGCGCTGCCGCTGTCCCCCGGAGAACTCGTGGGGGTACCGGCTGGCCACGTCCGGATCCAGTGACACCGTGGCCAGCAACTCGCTGATCCGGGCTGCTGCCTGCGCGGGGCGACGGCCCTGCGGATCGATGGCCTCGTACAGCGCGCGGCGGATCGTCATCCTGGGGTCCAGCGACGCGTACGGGTCCTGCGGGATGAGCTGGATCCGCCGACGGTTCTCGCGCAGCCGCCGGCCGCGAAGAGCACTGATCTCGACGTCACCAAGCAGGATCTTCCCGGCCGAGGGCCGCAGCTGACCCACCAGCGCTCGGGCGAGGGTGGACTTGCCGGAACCGGACTCGCCGACGATGCCCAGCGTCTGCCCGGCGGGCACGGAAAGATCGATGTCGTGCAGGACGTCACGACTGCGGCGTCCCCCGCCGTATCCGGCCGACACGCCGACGGCGCTCAGCGCGAAGCCGTCGGCCTGGTGCCGCAGCACCGGCGCCGCCTCACTGGGTGACAAGGAGATCCTCCAGAGGTCCGGTGCTGACGTGGCAGGCCGCGACCCCACCGCGGGGAAGTGCGCGCAGGGCCGGGTCCTCCTGCCGGCACCGATCGGTCACCAGAGGGCACCGGTCGGCGAAGGCACAGCCGACGATCGGCTGATCCGGCTGAGGGGGACGGCCGGGCAGCGGGATCAGCGGCACCTGGCGGGCACTCGGCTCCAACCTCGGCGCGGCATCGAGAAGCGCCCTGGTGTACGGGTGGCACACGCGGCCTTCGCGGAGGTCTTCGACGGTGAGTTCCTCCACGATCCGCCCCGCGTACATGACACAGACCCGGTGACACAGGGTGGAGACCACCTTGATGTCGTGCGAGATGAGGACGATCGCCATGTTGCGGGTCGTGCTGATCCGGTGGAGCAGCTGCAGGACGTCCGCCTGCACTGTCACGTCCAGCGCCGTGGTCGGCTCGTCGGCGATCAGCAGCGACGGTGACGTGAGGAGAGCCATGGCGATCATCGCGCGCTGCCGCATGCCGCCGGAGAGCTCGTGCGGGTACTGCCGCATCCGCACTTCCGGTGAGGAGACACGCGCCTCGCGGAGCCGCTCGATCGCAAGCTCGTTCGCCGCGCGCTTGGAGAGGCCCTGATGCACCCGAGCCACCTCGGTGATCTGCGGACCGACGTGCCGGGCGGGGTTGAAACAGGAACTGGGGTCCTGGAACACGACTCCCACGTCGGTCGCCAGCCGCACCGGTGTCTGCTCGCGTGCGTCGCTCACATCGGCGCCGTTGATCGACAGCGTCTCTGCCGACCAGTGGAGTCCGGGCGCCAGCAGCCGGGCGATCGCCATCGCGGTCAACGACTTGCCCGACCCCGACTCGCCGACGATGCCGAGGATCTCCCCGGCCCGCACGTCGAGGGAAACCCCGCGCACCAGCGGGGCGCCGACCGATTCCGGGCTGGCGGCGATCGTGAGGTCGCGAACCGAGACCACGGCATCGGGCGCCGGCGCCAGGAGCGCAGCATGCGGGGTCCGGGCGTCGGCGCCGCCGCTCGTGGCCGCCCGCCTCCGACGGCGGCGGCGGACGGGTCCTCGCGGGTCGAGGAACTGGTTGAGGCCGTCGCCGAGCAGGCCGGCCGCGAGGCCGGTGATCAGGATCGCGATCCCGGGGCCGAATGCCTCGATCGGGTTCACCCCGAGGTCCTGCAGCGCCTGGGCGAGCAACCGGCCCCAGTCGTAGGACGGCTCCTGTACCCCGAGCCCGATGAAGCTGAGCCCGGAGAGCGTGATGATCGCCGAGGCGAAACCCACCGAGGTGAGCACCAGCAGCGGGCCCGCCAGGTTCGGTATGACGTGACGGAACAACAGCCGGGTCGGACGCAGCCCGACCAGACGCGCCACGACGACGTAGTCCTTGCTGCTCACCGAGGACGCCAATGTGTTGGTGAGCCGGGCGAACTGAGGGACGAATGCCAACCCGATGGCGACCACGACGCTGCCCACGCTGGGTCGGAAGATGGCCGTGATCGA
Source organism: Blastococcus sp. (assembly GCA_025965795.1). GTDB lineage: Bacteria > Actinomycetota > Actinomycetes > Mycobacteriales > Geodermatophilaceae > Blastococcus_B. Next base: position 10,270 of record JAOPWH010000078.1, read on the forward strand.
TAGGGCCACGATGATCGGCGGGTAGGCGATCATGAGATCGATCAGCCGCTCCCCCAGACCGCGGACCCGTCGGCCGGCCACCACGATGGTCGCGCCGAGCACGATCCCGCCGCCGACCGCGATCAACGTCGTCACGGCAGCCATCGCCAGGGTCAGCCGGGCCGCGACGAGCGTGCGGTCGAGGACGTCCCGCCCGAGCGGATCGGTACCCAGGAGATGCTCCGCGGACGGACCACCGCGCACCTCGCTGCTCAGCGCCGCTGCGGAATCGCCCCAGATGATCGGGGCGACCACGGCCAGCACGGACAGGGCGAGCAGCAGGGCGGCACCCAGCCACAGAGCAAAGGGCTTGCGGCGCTTCGACGTCGTCACTGCGACCTGACCGCGGAGACCGTCCTCGGGTCCACCAGGCCCAGAACGATGTCGACGGCGAACGTGATCGCGATGGCCAGCAGCCCGAGCACCAGGATGATGCCCTGGATCACGGGATAGTCACTCTGCAGGATGGCGTTGACCACTGCAGTGCCGATCCCCGGGACGTTGAAGACGTTCTCGGTGATCACCGTCCCGCCGAGCAGGGCGACCAGCAACAGCCCCCCGAGCGTCAGCGTGCTGGTGACCACATTGGGCAGGACATGGGTCAGATAGAGCCGCCAGGACGGCAACCGCTTGCTCACTGCGGTGGTGATGTACTCCTTGCCGAGCACGGCACTGGTCTCGTTGCGCACCAGTCGGGCGAAGATCGCCATGGGCGCGAAGGCGACCGACAACGCCGGCAGGATGATCTCCGAGGGCGCCGCGCCGCCCTGCGCCGGCAGCAGGTCGAACTTCAGCGCGAAGAGGTAGATCAGCACCGTGCCGGTCACATATTCCGGCATGGCGCCACCCAGGCTCGTGACCGTAGTGAAGGCGGAGTCCCCCCACCGGACGCGCCGCTTGTGCTGCCACGCAGCCATCCCCATCCCTGCGGGGAAACCGACGACGATCACGATGGCCAGCGCGAGCCCGGCCAGCTCGGCGGTCACCGGGAGGCGCTCACCGAGCAACCTGCTCACCGGCTGGCTGGTGACGAAGGAGTCGCCCAACCCACCACTGACCAGGTTGCCGACGTAGTTGACCAACTGCTGCCCGAGCGAGTCCTCCAGTCCCAGCTGGGAGCGCACGGCCTGCAGCTGTTCGGTGCTCGCGGTCAGCCCCACCAGGTTCCTCGCCGGGTCGCCGGGAACCAGCCGGACGATCAGGAAGGTCATGAGCACCAGGACGGCCACGAGGACCGCCACACCCCCCAACCGGCGCAAGAGGAAGGCCGACCACGGCGCTCCGCCACGGACCCGGGGAGCGACGGCAGCGCCGCCCCCCGGGGCGCCGTGTGCAGACGCGGGGATGATGGAGGTCATCGCGAGATCAGTCGGCGATGCGGATCGTGCCCGCGAGCACGAATCCCTTGTTCAGCAGGGCGCTCGTGTCCTTGCTGAACACCACCGTCGCCGGAACCGTGGAGATCGGCAGTGCGTCGTAGGACTCCAGCAGTGAACGCTGGAAGGCAGAGGTGGCTGCACACCCCTCCTCGCCGGTCGTCGCCCCCGCGGTGGCGTAGAGCTCCGGGGCCTCCGGGTTGTTCACCGCTCCGATGTTGGAGCCGTTCGGCGGGGCCGCCCCGGTGAAGAGCGATCCCGCGGACAGGATGCTGTTGATCGTGTTGCCGTAGCCAAGCATCGTGACGTCCCAGTCGTTCTTGCCGGAGAACAGCTCGGCCACCCAGGCCTGGTTGACCATGTTGGACAGCGTCGCGTCAGCCCCCGCGGCGTTGAGCTGGGCGGTGATGGCGGTGGTTCCGGTCCCGCCGGCGACGACGGTCGTGCCGATGACCTTCAGCGGGACTCCGTCGAGCACCTTCTTGGCTGCCGCCGGGTCGTGCTCCGGAAGCAGATCACCCAGCGAATCGTCATAGCAGGCGTAGGTCGACTGGCCCAGGTTGGTTGCCAGGTCGCCGCGGCCGTCACTCATGATCTCGTTGAGGGCATTCCTGTCGAGTGCCTGCGCAATGGCCTGGCGGACCTCCGGCCGGGCGGTCGGGCGACCCGGGGTCTCGTTGAAGACCAGGATCGCGTCCTGCTGCGGCTGGGTGACGCTGACGTAGCCGCTCTCGTCCTTGAAGCGCGAGTAGTTCTGACTCGAGAACGCCGCGATCTGCAGTTCACCGGTGGACAGCAGGTTGGCCGAGCTGTTCTCGTCCGGGACGACCCGCATGACGAGCGTCTTGGGCGGGGTGCCCTCCGGGAGCCCCGGCAGCTCGGGGCCCCACTCGTAGTCGGTCCGACGCTCGAAGGTGTAGGACGAACCGGAGACCTGCGAGACAGCCACGAACGGGCCGGTTCCGCTGGATCCCGTGAGCAGGGTCTCGGCGTCCTCCACCCCGCTGGGGCAGATGATGCCGGTGTAGGCCGAGGTCAGACCTATGAGCAGCTGCGACCATGGCTTGTCGAGCTGGACCGTCACCGTGCTCGCCGCGTCGTCCGCGGTGACCGTCGCGGTGTTCTGCGGGCCGATCACCTGGGTGAGCAGCGGTGCGGCGGTCTCCGGCGTCATGTAGCGCTGCAGGGACGCGGCCACGATCTCCGGGCTCAGAGCCGTGCCGTCGGAACACGTCACGCCGTCGCGAAGCGTGAACGTGGCCGAGTTCGGGGTCGTCTCCCAGGACGTGGCCAGCTGGGGGACGACCTCGCCGTCCTCGTTGAACGCGACGAGCGTGTCGTAGAGCGCGGCCGCGACCTGGTAGTCCTCGAACGATCCGCCCTTCGCGGGGTCGAGCGACGCGACCGGGCCGCCGAGAGCGAGCGTGACCGTGTCCGTGACGGCCCCCGAGTCGCCGCCGGACGACCCTCCCGTGCACGCAGCCGTCAGCAGCAGGAGGGCTGTCGCGCCCGCGGTCACCAGGGGGGCCGACCGGGTCTTCAGTCCGAACATGTAGGTGCTCCTCGCGGTCAGACGACCAATGAAATGGGGCTCCGATGCCACGCCCAGGCAAAACCTAGGTTCGGGCGCATTGCCGGTGTTGGTGGGAAAATTCAAGATTCATTCCCCGGCGCTGTCTCGATCGACAACGTCGGCCCCTTGGTGGGGTCGCTCCACCGGCAGGTGCAGCCGCGAGGACAGCGACCCGTCGCAGCGGATCGTGTTCGTCGCGACCCGGATCTCGTGCTGTGCCCGGATGGGGCCGAACTGATTGAGGCTGCGGGCGAACCACGGGAAGTCGCTGCTGGTGACGGTCACGCGGATGCGATGTCCGGTCCGGAAGACGTGGTGGGTGGGCCACAGCTCGACGGGGAAGCGGTACACCTCGCCCGGCACCAGCGGCTCCGGCGACTCCAGGGAATCCCGGCACGCGGCCCGCAGGCAGCCCTGCGTCACCTTGACCGACCGGCCATCGGGGTGGACGTCGGTCAGCTTCACGTGCCAGTCCGTGTCCGTGCAGTCGGAGAGGGCGAACAGCTCCAACGACGCCCAGCCCGAGACAGTGACGTTCTCGGTGAGCTCCTCCCCCGTCCAGCTGAGCACGTCCGGACGCGCTTCGTTGGCCGTCTGCTCCAGTGGTACGTCCTCGAACGGGTACTGACGTACGTCCAGTCCGGTGAGAACGGGATCTGCGGGGTCGTACCGGAAGCTGCGTTCACCGGGGACAGCCGGCGCCTGTCCGCTCAGTTCTCCTGCGGCGGTCAGGAAGAGCGTTCGGGAGGAGTCGGCCAGCGGCCACGAGTCGGCCGTGCGCCACCGGTTCGTGCCGGGTTCGAAGATCCGGACGCGGGGGTCGGCGGCCACCCCGTTGTCCCGGCCCTTGAGCCAGTGATCGAACCAGCGCAGGTGCTGCTGGCTCATGTCGAGCGCCGCCGACTCGCCGAAGTCGATCCCGCCGTAGTCCCTGTCCGGGAATCGGCTCTTGACGTGACTCCACGGCCCGACGATCAGCTGCTGGCGGTCCCGGCTCGGCGACGAGAGGATCATGTTCTCGTAGTGGTGGAAGGCGCCGAGCAGGTCCTCCAGGTCGTACCACCCGGTCACGTGCAGGCACGGCACGTCGATCTGGTCGTACCGGTCGTCGAAGCGCAGCTGCCGCCAGAAGTCGTCGAGCACGTCGCGCCCGACGACGTCGTCCCAGGTCGGCCCGGTCGGGTTGATGATCTCCCCGAGCGCATCCAGTGGGAGTGTGCGCAGCACGACGTCCCAGTCCTCGCGCTCGAGCCGGTACACATCGGCGATCCGTCGGCGGGTGAGGAACGCCCACCACGCGAAGTACAACTGGAAGACGCCGTTGGTGAACGGGATCTCCTGCTGCCACCTGCCCGCGGCAGATGTGGACACCATCGCCGCCAGGTGCGGCGGCCGCTGGGAAGCGGCAGCCCACTGCACCCAGCCCATGTAGCTCAGCCCGGTCGTCCCGACCTGCCCGTCGCACCACTCCTGCTCGGCGACCCATTCGATGACGTCGTAGGTGTCCTCGGGGTCGTTGACGAACGCATGCCAGTCGCCTTCGGACTTCCCGCGCCCGCGGACGTCGACAGCGACGAAGGCATAGCCGTTGTCCTGGTAGAAGACCCCCTCGTCACCGCAGAACAGGGGGCTCTCCTTGTCGTAGGGCGTCACCTGGACGATGGCCGGGACGCTCCCCCCGGTCACCTCGCGCGGCAGGTAGACGTCCGCGGCCAGTTCGACCCCGTCGCGCATCGGGATGCCGATCTCGAAGCGCAACTCGTTGGTCAGGGACATCGCCCGGTCCCGCCACCGGGTGAACGGGGTCATCGGTGACGTCATCTCAGGGGTCCAATCTGGTCAGCCGGGTGGGCAGCACATCGGCCGGTGCGACGCCGAATGCGTCGGACCGGGAGGTCGTCGTCCCGTTGAGGACGAGGTCTGCGGCGAGAATCGCGAGAGCCGGCGCCATCTGGATGCCGTAGCCGCCCTGGCCCGCCAGGAAGCAGAAGCTCGGCGTCGTCGGCCAGGCTCCGACGACGGGGAGACGGTCGGAGACGAAGGAGCGCAGGCCGGCCCACGAGTGGGTGACGCTGCGCAGGCCCAGCGAGGTGACGTCGTCCAGCGCATCCAGCGCCACGCTGATCGCGAGTTCGTCGGGTCGGGCGTCGCAGGGCACACTGTCGGTCTCGTCGGCCGGCGAGACCAGCATCGTCGGCCCCTCCGGTTTGAAGTACCAGCGCTCGGCGGCGTCCATCACGAGCGGCCAACTGCCGGCCCGATCGGCGAGCTGGTGGGGACTGAGGAAGACCGTCCGGCGTTTGGGTCGGATGCCGATCGCCGGAATCCCACTGGCGACCGCGACCTCGTCGACCCAGGCACCGGCGGCGTCCACCACCTTCTGGCAGAAGACGTCGCCGATCGTCCCGGTCTCGATCCGCCAGCCGCCCGAGGTGGCGACGACCTGCCGCACCCGGACAGCCCGGTGCAGCTGACCGCCTCGGCTGGTCAACGCTGAGAGGTAACTGGCGTGCAGCTCGGCGACGTCGATGTCCATGGCCGACTCGTCCAACGCGCCCCCGCTGACCCGGTCGGGTCTCAGCGCCGGACACAGTTCGACCATCTGGGCCGTGTCCAGCGGGACCAGATGGCTGCTGGTTCCCAGGAGCTTCGCCACCGCTCGCTCGCTCTCGGCGTCACTCACCGTCCACAGCAGCGCACGAGGCACCAGCAGGTCACGATCGAGCCACTCGGAGAGCGCTTCATAGAGTGGACGGCTGGCAACGGTCAGCTTGCGGACGACCTCACCGCCGTAGCTCGGCAGGTACGACGCTGCGGATCGTCCGGTGCTGTGCACCCCCACCGTGGGTTCCGCCTCGAACAGGAACACGCTGCAGTCCCGGGCCAGCTCCGCCGCTACCGACGCACCCCCTATGCCGCTGCCGATGACAGCGACATCACACGTCAGCGGACGCATCGAGGACGTTCCCGTGGAGCTTCACGCCGCGAGGCTATTTTCCGTCGCGCCACGAAGGCTTGTGCGTAAGCACCGACTTCACGGCCTGGCTTGGTGCGGAAGTGCATGCTCTCGGACGTGGACGGGGAGCAGATGCGTCGTGCACCGGGCGTTGACAGCTCAGAGCACGACAGAGATCATCCCGAGGTGGAGCAGCCGACGCTGACCTTGGCAGAGCTGGTCGACACCCTCGGTCCCCGGATGCTGCGAGTCGTGAGCTCGAGCGCGGCTGGGTCAGCCTGCCTGGTGCGGGAAGTGACCATCTACGACCCGCTGCACCCGCCGAGGGTCCAGCCGGGCGACGTGGTCCTGGGAGTCGGGCTGCATCCCAGCACCCCGGCCTTCGCCGACATGCTGGAGGCGAGCGCGGCGGCGCGCGCAGCCGCAGTGATCGTCAAGCCCCTGGAGGGGACCGGCAGGAACATCCGTGAACTCTTCACACGGGTGGATGTGACCGTCATCGCCGTCCCCGCCGGGATGGGCTGGGAGCAACTCAGCCTGCTGCTGCGGTATGCGCTCGATGCTGCCGGGGCCCGCCACGAGGGCTCCGGTGACGCGACGGATCTGTTCGCACTGGCCAATGTCATCGCTCGTATGGTCGGCGGGCCGGTCACGATCGAGGACGCCCAGAGCCGGGTGCTGGCCTACTCCACCCTGTACAGCGACGTCGTGGACAACCCGAGGAAGCAGACGATCCTCGGACGACAGGTCCCGGAGGCATTCCTCGACCTCCTGCAGAAGCGCGGTGTCTTCCGTGACCTGCGTGACCAGAAGGTCGTCCGCATGGACGCCGATCCGTCTCTCCACCTGCGTGCCCGCATGGCGATCGCCGTGCGAGCCGGCGATCAGATACTCGGCTCGCTGTGGGTGGCCGAGGGCCCCGAGCCGCTCAGTCCGGATGCCGAGAACGCCCTGGTCGAGGCGGCCCGTCTGGCCGCAGTGCATCTGATCCGGGCACGCAGCAGCGGCTACGAGCCGTGGCAGCGCCGCGACGAGCTCCTCCGGCAACTGCTCGAGGACCGCGCCGACGCGCGGATGGTGGCGGAGACCCTCGGGTTCGAGGTGGATCGGCCGGCCGCGGTCCTCGGGGTGGAACTGCAGACGACGGATGGGCTGGCCGCCGACCAGATCTCCTACGACCGACTGCGCAACACCCTCGAGGCCCAGGCGTCGGCCTTCCGGATCAAGATCGCCCCGATAGTCGTCGGCGCCCGGTTGTTGGCTCTCATGCCGGGTCTCTCCGATGAATCGGATCGGGTCCTGGCGGCAATCCGCCGCCTCGGCGAAGCGGTCGCAGGCGCCGCCACGAAGTTGGGGCTACCCGTCAACGTCGCCATCGGTCCCGTGGTCGACAAGCTGCGCGATGCGCCGCTGTCGCACGCCGCGGTGAGCGAGATGCTTCCGGCGCTGGCCGCGGAACCTGGCCTGGGGCCGGTCGCGACCATCGATGAGATGCGTGCCGTGGTGACCATCCGGAGCCTGGTCGCGATGATGGCCAAACGACCAGATCTGCACGCGGGGCCGGTCGCCCGGCTACGCACCTACGACGAGCAGAAGGGCACGAACCACGTTCTGACACTGCGGAGGCACCTGGAGGCCACCGGCGACATGACCGTGGCGGCACGCCTGCTCGGCATACATACGAACACGATGCGCTACCGGTTGCGCAACATCTCCCAGATATCCGGGATTGCTCTCGACGATCAGGCCGACCTGACGATGGCTTGGATGCACCTTAAGCTCATCGAACGGGATGCCCTGGCCTAAAGCAGATCCGGACCGTACACGGAACCGTCGATCCGCGGCAGCACACTGACCGAGGCAGCCGAGGTGGGAGCTTGCGCCGCCAGCAGCTGTCTGCCCGTTCCCCCGCAGCCCGATCGACAACAGGGCCTCCAGAAACGGCCGTCGAGGCCTCCTCCACATTGCGAAGCAGCTCCCCGACGCGCCCTCCACCTGGCGGTGCCGCGGGGTAGCGGCTGAGCACGCCAACGACGACCGGGGGCAGCTCCATGCGCGGTAGGGAAGCATGCGCACGATCTCTGCCGGAATGGACCGCCGCCGGGCCGTGCCACGGGGGGAAATCCACGCCGACATCGGCCGGGAGCTCAGCATCGGCATGAGCACCGCCACGTTCCACCTGGGCAGTCTCATCACCAGGCTCGTTGCCCGGAACCGGGTGGAGGTCGCTGTCCGGGCCCACGAGACGGGTCGCGTGACGTGAGGGCACTGACCGGGGCCCGGAAGGCGGAGTGTGAGTGAGCGCGCCCGCCACCAGCGTCACTCCGTGTCGCGGGCACCGGTCGTCTCCGGCTCGTCGGTGGAGACACCTGACCGCGCCAGCAGGACGACACCGACGGCGGCGATCGCTGCGGCGGGAAGCCAGACGACGGCATGCCCCGGCTCGAGGCGTTCGCCCAGCAACAGCCTGGCGGCCGGCACCGCGGACAGCGGGTCGAGCAGGATCAGCGCGGGCAGCGACCAGGCCAGCGAACCGCGCGCGTACGCCTGCTGTCCGCCCACGATCGCCACCACCGCCACGACGACCGCTCCCCAGACCGCGACCCCGGCCAGTGCGTGCGCCCAGCCGCCCTCCCGCAGGCTGCGGATGCCGACGGAGATCAGGACGGCGCCGATCCCCGCCGCGATACCGGCGGCACTTCCGCAGGCGAGCGCACCGTGCCGGCCGTGTCCGAACAGAGTGGCGCCGCCCACCAGGCCGAGCGAGATGCCCACCGCGAGCAGCATCTGGAGCATCGACGGCGGGGGGTGCTGGGCGGCGGCGGCCGGTCTCGCCGCGACGAGGAAGACCACCAGACCGGCGGTGGTGAGGGCGGCGCCCGCCGCCTCGATCCGGAGCGGTGCCTGCCTGGTGCGGATGGCGCGCAGCCCCAGCCCGACGACGAGGGTGACGGCGAGCACGGGCTGGACCACCGCGACGGGTGCGAGCGCCAGGGCGACGACCTGGGTGCCGGTGCCGAGCATGGTGGCGGCCTGACCCAGCATCCACCTGCGCCGCTTCATGAGGCGCCGAAGGCTGAGCCCGCTCGCCGTCGTGCTGAGCGCGGCGGCCTCGTGCTGCAGCACCGCGCCGACCGCGAACAGGGTCGCCGCCACCGCCGCCAGGACCAGCCCGGCGGGCGAGTGGCCGGCCTGGTGCTCGGCGAGCGGCTGCACGCTCCGCCTATGCCCGGTAGGACCACGTCGTAGACAGGAGCGAGGGCGCAAGCTCCCGGGTCCCCCGACCAGGAGCGGCAGGGCCCACCGAGGTCGGCCTCCGACCTGTCCGAGAAGGCCGGGGTCGTCGCGGCAGGCCCGGTACGCGACGATGGATCCGTCCGCGACCCGCCAGATGTGGACGAGGTCCCACGCGACCGTGTTCCCGGTCGGATACGCCTCGGCGAGCAGCGGCACCGTCGACGCCACGTGCCGCCCGTGCCTCGTGAGCCGCACGGCCACCAGGCCGTCCTGCGTCACGACCCGGAGCATCGTCGCGGTCGGGTGGTCGAGATCGTGGTCGGCACCTTGTCGTCGCCGACGTGGGACGCGGCCACCCGTGGCGAACCGTCGGAGCCGCTCCCGGCTCGGCCCCTGCCCCATGCCCGCCCTTCCGTCGATGACAGCTCGAGGACGGCTGAGGAGGCACGAACTCATCGACCGCGAGGCTCAGCTCTTCGTCGCCGCGACCTTCGCCAGGCGCAGCCAGGTGTCGACGACCGTGTCCGGGTTCAGGGACATCGATTCGATGCCCTGCGCGACGAGCCACTCGGCCAGATCCGGATGGTCGCTCGGCCCCTGACCGCAGATGCCGATGTACTTGCCGCGTTCCAGACACGCCTTGATCGCCATCTCCAGCACAGCGAGTACCGCCGGGTTGCGCTCGTCGAACCCGGCGGCGACCAGTCCCGAGTCGCGGTCCAGGCCCAGCACCAGCTGGGTCATGTCGTTGGAGCCGATGGAGAAGCCGTCGACGTGCTCGAGGAAGTCGCCGGCCAGGAGTGCGTTGGAGGGCAGCTCGCACATCATCACCACCGACAGGCCGTTCTCACCGCGGCGCAGACCGTGCTCCCCCAGCAGCCGCACCACGCCCTCGATCTCCGCGACGGTCCGGACGAACGGAATCATGATCTTGACGTTGGTCAGCCCCATCTCGTCACGGACGTACCGGAGCGCCTCGCACTCCATCGCGAAGCACTCGGCGAAGTCGGCCGAGAGGTACCGGGAGGCTCCGCGGTAACCCAGCATCGGGTTCTCCTCGTGCGGCTCGTAGATCTCCCCGCCCAGGAGGTTGGCGTACTCGTTGGACTTGAAGTCGCTCATCCGCACGATCACCGGCTCGGGCGCGAACGCCGCGGCGATCATCGAGATGCCCTCGGCGACCCGCTGCACGAAGAAGTCGCGGGGCGAGGGGTAGGCGACGATCCGCTCCTCGATCTGGGCCTTTAGCGGGGCGTCGAGCTCCTCGAGCTCCAGCAGGGCGCGGGGATGGATACCGATCTGCCGGTTGATGATGAACTCCAGCCGGGCCAGCCCCACCCCGGCATGGGGCAGCCGGGAGAAGGCGAAGGCCTGTTCGGGCGTCCCCACGTTCATCATGATCTTGGTCGGGATCTCCGGCATGGCGTCCAGCCGGGTCTCCTCCACCTCGAAGGGCACCTCGCCGGCGTAGACGAGGCCGGTGTCGCCCTCGGCGCAGGACACCGTGACCGGGTCACCGTCGGACAGCGCACGGGTGGCCGTGCCGGTGCCGACGACCGCGGGGATGCCGAGCTCACGGGCGATGATCGCCGCGTGGCAGGTCCGCCCGCCGCGGTTCGTCACGATCGCCGACGCCCGCTTCATGATCGGTTCCCAGTCGGGGTCGGTCATGTCCGCGACGAGCACGTCACCGGGGACGAACTGGTCCATCTGGTCGATGTCGGTGAGGACCCGGACGGCTCCGGCGCCGATCTTCTGCCCGATCGCCCGCCCCTCGACGACGACGTCCCCGGTGCCGGTGAGCCGGTACCGCTCGGTGGAGTTCCCGGAGCGCGACTGCACGGTCTCCGGGCGAGCCTGCAGGATGAAGATGTCGCCCGTGTGGCCGTCCTTGCCCCACTCGATGTCCATCGGCCGGCCGTAGTGCTCCTCGATCTTGAGCGCCTGCCGGGCCAGCTCGGTGACCTCGTCGTCGGTGAGGGAGAGCAGCCGGCGGTCGGCCGGGTCGACGTCGACGAACTCCGTCGTCCGGCCCACCTCGGCGTGCTCGGTGTAGACCATCTTGGTGGCCTTCTCCCCCACGCCGCGCTTGAGGATCGCGGGGCGTCCGGCGCGCAGGGCGGGCTTGTAGACGTAGAACTCGTCGGGGTTGACCGCTCCCTGGACGACGCCCTCCCCCAGCCCGTACGCCGACGTCACGAAGACGGCGTCCCGGAAGCCGGACTCGGTGTCCATGGTGAACGCGACCCCTGAGGCCCCGACGTCCGACCGCACCATCCGCTGCACGCCCGCCGACAGCGACACCGACTCGTGCTCGAAGCCGTGGTGCACCCGGTAGGCGATGGCGCGGTCGTTGTAGAGGGAGGCGTAGACCTCGCGGATGGCCTGCAGTACCGCGTCGATCCCGCGCACGTTGAGGAAGGTCTCCTGCTGTCCGGCGAAGGAGGCGTCGGGGAGGTCCTCCGCGGTGGCGCTGGAGCGCACCGCGAATGAGGCATCGGCGTCGTCCCCGGCCAGCTTCTCGTAGGCCGCCCGGATGTCGCGCTCCAGGGCCGGCGGGAACGGCTGCTCGACGACCTCGCGGCGGATCTGCTGGCCGGCCGCGGACAGCGCGCGGACGTCGTCGGTGTCCAGCGTGCGGAGGCGGTCGGCGATCGAGGCGGCGAGGCCGGTGTCCCCGAGGAATCGCTGGTACGCCGCCGCCGTGGTGGCGAATCCGTCGGGCACGCTGACCCCCGCCTCGGCGAGATTGGAGATCATCTCGCCCAGCGAGGCGTTCTTCCCACCGACCACCTCGAGGTCGCCCAGCCCCAGCTCGGCGAACCACCGGACGTTGTCGTCGTCCTCGGACGTGTTTCCTGCCGGTCCCTCGGGGGCGGTGTCGGTGCTCATGAGCGGTTGGTCCTTCCTCGGCGCAGGTCGTGCCCGGACTGCGGGCGTCGGGAATCCCGCCGCTGCCGGGCCAGGGTCTGGATCACCACGGCGGCGATCTCCTCGACGGAGGCCGCCGAAGTGTCCACCGTGGGTAGATGGTGCCTCTCGTACATCGCCGTTGCCCGTCGCAACTCGAAGCGACACTGCTCCTCCGAGGCGTACCTCGAGTCGGGACGCCGCTCCTGGCGGACGCGGCTGAGACGGGCCACCGTGGTGGTCAACCCGAAGCAGCGGTCCGCCAGTTCGCGGACCGGCCGGGGCAGCTCGGTGGTCTCCAGGTCCTCGTCGACCAGGGGGTAGTTGGCGACGAACAACCCGTGCTGCAGTGCCAGATACATCGCGGTCGGGGTCTTGCCGCACCGGGAGGGCGCCAGGAGCACGACGTCGGCCCGGTCCAGCCCGCGGGGACTCAGGCCGTCGTCGTGCTCGATGGCGAACTCGATCGCCGCCATCCGGTTGTTGTAGCGCCGGACGTCGCCGACCCCGTGCAGCCGGCGGGCCTCGTGCAGTCCGCGAGCTCCGAGCTGCTCCTCCACCCGGCTCATGTGGATGCCGAAGAAGTCGATGATCGGCGCCTTCGACTTCATCAGCTCCTCGCGCACCTCGTCCACGGCCGCGGTGCTGAAGACCAGCGGCGTGACCGGACCGGCCATCGCCTCGTCGAGCTGGCCCACGACCTCGCGCGCCATCTCCACCGTGGAGATGAACGGGATCAGCGTCCGCTCGAAGAACAGATCCGGGAACTGGATGAGCAGGGCGTTGCCCATCGTCTCGGCGCTGATCCCGGTGCTGTCGGACAGGAAGAACACCGGAACGACCTCCGGGTCGGCTCCGGAGCCCTCACCCTGGCCGGCTGATGACGCAGTCATCGCGCGACTGCCCCGACCGCGCAGGCGGACCGACCGCAGGGTGGTCGGGCGAGCGCCCGGTGACACGCGTTCATGCCGCCCCCTCCGCCGCTGTCGTCGTGACGCGCAGTTCATCATCCGGCGTGCCGCCCATGTCGAGCTTCGTAACCGATCATGGCCGGTCGGGCGACCCGGCGGGTCGAGCCGACGGTCGACATCCCCGCGTGTGGTGAGAGGAGCACCGCCGGATCCCGGCAGGAGCCCGGGTGACGACGTCCGGCGTCAGTGCGTCACGAGACCGCCGTGGCGACCAGCTCCGCCACCTTCTTCTCGACCGACGGGGTCCACTTCCGAATCGCATACGAGATCGGCCACACGTCCCCGTCGTCCAGATCGGCCGGATCCTGGAACTCCAGGCTCGAATAGCGCTGGCCGAACTTGCCCGAGTTCTTGAGCGAGAGGACGACCTTGCCGTCGGCGTTCGCGTAGGCCGGCATGCCGTACCAGGTCCTGGGCGCCAGGTCGGGGGCCTGAGCGGTCACTGTCATGTGCACCCGCTCGGCGACGGCACGGTCCTCGTCCGTCATCTTGGCGATGGCGTCGAGGAGGGCCCGCAGCCCGTCAGCCTTCTTGGCGCCGTTCTTCCCCTCGGCGCGCAGCTCGGCCGCGCGCGCCTGCATCGCGGCTCGCTCCTCGGCGCTGAAGCCGGATGTGGTCTCCATCGTGTCCGCGGTCATGTCGACACTCCATTCCACGTTCGGGGCTCGGCATGTGCGCGGGCCGCCTGCAGCAAAGCTAGGACCGCCGGCAGGACAGAGCTTCTCGATTCCTGACGGATCGGCGCGATCGAGGGTGTCGGCACGTACGCGGCCCGAGCAGTGCCACCGACGCCTGCCGGGCCACGATGGCGACGTCGATCACCGACCCGGACGACAACCGGATCGAGCTGGTCCAGTGGCCGGCCGCCCACCCCGGCATGACCGCGGGCGACTGGACCGACCGACCACCCGCATGGGCGGCTGGAGGGTCGAGACGCACCTGCGCTACCGGGTCTGCCGATCCAGTCGTCCGACCACCGGGGCCTGACGCTGGTTCACTGACCAGATGGTCACCCCCCTGCCCGAGCCGGATCCGGAGATCGATCCGAACATGCCCGTGCCCGACGACCCGGCGGAGCTGCTCCCCGACGCACCCGAGCCACTTCCGCCTGCGCCCATCGAAGCGACGCCGGACGATCCGGGCGGCGATCCGGGCGGCGTGCCCGAGCCCGCCTGAGCCGACCTGCCCGGGACCAGCGAGCCCGGTGGGCAGGGGCATCACCCGAACTCGCCTGGCAGGTAGTGACAGGGCCTCCCTCGTTGCCCGCGACCGAGGTCTCATGGAGGCATGCGAGGAGCTGTCATCCATGGAACCGGGGACGTCCGTTTCGAGAACCGTCCCGACCTCCGGCAGCCGCTGCTCCAGTCGGCGGGCTGAGCGAACCGGATCGCCCGGAGGAGCCGAGCCGGCCCCTGCGCTCGTCCGCTCACCACCCGATGTGGAAGCCGGTCGCCAGCACCAGGGCGATCAGGGCGGCGGCGACGAAGTCGACGGCGGCGCAGAAGGGAGGCCACCAGCGCGTGCCGGCCACGAATCCGGTGCGGTGCTGCCACAGGTCTTTGAGGCCGTGGCCGGCCAGTCCCACGACGATCAGCCATCCCGTTCCGGTCACCGCGGCCGCGGCGATCACCACGAAGACCGACGCGACGCCTGTCTCGACGGCGATGACTCTCCCCCGGCCGTCGGCGACGCTGAACCCGATGTAGACCGCCGCGATCAGGGTGATCTCCAGCGCGTAGACGGTCGCCGCATCGAGCCAGAAGAACGCCATCGGCGACGCCGCCTGCAGGCAGCCCCAGACCACCCCCCAGGCCACGGGCGTGCGCAGCTCGCGCAGGGAGGCGACCGTGCCCCGCCGGCCCTCGGCTCGTTCGGGAGCGATCACGACTCTGTGCCCGTCACGAGGTCCGGGCCGCGATCCGCCCGGCGAGGAATCGGGCGTCGTTCCCGACCCAGCCGAGCAGCGCCGACCCGCGGGTGTGCTGCCAGATCCGGCCGAGCGTGTAGAGCCCGGGCGAGGGCGTCACTCCGCGCGCCTGGCGCAGCCGCCCGTGCTCGTCGGTGGCGTCGGGGACGTCGGCCCACGAGTCGTCCGTCCTGAACCCGGTGGCCCACACGACCGCGTCGTAACCGGCGAACGTGCCGTCGGCGAACCGCACCTCCCGCCCCGCCACGCCGTCGACCCGAGGCCGGACCGTGATCGCGTGCCGGCGGGCGAGCTGCTTCGGACCGGCGCCGACGTTCTGGTCACGCCCGGCCAGCCGACGGCCCAGCCGCGACCCGGCGGTGACGCGGTCCAGGCGCAGGGCCGTCGCCCACCACCAGATGTCGCGGCCCAGCGGCCGCTGCGGCACCGTGGGAATCCGGGTGCCCACCGCCAGATCGACCGTC
>JAOPWH010000085.1 GCA_025965795.1 Blastococcus sp.
CTCCCGCGCCTGCACCGCCGCCGCCCGGCACGACTCCAGATGGGCCGCCTTCGCCGCCGCCAGATGCCCCGCACCCACCTCCAGCAGCCGCCGCAACGCCACAGCCCCGACAGGCAGCTCATCGCCCAGCGGGTTCGGCAGCGCCTCGACGACGTCGACCGTGAACGCCGGCCAGCGCAGCCGGACAATGTGCATCGACGACCGGTCCAACGGGGTCAGACAGCGCTCCAACTGGTCGAGGACCCCGCTCAGCTCGCCGCCGCGCCCGGGCGGTCGATCGTCGATCATGTGTTCGATTCTAAGGCCGTCCACTGACAATTCCGGGCGCTCGATGACTCCCGCAGTGGACAACTGCGTGTCGTCGAGACGGGCCCGACGGGGGCCCGCGCACCTCAGCGCGAGCCGATGCCCCTCGCGAGGGCCGCCGTCACCACGAGCTCGACCACGGTCTCCACGGAGAGGGCCGTGCTGTCGACGACCAGGTGGTAGTGGCGGGCCGCGGCCGGGTCACACCGGTAGAAGTGCCGCACGTAGGCCTCGCGCCCCCGGTCGTTGGCCGCCATCTCGCGCCGCACGTCGTCCCGCGACCGTCCGGACCGCGCCACCGCGGCCTCCAGACGGCGCTCCGGGGGGCCGTCGAGCCGCACGTGCAGCGCGTCCGCACGATCGGCCAGCACCATGGCGGCCGCGCGGCCGAGCACCACTCCCCCGGTGGTCTCGGCCACCTCGTCCAGGATCCGCTCGGTCTGCTGCCGGTAGGCCCGGGCGTCGGGCACGGTCGCGGTGGGCAGGACGCCGCCGACGGGGTCGGGCATGGTGCCGAGCGACGCGACCAGCCGCCACAGCCCCCCGATCACGGTCTCGTCGTTGGCCTCCGCCTCGGCCACCGGCACCCCCAGCCGGCCGGCCACCTGGGCCGGGATCGC
Source organism: Blastococcus sp. (assembly GCA_025965795.1). Lineage (GTDB taxonomy): Bacteria > Actinomycetota > Actinomycetes > Mycobacteriales > Geodermatophilaceae > Blastococcus_B. The sequence continues at coordinate 927 of JAOPWH010000085.1, forward strand.
CCGGTCGTGGAACGGCAGCCCCAGCCGTGCCGCCACCATCGGGGCGACCTCGGCACCGGCCGCGCCGTAGGAGGCCGAGACGGTCACGATGCCCACGGCGCCACCTCTTCCCCGTGTACCGACGACACAGCGAGGTCCTTGCCGAGGAAGACGGCACCCGGCGAACAGGCGTAGATCCCGTAGCCGGCCACGGGCCGGTACCCGAGGGACGCGTACAGCGCGAGGGCCTCCGGTTGCCGGTCGCCGGTGTTCAGCACGACGGACCGGTGCCCCGCCCCAGCGGCTCTGCGTTCGAGCTCCGCCACGATCAGCTGGGCCAGCCCGCGCCGGCGGACGTCCGCTGCCACGTACACCCGCTTGATCTCGGCCACGTCCTGCTCGAGAGCCCGCCACGCGCCGCAGCCCACAGCGACCCCGTCCACCTCGGCGACGAGGAACAGCCCCGCCGGCGGCAGGAACTCCGCCGGGTCGACGACGGCCCCGTCGGGGCCGCCGTAGCGCTGGACGTACTCCTGCTGCACCTGCCCGACGAGCTTCTGCGCCAGCGGGTCGTCGTAGGGAAGCGCCCGGAGCGTGGCGACGCTCCCGTCCCGCAGAAGAGCGTTGCGCACGGGGCCGCCGGCCGTCGCGTCAGCGGAAGTGGACATGTCCGGTCCCTTCCGCGCCGACCGACCGCGCGACGTCGTCCGCCGATTTCCCGTTCACCCGCACACCGGGATTCTTGCCTGCCTTCTGCACGCTGCCGATCGCGACCCACCCCTCGGGCAGTTCGACCCACGCCGGGAAGGTCGCGACGAGAGCGTGGTCCTCACCGCCGGTCAGCACCCAGGCCAGCGGATCGGCGCCCAGCGCCGCCCCGACCTGCTGCAGCGGCCCGTTCGGTTCCAGACAGGCACGCACGAGCGCATCCCGGTCCAGATCGACGACGACGCGGCTGGCCGTGGCGATGTGGCCGAGGTCGGCCAGCAGACCGTCGCTGACGTCGCACATCGCCGTCGCCCCGCGTTCGGCCGCGGCCGGGCCGGCCGCGTACGGCGGTGTGGGGCGACGGTGCGCCGAGACGACCGCCATGGGGCTGCTGAACCCGCGCCGGAGCACGGCCAGGCCACCGGCCGACCAGCCGAGCCGTCCGGCCAGCGCGACGACGTCACCGGCGCGGGCACCGGAGCGCAGCACCGGCGAACGGCCCGCGAGGTCACCCAGTGCCGTCACCGACAGCACCACGGCCGCGCTGTCGGCGGCAGCGGTCACCAGGTCGCCTCCGACGACGGCCGCACCGAGCGGGGCGCACTCGGCGGCCAGGCCGGCCGCGACGCCCTCGAGCCACGTCGTCGGGGTGTCCGGCGGGCAGGCCAGGCCGACCAGGAGCGCCGTCGTCGTGGCACCCATGGCGGCGACGTCGGCCAGGTTGGCGGCCGCGGCCTTGTGCCCGATGTCCTCCGCCGACGACCAGTCCCGGCGGAAGTGCCGCCCCTCCACGAGGACGTCGGTGGTCGCGACCACCCGCCCGTCCGGTGCGTGCAGCACCGCGGCGTCGTCGCCGGGCCCCACCTGGGCGGCTCGCGCCGTGCCGGCCTGCGCCAGGACGCGCCCGATCACGCCGAACTCACCCACCACGCGCACACTGTCGGCGGGGTCGCCGCGGGGCACGAGCGGCCGGGGACGAGTCACCGGTCCACCTGCGTCGCTGCGGTAGGTTCCCGATCTGTCCGCCAGTCGGCGGGGACGACGTACCGGCAGCGCTGCCCGACGAAGGGTCTCCCGTGGTTCACGCCTACATCCTCATCCAGACCGAAGTCGGCAAGGCCGCCCAGGTCGCCACCGCGATCGCCGACATCACCGGAGTGACCAGCGCCGAGGACGTCACCGGCCCCTACGACGTCATCGTCCGGGCCGAGGCCGAGTCGGTCGACGAGCTGGGCCGTCTCGTGGTGGCCCGCGTGCAGTCCGTCGACGGCATCACCCGCACGCTGACCTGCCCGGTCGTCAACATCTGAGAGCTCGACGCCTGAGACCTCGACACCTGAGAGCGCCGCCCTGACCGAGAACACCGCACCACCCGTCGCCGACCCCGCTGACCCCGCTGACCCCGCCGCCGGCCCGGAGGTCCCCGACAGCCCGGCCCCCCGACCGGTCGACCCGCTGCGTCGCGCGGCCCTGATCGTCACGGTCGTCGCGCTGCCGGTGGTCATCGCCCTGATCATCCTCGTGAACGTCGTCGGCGGCCGGGACGGCGGCAAGCAGACACCTGCCGAGGTCTCCGGCAGCACGGTCCAGCCACGCGCCGACCTCCCGGTGCTCCCGGTCGACGTGCCCCCGGTGACGCCTGCTGCCGACGCGGCCTGCCCCGAACTCATGAAGGCGCTGCCGCCGGATCTGCTCGGGAACCCGTCCCGGAGGGTCGACTCCGACTCGCCCTTCGCGTACGCGTGGGGCGAGCCCCCGACGGTGCTGGTCTGCGGCGTCGACCGGCCGACCGGCTGGGTGGTCGGGAAGTCGGCCATCCAGATCAACGGCGTCCAGTTCTACGTCGACACCGACGACCCGGACACCACCGTCTGGACGGCGGTCGACCGGTCGGTCTACCTCGAGGTGCGCGTTCCCGCCGACGTCGACAGCGCGCCCGTCACGGCCCTGACGAAGCAGATCGCCGCGGCCCTTCCCTACCGGGAGCCCGAACCCGGACCGTGAGTCAGCGCGGGGGCAGCCGGGCGAGCTGCTGCTCGAGGACCGCCGCCACCTCGTCCTGCGCCGAGCTCACCGAGTCGGCCACCACGGTCGCCGAGACGCTGAAGACGCCGTGCCCGCACCAGGCCAGCGCGGCCGGCCCGGCCAGCCGCGTCTGGGGATCGGGGCCGTCCACAGTCAGCAGATGGCAGCCACCGGGCAGCTCCGGGGCGCGCTCCATGAGGGCGGCTCCGTAGTACCCGGCCTCGTTCCGGGCGAGATCGCGGGCATAGGCCGACGCACCCGACCGGTGGTCGAACTGGTCGACGAAGACGCTGGTCATCGGCCCGGAGTCCGAGCCCCAGAACCGCTCCCAGCCGAACCGGTAGCCGTAGTCCTCGAGGACCTCGCGCTCGTGCAGCGGATCGCCGGAGTACTCGGCGACGTCCCCGGCGTCCTTCTCGCCTGCGCGTGGTCGCACCTCGTCATCCTCGAGCCTCGGCAGACCCGACGGCACCCGGGTGATGAGCATGGCCTCGAGATCGGCCGCCGAGCCCGGCGTCGGGGCGGCCTGAGCGGCCGTCGGGACGCCGTCGACCGCTCGGGCGCAGGCCCCGCACGCACAGGCCACGCAGGCAAGGACGACCAGCAGGACGACCGCCCCCCTGCGCGGGGCCGGCCGTCCGGAGCTCACTGGGCGGCCCTGGAGCCGCCGTTCAGCGCACCGGCGACCAGCCGGTCGACGAGTTCGGCGAACGTGACGCCGCTGGCCGACCACATCCGGGCGAACATCGAGATGGGGGTGAATCCGGGCATGGTGTTGACCTCGTTGATGACCAGCCGGTCGCTGCCGTCGGGCGCGGTGCCGAGGAAGAAGTCGACGCGCGCCAGGCCCTGGCAGTCCAGCGCGAGATAGGCCCGCCGGGCCGCCTCCTGCACGGTCGCGGTCTGTTCCTCGGTCAGGACGGCCGGGATGTCGAAGTCCGCGGCGTCGTCGAGGTACTTGGCGGAGAAGTCGTACCACTCGATCCCCGGGTGCAGGCGGATCTCGGCGGGCAGGCTGGCTTCCGGCATGCCGTCTGGGCCGGCGAGGACCCCGCACTCGATCTCCCGGCCGGGGACGGCGGCCTCGACGATCACCTTCGGATCGACGGCGGCGGCCTCGGCCACCGCCGCCGGGAACTGCGCCCAGTCGGTGACCCGGGTGATGCCGATGCTCGATCCCGCCCGCGCCGGCTTGACGAACACCGGCAGTCCCAGCCGGTCGCGCGCGGCGTCGTCGAGCAGCGCCGGATCGGCCGACACCGCCCCCGCGGCGTCGCGGAGCACGACGTGGTCACCCTGCGGTAGTCCGGCGGCGGCGAGGAGCTTCTTGGTGAACTCCTTGTCCATGGAGGCCGCGCTGGCGAACACCCCGGAGCCGACGTAGGGCAGCCCCGCCATCTCCAGCAGGCCCTGGATGGTGCCGTCCTCGCCGTAGGCGCCGTGCAGCACCGGGAAGACGACGTCGACCTCGGTCAGGGCGGGCCCCATCGCGGCGCCCGGATCGAGCACCGCCAGTCCGCGGCCGGCCGGGTCGCCGACCAGGGACACCGCCGTTCCGCCCACGACCTCGGGCAGCTCTCCGTCGCGAATGGCCAGTTGCTGGTCGGGGTCTGCCAGCACCCAGCGCCCGTCGGTGGCGATGCCGACCCGCACGACCTCGTACCGGTCGGGATCGAGCGCGGCCATCACGCTCCCCGCCGAGACGCAGGAGATGGCGTGCTCCGCGCTGCGGCCCCCGAACACGACCGCGACGCGCACCTTGCCAGGCTTCCCAGTCATCGGAGCGACCCTAGTGGAGCGGGTGTGGCAACCTCTTCGCGTGCAGGAGATGACGGCGTCCCCCGAGGTGCCGCCGTCCTTCTCCCGGGGCTTCCGCCTGGCGGGCGCGGCCGTGCACCTCTACACGGCCAGCGGATCGGTGCTGGGCCTGCTGATCGTGCTCGCAGCGTTCGACGGGAACGTCAAGGCCGCACTCTGGCTCGGGTTGGCGACGCTCTTCATCGACGGCACCGACGGCATGCTCGCCCGCCGCATGCGGGTCAAGGAGACGATCCCCTGGTTCGACGGGGCCCTGCTGGACAACATCGTCGACTACCTGACGTACGTCTTCGCGCCGATCGTGCTGCTGTGGACGACCGGATACCTGCCCCACAACGCCGTCGGCTGGGTGCTCGCGGCCCTTCCGCTCCTGGCGTCGTGCTACCAGTTCTGCCGGGTGGACGCGAAGACCTCCGACCACTTCTTCCTGGGTTTCCCCAGCTACTGGAACGTCGTCGCCTTCTACGTGATCGTGCTGGACACCAGCACACTCGCGACCGCGGTGGCGCTGGTCGTCTTCGCGGTGCTCGTCTTCGTGCCGGTCCGGTACCTCTATCCCTCTCGGATGCGGCGCCTGCAGGGCCTCACGCTCACGCTGACGCTGGTCTGGCTGATCGCCTACGCGGTCCTGGTGGTGCAGCTGCCCGACCCCAACCCCTGGGTGGTCGCGGCGTCGCTGGCCTACATCGCCTACTACTGGGGGCTGAGCCTCTGGATGACGGCTCGCGGCGCCGGCGCGCGGCGCGCCGCCCGCTCAGTCGAGCGCAGCCAGGGCGACTGAGAGGTCCGCGACGAGGTCGTCGGTGTCCTCGATGCCGCAGGAGAACCGCACGAACCCCGGCGCGACGGCGTCCCCGCCCCATTGGGCCCGGCGGTCGAGCGTGCTGTGCACGCCGCCGAAGCTGGTCGCCGCCGCCCACAGCCGGCTGCCCGCCAGGAGCTTCGCCACCGCCGCCTCGTCGGGGAGCTCGGCGGACAGCACGCCGTTGGGCCGGAGCATCTGCCGGGACGCGAGCTCGAACGACGGGTCCCCGGCCCGCCACGGCCAGCGGACGCCCGAGACCACCGACGAGCCGGCCAGCACCTCGGCCACCGCGGCCGCGTTCGCCGCCTGCCGGGCCAGGCGGAGGTCCAGCGTGCTCATCGACCGGTGGCCGAGCCACGCCTCGAACGGGCCCGGGGTGTTCCCGGTGTGGTTCCGCCACCCCTGGATCCGGGCGTAGAGGTCGTCGTCGGTCGTGCTCACGTGCCCGAGCAGAAGGTCGCTGTGCCCGGTGAGCGCCTTCGTGTCGCTGCCCACGGTGAGGTGGGCGCCGAGCGCGAGCGGACGCTGGCCCAGCGGGGTGGCGGTGGTGTTGTCCACGGCCAGCAGCGCCCCGGCCGCCCGGGCGGCTCGCGCGACGACGGCGATGTCGCAGACGTCCAGCTGCGGATTGCTCGGCGTCTCCAGGAGGACCAGCCGGGCCCCCTCGAGGCCTCCGGCGGCGGCCACCGCCTCGATCTCCGTCGTGGCCACGTAGTCGACCCGCACGCCGAACCGCTCCAGCTCGTCGGCGGCCAGCAGGCGGGTCGTGTAGTAGCCGTCCGACGGCAGCACGATCCGGTCACCGGCACCGACGCAGGCCAGCACGGCTGCGCTGATCGCGGCCATGCCGGTGGCGAAGGAGAGGCAGCGCCCACCGTCGAGGTCGCCGACGGCGGCCTCGAAGTCGCGCAGGGTCGGCTGCTCGGTCCGCGCGTAGGCGTCCGCGCCGCCGGTCCGGGGCGGCAGGTCGCCCAGGTGGAACGGCGCGGCGAACACCGGCGACGGGCGAAGGGGCGCGCCGGGCACCGGCGCCCCCTCCCCCGCCCGCACCGAACGCGTGCCGTCGCCCCAGTCGGAGGAGCTCACTGCCCCTGTCCGCTCACTCGGGCTTCGCCTCGCGCGTCATCATGGCGCGCACCATCCCCGCCGGGGACTCGCCCTCGTGGCAGACCTGGACGACGGCCTCGGTGATCGGCACGTAGATGTCGTGCGCGCGGGCCAGGTCGAGTACCGACCGGCAGCTCTTGACCCCTTCGGCGGTCTGGCGGGTGCTCTTCTGCACCTCCTCCAGCGACATCCCCTGCCCGAGCTTCTCCCCGAAGGTGCGGTTGCGCGACAGCCGCGAACTGCAGGTCGCCACCAGGTCACCCAGTCCGGCCAGGCCGGCGAAGGTGGTCGGCTCGGCGCCGAGGGCCAGGCCAAGGCGGGCGGTCTCGGCGAGCCCGCGGGTGATCAGGGACGCGCGGGTGTTGTCGCCGAAACCGAGCCCCTCCGCGATCCCGCAGGCCAGCGCGATGACGTTCTTGACCGCCCCGCCGAGCTCGCAGCCGACGACGTCCGGATTGGTGTACGGCCGGAAGTACGCGGTGTGACAGGCGGCCTGGAGCAGCTCGGCGCGGTCGGTGTCGGAGCAGGCGATCACCGTGGCGGCCGGCTGCTCCTCGGCGATCTCGCGCGCCAGGTTCGGGCCCGACAGCGCCGCGACACGGTCAGGTCCGGCGCCGGTGACCTCGCAGATGACCTCGCTCATCCGCTTCGTCGTCCCGAGCTCGATGCCCTTCATGAGCGACAGCAGCGTGGCGTCGGCGGGCAGCAGCGGGGCCCACTCGCTCAGGTTCTCCCGCAGCGACTGCGACGGGACGGCGAGGACGACGATGACAGCGTCCAGCAGCGCCTCACCGGGATCGGAGGTCGCGCGGACGGCGTCGGGCAGCCGGATGCCGGGGAGGTAGTCGCGGTTCTCGCCGTCGTCGGTGATCGCCTTGGCCAGCTCGGGACGGCGGGCGTGCAGCGTCACGTCGCAGCCGGCATCGGCGAGCACCTTGGCGAACGTCGTGCCCCAGGAGCCGGCGCCGAGCACCGCGGCGCGCGTCACGCGGCGGTTCCGGAGACGTCGCCGGGCAGCTCCCGCGCCGGGCGTGGGTAGAACGTCGCGGGCGCGGGCGCATCGCGCAGCTCGGCCAGCTGGTCGCGCACTCGGGTCATCATGAGGTCCGTGGTCTCCCGCAGAAGGTCGCCGGTGAGCGTCCGCCCGGCGCGGACCTGCGCCCGGAGGTCACCGAGGTCGATCGGTTCGCCGACGAGGTAGTCGGCCGGGGCGCGCAACCGCAGCCGGAGCTTGTTCCGGTGGTAGTCGTGCACGCGCTGCGCACCCCACTGGGCGACGGGCACGACGACGGCGTCGGTCGTGAGCGCCAGCCGCGCCGCTCCGCTGCGGGCCTCCATCGGCCACCAGTCGGGGTCGCGGGTCACGGAACCCTCGGGGTAGATGACGATGAGGTTGCCCGCCTCCAGGTCGGCCCGGGCGGCGTCCAGGGCCCCGTGCGCGTTCGACGAGTAACGCGCGACCGGGATCTGGCCCGCGCCGCGCAACAGGGTGCCCGCGAAGCCCTTGAACACCGACTCCTTGGCCAGGAAGTGCGGCAGCCGGCCGCTGTCGAAGACCAGCCGGGCACAGGCGAGGGGATCGAGGATCGAGATGTGGTTGGCCACCACGAGGACCGGCCCGGTCGCCGGTATGCGCTCGGCATGCCGGTAGCGCAGGCGGAACATCAGGGCCGAGACCGGATAGACGACGGCGATGCAGATCCACATGGTCGCCGTCATGGGCCGTCGCGTTCGCCACTTCTGCGGCCGGCGCGGTGCCCGGCCGTCCACTGCGGCGGTTCCCGCGGGCGTCGTCTCCGCCACGGGCCCCCTTCCGGTCCCCGGCGCGCGCCGCCGGCACGCACCTCGTCGGTGTGATCCTCCCCATGATCGACCCTGCAGGTCCCTCCGGAGCGCACCGGGTCCCTGACCACCGCATAGAGGGACAGCGGGGCCACGAGACGTACCGCGCCGAGAGACCTGGCCGCGGTGTGCTCACATGGGTGGGTGCGCAGGTGGTCGGTCGTCGTCCCGGCGAAGCGTCTCGCGGTGGCGAAGACGCGGCTGCGCCCGGTCACGGCGCGGCTGCCGGGGATTCCGGAGTACGCGTCGGTGCACGACGCACTGGTGCTCGCCCTGCTCGCCGACACGGTGGCCGCCGCGGCCGCCTGCGCCGTGGTGGACAGCGTCGTCGTCGTCACCGACGACCCGGCGGCCGCGGACGTCGCGCGGAGCCTCGGCGTGCCGACCCTGCCCGACGAGCCGGACCGCGGCCTGAACCCGGCCCTCGAGCACGGTGCCCGCAGCGCGGGCGGCTCCGCCGTGGCGGCGCTCTCCTCCGACCTGCCGGCCCTGCGGCCGGACGAGCTCGCCGCCGCGCTGGACGCGGCCGCCCGGACGGCGCCCCGCTGCTACGTCGCCGATGCGCACGGCACCGGCACCACGCTGCTCACCGCCGTCGGCACCGAGCTGCGCCCCCGCTTCGGCACGGGGTCGGCGGCGGCGCACCTCGCCGACGGCGCCGTCCTCCTGACGGGAGGGCCCGCTGCCTGGCCGGGGCTGGTGCGCGACGTCGACACGGAGGAGGACCTGTGCGCCGCGGAGGCGCTGGGCGTCGGGCCGCGCACCGCGGCCCTGCTCGATCGCCTCCGACCGCCGCGCACCCGGCCCTGAGCGACCCCGTGCGGCACGATGGACGCGTGCCTCCCGAGAGCGCGACCCGAGCGTCCCGACTGCCCGCCGATCGCTACCTGAACCGCGAGCTGTCCTGGCTGGACTTCAACGCCCGAGTCCTGGAACTGGCAGAGGACGAGTCGCTCCCGCTGCTGGAGCGGGTCAAGTTCCTCGCGATCTTCGCCAGCAACCTCGACGAGTTCTACATGGTGCGCATCGCCGGGCTGAAGCGTCGGCACAACACCGGTCTCACCGTCCGGTCCCCCGACGGCCTGACCATCCGCGAGCAGCTCGAGCTGGTCACCGCCCGCACGCAGGACCTGGTCCAGCGGCACGCCGACGTCTTCCTGCAGGACGTCGCGCCGCGGCTGGAGGGCAAGGGCATCCGCATCGTGCACTGGGAGGACCTCGACGACGCCGCGACCGTGCGGCTCCGGGAGTACTTCCGCGACCAGGTGTTCCCGGTGCTCACCCCGCTGGCGGTGGACCCCGCCCATCCCTTCCCCTACATCAGCGGCCTCTCGCTGAACCTCGCCGTCTCCGTGCGCGATCCCGACAGCGGCGTCGCCCACTTCGCCCGGGTGAAGGTGCCCAACAACGTGCCGCGGTTCATCCCGGTCGGCCCTCTCGACGGCACCGCGACGTTCCTTCCGCTCGAGGACCTCATCGCCGCCCACCTCCAGCAGCTCTTCCCCGGGCTCGACGTCATCTCCCACCACCTGTTCCGCGTCACCCGCAACGCCGACGTCGAGGTGGAGGAGGACCGCGACGAGGACCTCCTCCAGGCCCTGGAACGCGAGCTCGCCCGCCGCCGGTTCGGTCCCGCCGTCCGGCTCGAGGTCACCGAGACCATGGATCCGCAGATCCTCGAGGTCCTCCTGTCGGAGATGGAGATGCGCCCGGGCGACGTGCTGCAGGTGCCCGGTCTGCTCGACCTGGGCTCGCTGCTGGCGCTCTACGACCTCGACCGGCCGGAGCTCAAGGACGACCCGTTCGTACCGGCCACCCATCCGCGGCTGTCGGACGGAGAGTCGCCGAAGAGCGTCTTCGCCACCCTCCGCGAGGGCGACGTGCTGCTCCACCACCCGTACCACTCGTTCGCGACGAGCGTGCAGCGCTTCATCGAGCAGGCCGCTGCCGATCCGCACGTCCTGGCGATCAAGCAGACGCTGTACCGCACCTCGGGCGACTCGCCGATCGTCACCGCGCTCATCCAGGCGGCCGAGGCCGGCAAGCAGGTCGTCGTCCTGGTGGAGATCAAGGCCCGGTTCGACGAGGAGGCCAACATCACCTGGGCCCGGTCGCTGGAGCGGGCCGGCTGCCACGTCGTCTACGGGCTCGTGGGTTTGAAGACGCACTGCAAGACGGCGCTGGTGGTGCGGCGCGAGCACGGCGCGCTGCGCCGGTACTGCCACATCGGCACGGGCAACTACAACCCGAAGACGGCGCGGATCTACGAGGATCTCGGCATCCTCACCGCCGACCCGCGCGTCGGTGCCGACCTCACCGACCTGTTCAACACGCTGACCGGGTACTCGCGGCAGACCAACTACCGCACGCTGATGGTCGCTCCGCACGGGATCCGGAACGGTCTCGTGGAGAAGATCCGCCGGGAGGCGCGGCACGCCGGCGAGGGCCGCCCGGCCGGGATCAGGTTCAAGCTGAACTCGCTGGTCGACGAGCGGGTCATCGACGCCCTGTACGAGGCATCGGCCGCCGGGGTCCAGGTCGATCTGCTGATCCGCGGGATCTGCGCACTGCGCCCCGGGGTCGCGGGGCTCTCCGAACGCATCCGGGTGCGATCGGTCGTGGGCCGGTTCCTCGAGCACTCCCGGGCGATGAACTTCTGCAACGACGGCGAGGCCGAATGGTGGCTGGGGAGCGCGGACCTCATGCACCGCAACCTCGACCGCCGGGTGGAGGTGCTGCTCCGGGTCTCCGACGAGATCGCCCACCGCGAGCTCGACGACCTCTTCGACGCCGCCATGGCTCCCGGCGTCCGGTGCTGGGAGCTCGGCGGCGACGGCGCGTGGACGGCCGGCGGGGACCTCGACTACCAGGCCGAACGGCTGCGCAGGATCGATGAGTCAGCCGGGTGAGGCCGGCGGCCGGTTGATCCCGGCGGCCGGCGGCCTGCTGTGGCGACCCGGACCGGACGGCGCAGCGCCTGAAGTGGCCGTCGTGCACCGGCCGAAGTACGACGACTGGTCGCTGCCGAAGGGCAAGCTCGAGCCGGGCGAGCACCTGCTGACCGCGGCCGCCCGCGAGGTGCGGGAGGAGACCGGCCTCGGGGTCGTCGTCGGCCGCCGCAGTCTCCGCACCGGCTATCCCGTCCCGGAGGGGACCAAGCGGGTCGACTACTGGGTGATGCGGGCGGTGGCGGGCGACTTCACGCCGAACGACGAGGTCGACGAGCTGCGCTGGCTCCCGCCGGCCGCCGCCGCGGCGCTGTGCACCCACGAGCACGACCGGGACGTCGTCGGCGACCTCCTGCGCGACGACGTCCCGTCGATGCCGACGCTGGTGCTGGTCCGGCACGGCCGCGCCGGCGACCGCTCGGACTGGGACGGGCCCGACGACCTCCGCCCGCTGGACGGGCGCGGCCGACGGCAGGCCGCGCGCCTGGCCGACGTCCTTCCGGAGTTCGGGCCGGTGGAGCTGATGTCGGCGCCACCGGTCCGGTGCCGGGAGACCGTCCAGCCGCTGGCCGAGCGCCTGGGCCTGGACGTCCGGCCGGCGCCCGAGCTGGGTGAGGAGGGTTTCGAGCACGATCCGGAGGCCGGGATCGCCCTCGTCGAGCGGCTGCTCGCGCCCCGGCCCACGCCCGGGGTGACGGTGATCTGCAGCCAGGGAGGCGCGATCCCGTCGGTGCTGCTGAGCCTGGGCGTGCGTCTCGGGGGCGCCCGGGTCTTCCCGCCGTGCGCCAAGGGCAGCGTGTGGGTGCTGGGCGGACGGCCCGGTGCGCTGCTCGCCGACTACTACCGCGATCTCGACCCCGAGGACCCTTAGGGAACGGGCAGGGCCTTCGGCAGCCAGGCCGGACGGGCACCCTCGAAGGCCTCGATGGCGGGGATGTTCCGCTCGGTCAGGCCGACGTCGTCCAGCCCCTCCAGCAGCCGCCAGCGGGTGTACTCGTCGATCGAGAAAGGCACCGTCGTGTCCCCGTAGCGGACCTCGTTCGCCTGCAGGTCGACCGTCACCGGCAGGGCGGGGTCGGCCTCGATCGCCGCCCACAGCGCCTCGACGTCGGCCTGCGGCAGGGCGACCGTCAGCAGCCCGGACTTCGTCGAGTTGTTCCGGAAGATGTCGGCGAACCGCGAGCTGATGACCACGCGGAAGCCGCCGTCGAGCAGCGCCCAGCAGGCGTGCTCCCGGGACGAACCGGTGCCGAAGTCGGGACCGGCGACGAGGACCGACGCCTGCGCGTACTCGGGCCGGTTGAGCACGAAGTCGGGCTCGTTGCGGCGCCAGGCGACGAACAGGCCGTCCTCGAAGCCGGTGCGGGTGATCCGCTTCAGGTACTCGGCCGGGATGATCTGGTCGGTGTCGACGGCGCTGCGGCGCAGCGGGGCGGCGGTGCCCGTGTGGGTGGTGAAGGCGTCCATCGTCAGACTCCGGTCGGGGTGGTGGGGCGGGTGGCCGGCACGGTCTCGAGGTCGGCGGGGGCGGTGAGCCTGCCGGTCAGCGCGGTGGCGGCGGCCACCGACGGCGACACCAGGTGCGTGCGCCCGCCCTTGCCCTGGCGGCCCTGGAAGTTGCGGTTGCTCGTGGACGCCGAGCGCTCCCCCGGCTTGAGCTGGTCGGGGTTCATGCCCAGGCACATCGAACAGCCGGCGCCGCGCCACTCGGCACCGGCGTCGAGGAACACGCGGTCGAGCCCCTCGGCCTCCGCCTGGGCCTTGACCGCCACCGACCCCGGGACGACGAGCATCCGGGTGTCGGCATCGATGTGCTTGCCGCGCAGCAGCGAGGCGGCGACCCGCAGGTCCTCGATGCGGCCGTTCGTGCAGGAGCCCAGGAAGACGGTGTCCACCTTGATCTCGCGCAGGGGGGTGCCGGCCGCCAGCCCCATGTAGGCCAGCGCCTGCTCGACGTCGCTGCGCTCGCCCTCGTCGGCGAAGTCGGCCGGGTCGGGCACGATCCCGTCGATCGGCAGACCCTGGCCGGGGTTGGTGCCCCAGGTGACGTAGGGGGTCAGCGTCGAGGCGTCGAGCCGCACCTCCCGGTCGAACACCGCGCCCTCGTCGGTGCGCAGGGTCGACCAGTACTCCACCGCGGCGTCCCAGTCCGCGCCCTGCGGCGCGTGCGGGCGCCCCTGCAGGAAGTCGAAGGTGGTCTGGTCCGGAGCGATCAGGCCGGCCTTGGCGCCCGCCTCGATCGACATGTTGCAGATCGTCATGCGGGCCTCCATCGAGAGCGCCTCGATGGCGCGGCCGCGGTACTCGATGACGTGCCCCTGCGCCCCGTTCGTGCCGATCTCGGCGATCACGGCGAGGATGACGTCCTTCGCCGAGACGCCGGGCGGCAGCTCGCCGTCAACGGTCACCGACATCTGCTTGGGCCGGTACTGCGGCAGCGTCTGCGTGGCGAGCACGTGCTCGACCTCGCTGGTCACGATGCCGACCGCGAGCGCTCCGAAGGCGCCGTGCGTGGAGGTGTGGCTGTCCCCGCAGACGATCGTCATGCCGGGCTGGGTCAGTCCCAGCTGCGGGCCGATCACGTGCACGATGCCCTGGTCCCGGTCGCCCATGGGGGCCAGCCGGATGCCGAACTCGGCAGCGTTCTTCCGCAGCGCCTCGACCTGGGCCCGGCTCACCGGGTCGGCGATCGGGCTGAGGATGTCCAGCGTCGGGACGTTGTGGTCCTCGGTCGCCATCGTGAGGTCGGGACGGCGGACGGTGCGGCCCGCGGCCCGGAGGCCGTCGAAGGCCTGCGGGCTGGTGACCTCGTGCACCAGGTGCAGGTCGATGTAGAGCAGGTCGGGCTCGCCCGCTGCGCTGCGCACCACGTGGGCGTCGTAGACCTTCTCGGCCAGGGTCGTCGGCACGGCTGGATCCTCTCGCTGGCCACCCCGCGGACTTGGCGTCTCACTGTGCGGGATGAGAGTATTGCTGTGTGGGACAGCCTAACCCCGTCGGGGTCCTCGACAAAGCAGTAGCCATCCTGCATGCCGTCGCCGACGAGCCGGCCACGCTCGCCGAGCTGGTCGTCCGCACCGGCCTTCCCCGCGCGACGGCCCATCGGCTCGCCGTCGCCCTCGAGGGGCACCGGCTGGTGCGGCGCACGCCGGAGGGGTCATGGGCGCCCGGACCCGCCCTGGCCGAGCTCAACCGCGGCACGCCCGACCTCGGCGAGATCGCCGTCCGTCACCTCGTCGCGCTGCGCGACGCCACCGGCGAGAGCGCGCAGTTCTACGTCCGCGACGGCTCCAGCCGGGTCTGCGTGGCCGCCGCGGAACGGACCAGCGGGCTCCGCGACACCGTGCCGGTCGGCGCCCGCCTGCCGATGACGGCGGGCTCCGCCGCGCACGCACTGCTTGCCTTCACCCCCGCCGAGGAGGTGACCCGGTTGCTGCCGGCAGCGAGCTTCACCGCCCGGACGCTGCTCGACGTGCGCCGGCGCGGCTGGGCGCACAGCGTTGCCGAGCGGGAGCCGGGCGTCGCGTCACTGTCTGCCCCGGTGCGGGACGCCTCCGGCGGTGTGCTGGGGGCGGTCTCCATCTCCGGACCGGTGGAGCGGCTCGGCCGCCGCCCGGGCGCGGAGGTGGTCGGCGCGGTGCTCGACGCGGCCGCGGCCATCTCCCGCGCGGGACGCTGACGCAGAGGTCCCGATCCTGCTCGGTACGGGGCCACACTGCTGCCATGAGCACCGACACCGCGTCCCTGGGTCTCGCTCGCGTCGCCGAGCGCGGTGAGGGGGTGGGACTCGACGAGCTCGCCCTGGCCACCCGCAACCACGGCATGCCCCTCGAGGCGCTGCGCTACGACGTGACCCCGCCCGGGCTGCACTACGTGCTGACGCACTTCGACATCCCGGCCGTCGACCCGGCGACGTGGCGTCTCGAGATCGGCGGCGCCGTCGACCGGCGGCTCGCCCTGACCCTCGACGAACTCATGAGCCGTCCGGCCGTCACCACGCGCGTACTGCTGGAGTGCGCCGGCAACGGCCGGGCGCGCTACGAACCGCGCCCCGTCAGTCAGCCCTGGCTGCTCGAGGCGGTGGGCACGGCCGAGTGGACCGGCACTCCCCTGGCCCCGCTGCTCGCCGAGGCCGGGATCTCCCCCGACGCCGTCGACGTGGCCTTCACCGGTGCCGACCACGGCATCGAGCGCGGGGTCGAGCAGGACTACGCCCGCGGCCTGCCCCTGGCGGAGGCGCGGCGGCCCGAGGCGCTGCTGGTCTGGGCCATGAACGGTGCGGCCCTCCTCCCCCAGCACGGTGCCCCGCTGCGGCTGGTCGTCCCCGGCTGGTACGGCATGGCGCAGGTGAAGTGGCTGACGCGGATCGACGTGCTGACCGAGCCGTTCACCGGCTACCAGAACGCGACCGCCTATCGGCTCAAGGTGGACGCCGACGACCCCGGTGAGCCCGTCACCCGCATCCGGCCCCGGGCACTGCTCGCCCCACCCGGCTTCCCCGACTTCATGACCCGGGAGCGCTTCGTCCACGCCGGACAGGTGCCGCTGACCGGGCGGGCCTGGTCAGGCCGTGCACCGGTGACCCGCGTCGAGGTGAGCACGGACGGCGGCGAGAGCTGGGGCGACGCGGTGCTGGCTCCCGCCGACCCCGCCCACCCCTTCGCGTGGCGGGCCTGGTCCTACCACTGGACGGCGCGGCCCGGCCGCTCAGAGCTGCTGACCCGGGCCACCGACGGCTCGGGCGAGACCCAACCGGTCGAGCAGCAGTGGAACCGGCAGGGCATGGCCAACAACCTCGTCCAGCGGGTACCGGTCACGGTCCTGCCCTGAGCCGTCAGTCCGCCGACTCCTTCTCGGGGACCTCGACGACGATCGGGCGCAGGCGTGACCACAGCGCGAATGCCAGGGCGAACACCACCATGGCGAGGCCGACCCAGAGATTGGCGTTGAACCCGTCGGTCTTCTTCAGCGCGTCCTCGCCGTTGTCCACCACACCCAGGACGACCAGCACGACGCCGTAGAACCCGATGAGGGCCGCGATCACGTTCCGGACGTCGAAGGCCCCCGCCACCTGCTTCTTCTCGGCGCTCATCCGTGGCTCCTCAGCGGTCGGCGACGTTCATGGGGACGAGCGTTCATCGGAAGATGACATTGAGGGCCACGACCATGACGAGCGAGATCGTGGCCATCTTCGTCGGCGAGCGGTACCACGGCAGCCGGTGCGCCTCGGGGTCGGTGCGCTGCTCTCTCGGCGTCTCGGAGTAGACCAGCCCGACGAGTTCGCCGGCCGGTTTGGGCCGGGTCACCGACGTGACGAGGACGCTGACCACGATGTCGACGACGAAGGCCGCGCCCGCCGCCACGAAGCTCGCACCCTGGCCGCCGAGCGGGATCACCCCGAGCGACACCGTCCCGAACGCGTCCTCGCTCAGCAGCGCGACGGTGACCGCGGCGAGGGTGCCGGAGACCAGGCCCGTCCACCCGGCCGTCGGCGTCATCCGCTTCCAGAACATGCCGAGGATGAACGTGGCGAACAACGGCGCGTTGAAGAACCCGAAGAGACTCTGCAGGTAGTCCATCAGGTTGCTGTAGCCCGAGGCGATCAGCGCCGTGCCGATGGCGACGACGGTCGCGCCGAGCGTCGCCCACCGCCCGACGACCAGGTAGTAGTGGTCGGGCTCGTCCTTCTTCACGTACGTCTGCCACAGGTCGTAGCTCAAGACGGTGTTGAAGGCCGAGATGTTGGCCGCCATACCGGCCATGAACGCGGCGAGCAGGCCCGCGAGGGCAACGCCGAGCAGGCCGTTGGGGAGAACGTCGCGGATCAGGTACAGGATCGAGTTGTTGTAGTCGAAGTCCGCGTTTCCCGCGGCCTTGGCCTCGACCACCTCCGGCACGAGGACCGTGGCGATGATGCCCGGGATGACCACGATGAACGGCACGAACATCTTCGGGAACGACCCGATGATCGGGGTCGAGCGGGCGGCGGAGATCGAGTGCGTCGCCATCGCCCGCTGCACCTCGACGAAGTTCGTCGTCCAGTAGCCGAAGGAGAGCACGAAACCGAGGCCGAAGACGATTCCGACCACGGACCAGAACGGGCTCTGGAAGCCGGTCAGATCGGTCGCGGGCCAGGACGTCAGCATGTCCTCGCCGCCCGCTCCGGTGACCTTGTCGACCAGGCCGCCGACGCCGCCGACCCGGTACAGCCCGATCAGTGTCAGCGGCAGCAACGCCGCGACGATGACGAAGAACTGCAGGACCTCGTTGTAGATGGCCGCCGACAGTCCGCCGAGCGTGATGTAGCTGAGCACCACGATCGCGGCGATGATCAGCGAGACCCAGAGCGGCCAGCCCAGCAGCAGCTGCACGATGTGCGCCAGCAGGTAGAGGTTGATCCCGGCGATGAGCACCTGCGCCACGGCGAAGCTGATGGCGTTGACCAGGTGCGCGCCGGTGCCGAACCGGCGGCGCATGAACTCCGGGACGCTGCGGACCTTCGACCCGTAGTAGAAGGGCATCATGACGACGCCGAGGAAGAGCATGGCCGGAACGGCGCCGATCCAGAAGTAGTGCATGGTCGCCATGCCGAACTGCGCGCCGTTGGCCGACATGCCGACGATCTCGACCGCGCCGAGGTTGGCCGAGATGAACGCGAGGCCGGTGACCCAGGCCGGCAGGGACCGGCCGGACAGGAAGAAGTCGAGGCTGTCGGAGACCCGGCGGCGGGCGGCGAAGCCGATCAGCAGGACGACGGCGAAGTAGACGGCGACCAGGCCGTAGTCGACGAACGAGGCGTCCAGCCTCAGCGTCTCCTCCGCGGCGAGGATCTGCTCCACGACGCTCCTCCCCGAAGCTCAGGCGATCCGTCGCGCGCCGGCCGCGGGCACCACGTCGAAGGTCCGCGGGGCCGCATAGCCCTCGCTGGCGAACCGGGCCCGCACCGCGTCGGCGACCGCGTCGGCACGGTCGCGGTCGACCAGCAGGACGGCGCTGCCGCCGAACCCGCCGCCCACCATGCGGGCACCGTGCGCGCCCGCCGCGACCGCCGCGTCGACGCAGGCGTCGAGCTCCACCGTGGAGATCTGGAAGTCGTCGCGGAGCGAGACGTGGCCCGCGGTCAGGACCGGCCCGATCGCCCGCGGGTCCTCCCCGCTGCGCAGGATGCCGACCACCTCGAGGACGCGGGCGTTCTCCGTGACGATGTGCCGCGCGCGACGGAGCAGCACCCCGTCGCCGCCGTCGTCGAGGGCCGCCAGCGCGGCGACGTCGGGGACGTCCCGCAGCGCCGGCACCCCCAGCCGCGCGGCGGCCTCCTCGCACTCCCGGCGCCGGTCCCCGTAGCCGCCGTCGGCATGGGTGTGCGAGGTGCCGGTGTCGACCACCAGCAGCTGCAGTCCCGCGGTGGCCAGGTCCAGGGGCACCTGCTCGGTGCGCTGCTCGCGGGTGTCCAGGAACAGCGCGTGGCCGGCGGTGCACAACAGCGAGGCGGACTGGTCGAGCGTTCCGGTCGGGGCGCCCACGAAGTCGTTCTCGGACCGGCGGGCCAGGTCGACGAGGTCGTTCCGGGTCAGCTCGGGGGCGACGAGGTCGCTCAGTGCGAGGGCGACCGAGCAGGTCAGGGCTGCCGACGACGAGAGGCCGGCGCCCACCGGGACGTCGGTGTCCACGAGCACGCTGACACCCCCGGCGAGCCGGTCCCGGAGGCCCTCGACGACGCCGGCCGGGTAGCCGGCCCAACCCCCCGGCCGTCCGGGGGCCAGGTCGGCGATGGCCAGCTCCACGACCTCCCCGTCGCCCTGCAGCGAGGCGAGGGCGATCCGGCCGTCGGTGCGCCGGCCGACCGCCGCCCGGGTGGTGTGCGGCAGGGCCACGGGCAGCACGTAGCCGTCGTTGTAGTCGGTGTGCTCGCCGATGACGTTGACCCGGCCGGGCGCCGCCCAGACGCCTTCCGGCGCGGTCCCGAACTGCTCGGTGAAGGCGTGCTCCGCCTTCCGGGCGAGCTCGTCGTCGTTCCGGACGAGGTCGACGTCGGACGTCACGCCACCACGACCGCACGCAGCTGCTCGGCGACGTCCTCCGGGTTGGTGTCGGTGATGAACGCACCCATGCCCGACTCCGAGCCGGCCAGGTACTTCATCTTCCCGGGGGCGCGGCGAAGCGAGAACAGCTGCAGGTGCAGCCACCAGTCGTCGCGGCCGGAGTTGACCGGGGCCTGGTTCCAGGACGCGATGTAGGGCATGGGGGTGTCCATCCGCCGGGCGAAGCGGGCGAGCACGTCGAGGTAGACCTCGACGAAGGCGTCGCGCTCCTCGTCGGTGAGGGCGGGCAGGTCGGGCACCTGACGCACGGGGAAGAACTGCACCTCGTACGGCCAGCGGGTGGCCGGCGGGACGAACGCCGTCCAGTGCTCGTTGGCGGTGACCACGCGCGGGCCGGACCGCTCCGGGCCGACGACGTCGGCGAACAGGTTGCCTCCGGTGTCCTCCCGGTGGCGCTGCACCGACCGCAGGATCTTCTCCACGCGCGGGGTCACGAACGGGTAGGCGTAGATCTGCCCGTGCGGATGGGACAGCGTCACCCCGATCTCCTCGCCGTGGTTCTCGAAGCAGTACACCTGCTCGATGCCGTCCAGCGCGCTGAGCTCCGCCGTGCGCTCCGCCCAGACGTCGACGACCAGGCGGGCCCGCTCGGCGCCGAGCTCGGCGAAGACGCGGTCGTGGTCACTGGTGAAGCAGACGACCTCGCACCGCCCGTAGCCCGGGCGCAGCTCGGCGAGGGGGGCTCCCGGGGCCGTCGCCGGCACGTCCCGGTCGACGCCGGTGGCCAGGGACGGGAACCGGTTCTCGAAGACGACGACCTCGTAGTCGCTGTCGGGGATCTCGGTGATCCGCCCGTCGCGGGACGGGCAGAGCGGGCACTGGTCGGCCGGCGGCAGGAAGGTGCGGGTCTGCCGGTGGGAGGCGATGACGACCCACTCGTCGAGCAGGGCGTCGTAGCGCAGCTGCGACCGGGTGCCCACGGGCGGGAGGTCGCGGATGTCGACGGCCTCCCGCGGGACGGGCTCCTGGTCGAAGTAGAGGATCTCCCGACCGTCGGCCAGTCGACGACTCGTCCGGTTCACGCAGCCGACGCTAGCGCCAGCGTTGATCTTGGGCCACTCGGCCCCACCGACCACGAGAGCCCCCGGCCGGACGGGCCGGGGGCTCTCGTGCTGCTGTAGCCCCGAAGGGATTCGAACCCTCGCTACCGCCGTGAGAGGGCGGCGTCCTAGGCCGCTAGACGACGGGGCCGGACGTCGCCATTCTGCCACGGCACCCCCGGCAGACCCGGCGGGGGTGCGCACGGCCGGGATACGCGAAGAGCCCCCGACCTGGGGTCGGAGGCTCTTCTGCGGGTAGCCCCGAAGGGATTCGAACCCTCGCTACCGCCGTGAGAGGGCGGCGTCCTGGGCCGCTAGACGACGGGGCCGTATCGCTGTACTGCTGGTGCTGGAGGATCCGCATCGTCAGGAACCGATGCTTCCTCGCTGGGGTACCAGGACTCGAACCTAGACTAACGGAACCAGAAACCGTCGGGCTGCCAATTACCCCATACCCCATGGGCGGTGCCTCGCGGCGCCGGGAGAGACGATACCCGACGGATCCGGGCGGGGTGGCACCCCCCTGGGGTCGGCGGGTCAGGCCGCGGGCACCGGCAGCCGTGCGCCGGGACCCCCCAGGTCGAGGGCGGAGGTGAGCACCTCGGGCCGCAGCGTGCGGCGGGAGCGCGCCACCACCGCGACGTAGCTGCCCATGGCCGCCAGGCTGATCAGGAGGTACAGCGCGGCGCCGCCCTGCGGCACTTCCTCGGTGGCCACGCCGTCCCCGAGGGCACCGGCCAGGAGGAAGACGAGCACGTTGTTCACCGCGTGCAGGACGATCGCCGCCTCGAGTCCTCCGGTCAGCCACACCACCGCCGAGGCGGCCAGGCCGAAGGCGAACCGGTCGAGGAAGGTGGTGAAGTCCGGGGGTACGTGCGCGAGGGAGAACAGCGTCGCGGTGATCACCGCCGCCAGCACCGCGCCGGCCCGGGGCACCCGCACCCAGCCGGCGATCGTCTGGCTCAGGTAGCCGCGGAACAGGTACTCCTCGGCCGCCGACTGCAGGGGCGTGGTGAGCAGCACGACCACCACCAGCCAGCCGTACCCCTCGACGGGACCCGTCACCTCGTCGTTCCCGGTCAGGAAGCCGACCAGCACCGACACGACGATGCCGGTGCCGAGCGTGACCAGCGCCAGGGCGACGAGTCGCGGCAGCAGTCGCCACCGCAGCCGCGCCAGCACCGAGGACGACCAGCCCGAACGCATTCCGTGGGCCACCGCCCAGGCCAGCCAGACGGTGGGGACGGCGACGATCAGCGTGACGTTCGTGATGAGCAGGACCATCGGGTCGACCAGGTCGAGCAAGGCCAGGTCGGGGGTGAGCCCGGTCAGCAGCGAGAGGACGACGACGACCGTCACGGCCACCACGTAGACGACCGCGAGCAGCGCGAGCCCCAGCAGCGGCCGCCACCATGCCCAGTCCCGTGCGCGCATCGCCAGCAGGAAGGGCCGGGGGACGTCGTGCGGCGGCGTTCCCGGAGGCGGTGCCCAGCGGACGCCGGCCGCGAGTTGTGGCCGCCCCTGCTGCCAGGGCGGGGCCTGCCACGGCGCGGGCTGCCATGGGCCGGGCTGGTGCGGATGGGTCTGGTACGGACGGGTCTGGTGCGGGCCGGTCTGGTACGGCGGGAACTGCGCGCGGGGCCACTGGCCCGGAAGCGGACGTCGTGTCGGCGGTGGACCCGTGTAGGGCTCCTCGATCGGCGGGCCACCCCAACCTGTCATCCCGCGGCAGACCCTGCGGCGACCGTGCGGGCGGCGGCCAGGCGATGGAGGGTCCGCTCCCGGCCGAGCAGCTCGATCGACTCGTACAGCGGCGGGGAGACCGTCCGGCCGCTGATGGCCACCCGCACCGGCCCGAAGGCGAGGCGGGGCTTGAGTCCGAGGCCCTCGACCAGCGCCTCCTTGAGCGCGGCCTCGAGCGCCGGCGTCGTCCAGTCGTCGAGCCCGGAGAGCGCCGTCGTCGCCGCGTCGAGCACCTCGACGGCGGCCGGCCCGGCCAGCTGCTTCTCGGCGGCGGCCGGATCGATCTCGACCTCGTCGACGAACAGGAAGCCGAGCAGACCGACGGCCTCGCCGAGGACGATCATGCGCTCCTGGGCCAGCGGCGCGATCGCCCGCAGCACGCGGTCCTGCTCGGCGGTCGGGGGGTCGGGAACCAGTCCGGCGCCGGCGAGGTAGGGCACCACCCGGGCGACGAACTCCTCGACGGGCAGCTCGCGGAGGTGGGTGGCGTTGATCGCCTCGGCCTTCTTCAGGTCGAAGCGGGCCGGGTTGGAGCTGACCCGGGTGACGTCGAAGGCCTCCACCAGCTCCGCGACGGAGAACACGTCGCGGTCGTCAGCGATCGACCAGCCGAGCAGTGACAGGTAGTTGACCAGGCCCTCGGGCAGGAAGCCGCGCTCGCGGTAGAGGTCGAGGTTGGACGTCGGGTCCCGCTTGGACAGCTTCTTGGTGCCCTCGCCGGTCACCAGGGGCAGGTGCCCGAAACGGGGGGTGACCGTGGCGACGCCGGTGTCGGTGAGCGCCGCGTAGAGCGCCAGCTGCCGGGGCGTCGAGGGGAGCAGATCCTCGCCGCGCAGCACGTCGGTGATCCCCATCAGCGCGTCGTCCACCGGGTTCACGAACGGATACAGCGGAACGCCGTTGCCGCGCACGAGCACGAAGTCGGGCACCGAGCCGGCCGCGAAGCGGACCTCACCCCGCACGAGGTCGGTCCAGACGAGGTCCTCGTCCGGCATGCGCAGCCGCAGGACCGGCGAACGGCCCTCGTCGCGGAACGCGGCCTTCTGCGCGTCGGTGAGGAAGCGGTCGTGGTTGTCGTAGCCCAGCTTGGGATCCTGGCCGGCCGCACGGCGACGCGTGTCGACCTCCTCGTTGGTCGAGAACGACTCGTAGGCGTGCCCTGCGGCCAGCAGCGTGGCGGCCACGTCGCGGTAGATGTCGTGCCGTTCCGACTGCCGGTAGGGACCGTGCGGGCCGCCGACCTCGGGGCCTTCGTCCCAGTCCAGTCCCAGCCAGCGCAGGCTGTCGAGCAGGTGCCGGTAGGACTCCTCCGAGTCGCGGGAGGCGTCGGTGTCCTCGATCCGGAAGACCAGCGTGCCGCCGTTGTGCCGCGCGTGCGCCCAGTTGAACAGCGCCGTCCGCATCAGGCCGACGTGCACCAGCCCGGTCGGCGAGGGGCAGAACCGCGTGCGCACGGTTCCGGGCTCGCTCATCGGGCGCCGCCGGCCGTCGAGACGGCGTCCGCGGCCGTGACGCTGTTGGTCAGCGTGCCCAGGCCCTCGACGGTGCAGTCGACGCGCTGGCCCGGGCTGATCGGCCCGACGCCCGAGGGGGTGCCGGTCAGCACGACGTCGCCGGGCAGCAGGGTCATGACCTGCGAGATGTAGGAGATCAGCGTCGGGACGCCGAAGATGAGCTGACTGGTCCGCCCCTGCTGACGCGGCTCGCCGTCGACGGTGCAGCTCACCGCGAGGTCGGCCGGGTTCAGCCCGAGGCCCCCGAGGTCGGTCTCGATCCACGGCCCGATCGGGCAGAACGAGTCGAAGCCCTTGGCGCGGGTCCACTGCCCGTCGCCCTTCTGCATGTCCCGCTCGGTCACGTCGTTGCCGATCGTGTAGCCGAAGACGCTGGCCATCGCCTGCTCCGGGGTGACCGAGCGGGCGCCCCGTGCGCCGATGACCACCGCGAGCTCGACCTCGTGGTGCACGTTGGTGCTGCCGGCCGGGATGCGGATGGCGTCGCCGGGCCCGATCACCGAGGTGGAGGGCTTCAGGAAGATCAACGGCTCGGTCGGCGCGTCGCCGGTGGCCATCTC
>JAOPWH010000024.1 GCA_025965795.1 Blastococcus sp.
TGATGCTGGCCAACATGGCCACCTCGCTGTTCGAGCACGGCCGGATCACCACCACCGAGGCGAAGGCGAAGCGGCTGCGTCCGCTGGCCGAGAAGCTGGTGACCTTCGCCAAGCGCGGTGACCTGCACGCCCGTCGTCAGGTGATGACCACCATTCGGGACAAGAACGTCGTCCACCACCTGTTCGCCGAGATCGGTCCTCGCTACGAGAACCGGCCCGGTGGCTACACCCGCATCACCAAGATCGGTCCGCGCAAGGGCGACAACGCCCCCATGGCGGTCATCGAGCTGGTCGAGGCCCTCACCGTGAGCCAGCAGGCCGTCGGCGAGGCCGAGCGCGCCCGCGGTACCCGGTTCGCCTCCGGCGCCGGAGGCGCCGCTGCTGCGGGTGAGGTCACCGCCGACGTGACCGAGCCCGCCCCCGCAACGGTCACCGACACCGAGGGCACCGGTGAGGACACCGGTCCCGGAGGGGACACCTCCCCGGCCGTGACCGAGGGTGCCGACGGCCTCGACGAGGCGCAGGAGATCGTCACCGACGTCTACAACCCCGACGGCGAGCGTCAGGACGACGGCGACGTGACCCCGGAGCCGATCGCGGAGAACGCCGCTGTCGTCGACGACCCGAGCCTCTCCCCGGAGGTGGCCCGTGCGGCCGCCGCCGAGATCGAGGCGGCCGAGCTCGGCGACGCCGCGACCGCCGGCCGCCAGGCCCCTGGCGGCGAGGCCGCGCCCGACCCCAAGTAGTCCGCTGAACCGCCCGCACGACGCGAACGAGCCCGCCACCGACCCCGGTGGCGGGCTCGTCCGTCTCCGCCTGGACGTCGCCTACGACGGCACGGCGCTGCACGGCTGGGCGCGGCAGCCCGGTATGCGGACGGTCCAGGGGGAGATCGAGCAGGCGCTGGCCATGGTGCTGCGCTGCGATGTCGCCCTCACGGTCGCCGGTCGCACCGACGCCGGCGTACATGCCACCGGCCAGGTGGCGCACTGCGACGTCCCCCGGGCGCTCTGGGAGGAGCAGGGCACCCGGCTGGTCCGCCGGCTGCGCGGCGTCCTGGCACCGGACATCGCCGTTCCGGCGGTCGTCGAGGTCCCGCCGGAGTTCGATGCCCGCTTCAGCGCCCTGGCCCGCCACTACGTCTACCGCCTGACCGACGACCCGGCCGGGCCCCCGCCGCTGCGCCGTGCGGACACCGTGGGGTGGCCGCGCACCCTGAACGTCGCGGACATGGCCCTCGCGGCCGGTCTCCTGCTGGGCGAGCAGGACTTCGCCGCGTTCTGCCGTCGCCGCGAGGGCGCCACGACGATCCGGACGCTGCTGGCGCTCGACGTGTCGCGAACCGGCGACCTGATCACCATCGCCGCCTCGGCGGACGCCTTCTGCCACTCGATGGTGCGCAGCCTCGTGGGCGCGCTGTCCGCCGTGGGGGAGGGACGCCGCCCGCCCGAGTGGCCCGGTGGACTCCTCGCCCGCACGGAGCGGTCCAGCGAGGTGCCGGTCGCACCGGCCGGAGGCCTCACCCTGGTCCGCGTCGACTACCCACAGGACAGCGACCTGGCCGCGCGGGCGCTCGTCACCCGCGCCCGGCGGGCCTGACTCAGGAGATCGAGGCCGGGCGGGGGAGTGCGTCGAAGGCCTGGTCGATCGGGGTGCTGCCGCTGACGAGTTCCAGCACGGTGCCGGGACGGGGTTCGTCCAGCAGGCGCATCATCACGGCCGCGACGTCGTCCCTGGACACCGTGCCCTCCGGCGCGCGCCGGCCGAGGGTGACCAGCCCTGTTCCCCGGTCGTCGGTCAGCCGGCCGGGGCGGAGCATCGTCACGTCGACCGCCGGGCGTGCCCACACGCCTTCCTCGGAGGCCAGCTTCGCGCGGAGGTATTCGAGGTACTCGTCGTCCACTCCCTCGGGGATCCGGCCGTCGGCCACGGTCTCCACGCCCATCGAGGACATCATCAGGTACGGACGGATGGCGGCCTGCTCGGCGGCGTCGGCGAGCAGGACCGCGGCCGCACGGTCGACGGCGTCCTTGTGATGGTGTGCGCTCTCCGGTGGCGCGCCGGCGGCGAACACCACGGCGTCGGCGACGACGACGACCGAGGCCAGATCGTCGACGGTGGTCCGCTCGAGGTCGAGGACCACGGGTTCGACACCGTCGGCGTGCAGGTCCGTCTCCTGCTCTGCTGTCCGGATGATGCCGATGACGGAGTCGCCGCGCTCGGACAGCAGGCGACCGAGGCGGCGGGCCACGCGACCGTGTGCACCCGCGATGACGACGCGCATGGCGCAGGTCTACCACGCCGCGTCAGGGCGCCGCGGCGACCGCCTCCCCGATCGGGGTCGAACCGCTGACCACTTCGAGCACCGCGCCGTCTCTCGGTGCGTCCAGGAGTGCGAGCAGGACCTCTGCCACGTCGTCGCGCGGCACCGCCCCGCGGTCGACGTGGCGGGCCAGGGTGACCCGTCCGGTCCCGGGGTCGTCGGTGAGTCCGCCCGGTCTGAGCACCGTCGTCGCCAGACCGGGACGGCCGAGCAGGTCCTGCTCGGCGGCCAGCTTGGCCCGCAGGTAGGCGACGAAGACGTCGTCCATGTCCGGCGGCGTGCCACCGTCGGCCACCGCGTCGGCTCCCATGGACGACACGAGCACGTAGCTGCGCACGCCGGCACGCTCGGCTGCGTCGCCGAGCAGCACCGCGGCGCCCCGGTCGACGGTGTCCTTGCGGGCGGCGCCGCTGCCCGGACCGGCCCCGGCGGCGAAGACGACGGCGTCGGCGCCCCGCAGGAGGTCGGCCACCTCGTCGGCGGAGGCGGACTCCAGGTCGAGCACCACCGGCTGGACCCCGTCGGCCTCGAGATCGGCCCGGTGACCGGGGTTGCGCACGATCCCGACGACGGTGTCGCCGCGTCCGGACAGGAGACGGCCGAGCCGACGGGCGATCTGGCCGTGGGCACCGGCGACGACGACGCGCATGGGGGTGTCCTACCCCGCCAGGTCGCGGGCTACCTGCCGGGCGCGGGCGAGGTCGGCGGGGGTGTCGCAGTCCAGCCACGGCGGGGGTGTTCCGGCCGGGACGTCGGGCCGCCACCGGTCGGCC
This sequence comes from Blastococcus sp., assembly GCA_025965795.1. GTDB lineage: Bacteria > Actinomycetota > Actinomycetes > Mycobacteriales > Geodermatophilaceae > Blastococcus_B. The sequence continues at coordinate 3,097 of JAOPWH010000024.1, forward strand.
GACAGCGGCGAGAGCACCTTGCGCATGCTGGTCGGCTGCGCGACCGCGGCGACCGCGGCCCGGAGCGGCGCCGTCCGCCAGACCCCGAGCAGCAGCTGTTCCCGACCGCTCTCGTCGAGGACGAGCACGCCGTCCTTCGCGAGCCGGGTCCGCAGATCCGCGATCAGGCGGGCGGTGAGGAACGGCAGGTCACCGGCGAGGACGGCGACGACGTCGGTGTCCACCTCCGCGAGCCCGGCCCGGAGCGCGGCGACCGGCCCGCCACCGGGCGGGTGCTCACGCACCAGGAGGACGTCGGGCGGAACGGGCTGGTCCGGCCCCACCACCACCCGGTCGGCGGCGTCGGAAACCGCCTCCAGCACCGTCGCCAGCATCGCGCGGCCGCCCACCACGAGCTGCGGTTTCGCCTGACCACCCAGGCGCGCGGCGCGTCCGCCGGCGAGGACGACGGCCGTGTACGGCGGTAGCGGGGACACGCACAGACCGTAATCGTCACGAGTGGGTACCGTCGTCGTCCGTGGGACGAGTCACCAGCAGGACACCGGTACTGCGGATCCGCGGGCCGCACCGCACGACGCGACCGGATACCGTCGCGGCCGAGGAGCCCCTCGAGATCCGGCTCAACGGAACGCCGCTCGCGGTGACGATGCGCACCCCGGGCCACGACTTCGACCTGGTGCACGGCTTCCTCGCCACCGAAGGCGTGATCACCGGACCTCAGCACGTCGCCGCCCTGCGCTACTGCGACTCGGTGGATGCCGACGGCCGCAACACCTACAACGTCGTCGACGTCGACCTGGCCCCGGGCGTGGAGGCGCCGGACACCGCGCTGGACCGGAACTTCTACACGTCCAGCTCCTGCGGCGTGTGCGGCAAGGCCAGCATCGACGCCATCCGCACGAAGACCACCTTCGACGTCGCGGCCGACGCCGTCCGCCTGCCCCTGGACGTGCTGCTGGGCCTCCCGGACCGGCTGCGCGCCGAGCAGGAGGTGTTCGAGAAGACCGGCGGGCTGCACGCCGCCGGCCTCTTCACGGCCGCCGGGGACCTGGTCGCCCTCCGGGAGGACGTGGGCCGGCACAACGCCGTGGACAAGGTGATCGGCGACGGCGTGCGCGAGGGCCGCCTGCCGCTGTCCGGCGCCGTGCTCATGGTGAGCGGGCGGACCAGCTTCGAGCTCACCCAGAAGGCGGCGATGGCCGGGATCCCGATCCTGGCGGCGGTGTCGGCGCCGTCGTCCCTGGCGGTGGAGCTGGCCCGGGAGGTGGGCATCACCCTGGTCGGCTTCCTGCGCGGCGACGGCTGCAACGTGTACACCCGCCAGGACCGGATCGTCCTGCCGGACTGATCAGAAGACCAGGCAGAAGGGGTGGCCCGCCGGGTCGGCGAAGACCCGGAAGCCCTGGTCGTGCGCGTCGTGCAGCCTGGTCGCGCCGAGCGCCACCGCGGCGCGCTCCGCCGCGTCGACGTCCTCGACGCGGATGTCGACGTGCAGCTGCTGGGGATGTCCGGGATCGGGCCAGACCGGGGGCAGGTACGGGGTCGCGCGCTGGAAGGCGAGTTCCCGCCATCCGACGTCCCGGCCGATGACCACCCAGTCGCCGTCGTCCTCGTTGACCTGCATCCCCAGCATCCTGGCGTAGAACGCGGCGAGCGCCCTCGGGTCCGGACAGTCGAAGACCGTCTTCTCGAGCCTGCCGATCACGCTCACCAGCATGCCGTGCCCGTGACCACACCGCACCGGACGGGGCGCTGCGGTTCGACGAGCGACGTCGTCGAGGAAGTCGCAGTCTCCGACCCCGTCGATGCTGGCGCGGGTGACGACCGTGCGGGAGGTCAGCCAGTCGGTGCCCACGTCCGAGCCCATCGATCGGGCGCAGGCCACGTCAGCGGACTGAGCACCCCGTCCCGCCTACGGGCGTGCGTGATCCCCCCCGCGGAGCTGACTCACGATGTGCGGGAGCAGTGGGCCCAGGACCGCCAGCGCGTCCCGGACGCCGCCGGTCGAGCCGGGCAGGTTCACGATCAACGTGCGGCCCGCGATACCGGCCAGCCCCCGGGAGAGGACGGAGGTGGGCACCTGCGGCTCTCCGTACCGGCGGATCGCCTCGGCGATCCCGGGTGCTTCCCGCTCGAGCACGTTCCGCGTCGCCTCGGGGGTGACGTCGGTCGGCGACAGACCCGTGCCACCCGTGGTCAGCACGACGTCGAACCCGAGGTCCACCCCGTTGCGCAGCACCGCTTCCAGTTCGTCGACGTCGTCCGGCCGAACGTGCGGCCCCTCGACCGCGAAGCCGAGCTCCCGGAGGCCTGCGGCGAGCGCCTGGCCGCTGCGGTCCTCGTAGACGCCCGCGGCGGCGCGGTTGGACGCCGTGACCACCAGCCCGCGGGCGTCGCCCGGCAGCTCGGTGCTCATCGGCTCCAGTCCCCGCTCTTGCCGCCGGACTTGGTCAGCAGCCGCACGTCGGTGATCGATGCCCGGGGGTCGACCGCCTTGACCATGTCGATCATCGTCAGCCCGGCGACCGCGACGGAGGTCAGCGCCTCCATCTCCACTCCCGTGCGGTCGGCCGTGCGCGCGGTCGCGGTGATCTCCACGGCCTCGTCGGTGATTTCCAGGTCGACGGTGACGCCGTGCAGCGCGATCGGATGGCAGAGCGGAACGAGATCCGGCGTCCGCTTCGCCCCGGCGATGCCGGCGATGCGGGCCACCGCCACCGCGTCGCCCTTGGGCACCCCCGCCCCGCGGAGCAGGGCGACCACCTCGGGGCTCACCAGCACCCGGCCGGCGGCCGTGGCCACCCGGGCGGTCACCGGCTTGGCGCTGACGTCGACCATGCGGGCGGCACCGGTCTCGTCGACGTGGGTGAGGCGCGGTTCGGTCATTGCAGGGCTCCTTCGATCAGCACCACGTCGACCTCGGCGCCGGCGGGCAGTTCGGTGACCTGCTCGGGCACGACCACCAGGCAGTTGGCCCGTGCGAGGTGGGCGACCAGGTGCGAGCCCGGCCCGCCGACCTGGGAGACCTGCCCGCCGTCGTAGCGGCCACGCAGGAACTGGCGGCGGCCGGCGGGGGAGCGCAGCGGTCCGGCGAGCTGAGCGGGTACGTGCAGCCGGGCGGGGGAGGCGTGGCCGAGCGCGCGGCGCAGCGCCGGCCGGACGAAGACCTCGAAGGAGACGAAGGCGCTCACCGGGTTGCCGGGCAGGGTGACCACCGGCACGCCGTCGATGGTGCCGGCGCCCTGCGGGCCCCCCGGCTGCATGGCGACCTTGAGGAAGTCGACGGTGCCCAGGCCGGCGAACGCGTCCTTCACCACCTCGTAGGCGCCGGCGCTGACGCCGCCACTGGTGATCAGCAGGTCCGCGCCGGCCAGCTCCGCCCGCACGGTGGTGAGGAACTCGTCGACGTCGTCGGGCACGAAGTGCAGCCGCCGCGCCTCGCCGCCCGCCTCCTCGACGGCCGCGGCCAGGAGTGCGGAGTTGGACTCGTAGATCTGGCCGGGGAGCAGCGGCCGGCCGGGAGCGACCAGCTCGCTGCCGGTCGACAGCACCAGGACCCGCGGCCTCCGGCTGACCGGCACGCTGGTCAGCCCGACCGCCGCGGCCAGTCCCAGTTGCGCCGCGCCCAGGGGGCTACCGGCCCACAGCGCGACGGCTCCGGCGGCGATGTCCTCTCCCGCCGCCCGCAGGTGGCTGCCGAGGGGGAGCACCCCCCGGATCTCCACCACCTCGGTGCCGGCGTCGGTCAGCTCCACGGGGATGACGACGTCGGCACCGGGCGGCAGGGGTGCCCCGGTCATGATCCGGTGCACCGTGCCCGGCGCCAGGGGGACCACGTCGGTACGGCCGGCCGGGATGTCCTCGGCCACCGGCAGGCGGACCGGCTGCTCCGCGGCCGGCGCGACCTCGGCCCAGCGGGCGGCGTAACCGTCCATCGCCGAGTTGTCGAAGCCGGGCAGGGCCACCCGCGCCGTCACGTCGCGGACGAGCACCCGGCCGTGCGCCTGCGACAGGGCGACGTCCTCCTCGGGCAGGGGCGGCAGCAGCGCGGCGACCGCTGCCTGGTGTTCCTCGACCGTGCGCACGCCGCTCATCCTGTCCGATCGGTACGACGACGTCCCGAGCTAGGGTCCAGGCGGACGACGGTGGGACGAAGGAGGACGTGTGGCCGAGATCGACCGGATGCTCGCGGCGAACGAGGAGTGGGCGCGGCGGTTCCCCGGCAGCAAGCCGGTCCGCCCGGCGCGCAAGGTCGCCGTGGTCGCCTGCATGGACTCCCGGATGCCCCTGTTCGGCATGCTCGGCCTGGAGATCGGCGACGCGCACGTCATCCGCAACGCCGGCGGTGTCATCACCGAGGACACCATCCGCTCGCTCACCATCTCCCAGCACGTGCTCGGGACCCGCGAGATCGTCCTGGTGCACCACACCGAGTGCGGCATGCAGGCCACCGACGACGTGAGCTTCGCCGACATGGTCGAGCAGGCCACCGGACGGCGGCCGCCGTGGGCGGCGCGCGCCTTCACCGACGTGGACGACGACGTCCGGGAGTCGATGCGGTTGCTCCGGGAGAGCCCCTACCTGCTCTCCCGCGAGGTCCGCGGAACCGTCTACGACGTCGAGACGGGACATCTGCGCGAGGTCGTCTGAGCGGGGGCGGGCCTGTTCTCGCAGGCTGGTATCGTGATCGGCTGGCGCGTGAGCCGGCTGGTGCCGCGCGTGCTGCTCCGTCTCCCGTGCTCGGTGAGGCGAACCCACCAGCCTTCCCGACACTGACGGAGGACACGAGCGCCGTGCGCACGTACTCACCCAAGCCCGGCGAGATCGCCCGGACGTGGCATGTCATCGACGCCACCGACGTGGTGCTCGGTCGACTGGCCACCCAGACCGCGATCCTGCTCCGCGGCAAGCACAAGCCCCAGTTCGCGCCGCACGTGGACGTCGGCGACTTCGTCGTCATCGTCAACGCCGGCAAGATCGCCCTGACCGGTCAGAAGCGGGAGAAGAAGGTCGCCTACCGGCACTCCGGTCACCCGGGCGGCCTCACGACCATCAACGTGGGCGACCAGCTGCGCACCCACCCCGACCGCGTGGTCGAGCGTGCGGTCAAGGGCATGCTGCCGCACAACACGCTCGGTCGGCAGATGCTCTCCAAGCTCAAGGTCTATGCCGGCCCCGAGCACCCCCACGCTGCGCAGCAGCCCCAGTCCTTCGAGATCAAGCAGGTGGCCCAGTGACCAGCGCGACCGTGACCGACGCCGACGGGCGTCCCATCCAGACCGTCGGTCGCCGCAAGGAGGCCATCGTCCGCGTGCGGCTGCTCCCCGGCACCGGCCAGTTCAAGCTCAACGGCCGCACCATCGAGGACTACTTCCCGAACAAGGTGCACCAGCAGCTCATCCGTGAGCCGTTCGTGATCCTGGAGAAGGGCGAGCAGTACGACGTCGTGGGGCTGCTCCACGGTGGCGGCATCAGCGGCCAGGCCGGCGCGCTCCGCCTCGGCATCGCCCGCGCCCTCATCGAGATCGACCCCGACGACCGCCCGGCGCTGAAGAAGGCCGGCTTCCTGACCCGTGACCCCCGCGCCACGGAGCGCAAGAAGTACGGACTCAAGAAGGCCCGCAAGGCGCCCCAGTACTCCAAGCGCTGACCGGACGCCCTCCGTTGGGTCGGCTGTTCGGCACCGACGGCGTCCGGGGTCTGGCCAACGCCGACCTCACGCCGGAGCTGGCACTGTCGGTGGCCCGCGCCGCCGCAGGAGTGCTCGCCGACCGCGACGGGACCGAGCGTCCCGTCGCGGTCGTCGGTCGTGATCCCCGTGCGAGCGGGGAGATGCTCGAGGCCGCCGTCGTCGCGGGGCTGACCAGCGTCGGCGCTGAGGTGCTGCGCGCAGGCGTGCTGCCCACCCCCGCGCTGGCCTATCTGACCGGATCCACCGGCGCCGACCTCGGCGTCATGATCTCGGCCAGTCACAACCCGATGCCCGACAACGGCATCAAGCTCTTCAGCCGCGGCGGGCACAAGCTGCCCGACGCGGCGGAGGCCCAGATCGAGAACCAGGTGGTCGGCGGCTCGTCGGTCGACCACCGTCCGACCGGGGCGGGCATCGGTCGCGTCCGCGACCTCGCCGGCGCGCTCGACGACTACATCGGCCACGTGCTGAGCACTCTCGAGCAGCCCCTGTCGGGTCTGCGGGTGGTCGTCGACTGCGCCCACGGGGCCGCCGCGTCCAGCGCGCCCGAGGTCTACCGGCGCGCCGGGGCGACCGTGCACGCCATCGGCTGCGAGCCCGACGGCTGGAACATCAACGACGGCGTCGGGTCGACCCACCTCGGCCCGCTCGCCGAGGCCGTGCGCGACTTCGGGGCCGACCTCGGCATCGCCCACGACGGGGACGCCGACCGTTGCCTGGCGGTGAGTGCCGACGGCGAGGTGGTCGACGGCGACGCGATCCTCGCCGTCTGCGCGCTGGCTCTGCACGAGCGGGGCGCGCTCAAGGACGACACCGTGGTCGCCACGGTCATGAGCAACCTCGGTTTCCACCACGCCATGCGGGACGCCGGCATCGCCGTGCAGACCACCGCCGTCGGCGACCGCTACGTGCTGGAGGCGCTGCGTGCCGGCGACCTGAGCCTCGGCGGCGAGCAGAGCGGACATCTCGTCTTCCTGGACCATGCGACCACCGGCGACGGACTGCTGACGGGCCTGTCCCTGCTGGCGCGGATGCATGCGACAGGCGCTTCCCTCGCCGACCTCGCAGCCGTCGTCCGCCGCCTTCCGCAGACCCTGGTGAACGTGCCGGTGCGGGACCGGCTGGCCGTAGCCGAGAGCGACGAGGTGGCCGAGGCGGTGAATGCCGTCGAGGCGGAGCTCGGGGACGCGGGGCGGGTGCTGCTGCGGCCCTCGGGCACCGAGCAGCTCGTGCGCGTGATGGTCGAGGCCCCCAGTCAGGAGCAGGCCGACTCGGTCGCCGCGCGGCTGGCCGAGGTCGTCGCCGCCGTCGACTGAGCCCGACGCCATTCCCCACAACCGGTGAGAAGGGCAGGGTGGCGGCGTGTTCCACCGGTACCCTCGGTCCAATGTGCGGAATCGTGGGATACGTCGGTCCGCAGGATGCCCGGGACGTGGTCCTGGAGGGCCTGCGCCGGCTCGAGTACCGGGGCTACGACTCCGCGGGCATCGCCGTCGTCGCTGACGGCACCCTGACCGCGGCCAAGAAGGCGGGCAAGCTCGCCAACCTGGAGAAGGTGCTGGCCGAGCATCCGCTGCCGGCGGCGACCATCGGTATCGGTCACACGCGGTGGGCCACCCACGGCGGTCCGACCGACCGCAACGCGCACCCCCACCTGTCCGCCGACGGCTCGGTCGCGGTCATCCACAACGGCATCATCGAGAACTTCGCGGCGCTGCGGGCCGAGTGCGAGGCCAACGGGATCGAATTCAGCTCCGAGACCGACACCGAGGTGGCCGCCCACCTGCTGGCCGCCGCCTACGCCGCCGCGCCCGCAGGGGAGAGCCGGCTGGCCGAGGCCATGCGCACGGTGTGCCGGCGGCTCGAGGGTGCATTCACGCTCGTCGCCACCTCCGCACTCGAGCCCGACACCCTGGTGGCCGCCCGCCGCAGCAGCCCGCTGGTCGTCGGCATCGGAGAAGCCGTCGACGGTAGTGCTGAGTATTTCCTCGGCTCCGACGTGGCGGCCTTCATCGCGCACACCCGGGAGGCCCGCGAGCTGGGGCAGGACCAGGTCGTGGAGATCGACCGGCACCGTGGGCTGACCGTCACCGACTTCACCGGCTCGGTCGTCGAGCCCCGCGGCTACACCGTCGACTGGGACGCCGCCGCCGCCGAGAAGGGCGGTTACGACTGGTTCATGCTCAAGGAGATCGCCGAGCAGCCGCAGGCCATCGCCGACACGCTGCTGGGCCGGCTCGGCTCCCACGGGGAGCTGGTGCTCGACGAGGTCCGGCTGTCGGACCAGGAGCTCCGCGACATCGACAAGATCTTCGTCGTCGCCTGCGGAACCGCCTATCACGCGGGGTTGATCGCGAAGTACGCCATCGAGCACTGGACCCGCATCCCGGTCGAGGTCGAGGTGGCCAGCGAGTTCCGCTACCGCGACCCGGTGCTGGACCGTTCGACGCTGGTCGTGGTGATCAGCCAGTCCGGCGAGACGATGGACACGCTCATGGCTCTGCGCCACGCGAAGGAGCAGAACGCGCGGGTGCTGGCGATCTGCAACGCCAACGGCTCCACGATCCCGCGGGAGTCCGACGCCGTGCTCTACACGCACGCCGGTCCCGAAGTGGCGGTCGCCTCGACCAAGGGATTCCTCACCCAGGTGGTGGCGTGCTACCTCGTCGGCCTCTTCCTGGCCCAGGTGCGGGGCGTCAAGTACGAGGACGAGGTCGCCGCGATCGTCGCGGACCTGCGCAGGCTGCCCGACGCCGTCGCCCAGGTGCTCTCGGGCATGGACGAGGTGCGCGAGCTCGCCCGCGAGCTGGCCGACGCCGACACCATCCTGTTCCTCGGCCGGCACGTGGGCTTCCCCGTGGCCCTCGAGGGCGCGCTGAAGCTCAAGGAGCTCGCCTACATCCACGCGGAGGGCTTCGCCGCCGGCGAGCTCAAGCACGGGCCGATCGCGCTGATCGACCAGGGCACGCCGGTGGTGGTGGTGGTCCCGTCACCCCGCAGCCGCGAGTCCGTCCACGGCAAGGTCGTCTCGAACATCCAGGAGGTCCGCGCCCGCGGCGCCCGGACGATCGTGATCGCCGAGGAGGGCGACGAGGACGTCGTCCCGTACGCCGACCACCTGATCCGCGTGCCGCGCACGCCCACCCTGCTCGCGCCCGTGGTCACCACCGTGCCGCTGCAGGTGCTCGCCTGCGAGATCGCCGACACCCGCGGTCTGGACGTCGACCAGCCGCGAAACCTGGCCAAGTCCGTCACCGTCGAGTAGAGGACCCCTCTGCTCCCACCGCTCGCAGGCTCGTGGCGGGACCCTGCAGAGGGGCCGTTCCAGCACGCTCGGTGCAGACTGACCTGGTGATCATCGGGGTCGGTATCGACGTGGTTCCGGTGGAACGGTTCGCCGAGTCGCTCAGCCGCACTCCGGGGCTGCGCGATCGGCTGTTCACCGCGGCCGAGCAGCACACGCCGTCGGGGTCGCCTCGCTCCGGAGAGTCCCTGGCCGCCCGCTTCGCGGCGAAGGAGGCGCTCGCCAAGGCGCTCGGTGCCCCCGGCGACCTGCACTGGCACGACGCCGAGGTGATGGTGGGCGAGCACGGCCGCCCGCACCTCGAGGTGCGCGGCTCGGTGGCCGGGCGCGCCGCCCAGCTCGGCGTCTCGTCCTGGCACGTCTCGCTCAGCCACGACGGCGGCATCGCCTCCGCGGTCGTCGTCGCCGAGGGGTTCGCCCTCGCGGAAGAACCGTGATCGGGCTGTACACGGCCGCCGAGGTCCGGGCGGCCGAGGAACCCCTGCTCGTGGGTCTGCCGGAGGGTGCCCTCATGCAGCGGGCAGCGGCAGGGCTGGCGACCGTGGCCACGCGACTGCTCGGCCAGGTGTACGGACGCCGGGTCGCCCTGCTCGTCGGAACCGGCAACAACGGCGGCGACGCACTCTTCGCCGGCGCCCGGCTCGCCGGGCGGGGAGCCCGGGTGACCGCGGTCCTGCTCGATCCCGACCGCGCGCACCCGGCCGGCCTGGGCGCGCTGCGCCGGGCGGGTGGTCGGACGCTGCCGTCCGACCGTGCCGAGGCCGTTGCGGTCGTCGAGCGCGCCGACCTGGTGCTCGACGGAATGCTCGGCATCGGCGGTCGGGGCGGACTGCGCGGCACCGCCGTCGGGCTCGCGGAGGCAGCGGCCGGCGGCGCGGCGGTCACCGTGGCCGTCGACGTGCCGAGCGGGATCGACGCGGACACGGGCGCCGTCGACGGAGTCGCCTTCGCCGCCATGCACACCGTCACCTTCGGGGCGGTCAAGCCCGGGCTGGTGGTCGGCGACGGGCGCGGGCACGCCGGTCAGGTGCACCTGGTCGACATCGGCCTCCACCTCGGACCAGTGGACGCGTTCCAGCTCACCGACGCCGACGTCGCCGTCGCCGTCGATCCGCCCTCGGCCGGGGACGACAAGTACTCGCAGGGTGTGGTGGGGATCGTCGCCGGCTCGGCGACCTACCCCGGTGCCGGGGTGCTCTGCACCGGGGCCGCGCTGCGCACCCGGCCGGGGCTGGTCCGCTACGCGGGGACGGCGGCCGACGGGGTGCGGGCGGCGTGGCCGGAGGCGATCGTCACCGAGGGCCGGCCGCGCGACGCGGGGCGGGTGCAGGCCTGGGTGGTCGGCCCGGGCATGGGTACCGACGACGCGGCCCGCTCGGTGCTCGCCGAGGTGCTGGCCACGGACCTGCCGGTGATCGTCGACGCGGACGCGCTGACCCTCCTGGCCCAGGAGCCGGCACGGCTGCGGGAGCGGGACGCGCCGACGGTCCTGACCCCGCACGACCGCGAGTTCGCCCGGTTCGGGGTCGAGCCCGGACCCGACCGGATCGGAGCGGCGCGAAGGCTCGCCGCCGACCTCGGGGCCGTGGTCCTGCTCAAGGGCGACGCGACGGTCGTCGCCGGCCCGGACGGCACCGCCTTCGTCAACGCGACCGGTACCCCCTGGCTGGCCACGGCCGGCACCGGTGACGTGCTCTCCGGCATGACCGGGGCGCTGCTGGCCACCGGACTGCCGGCGACGCGGGCCGCGGCGGTGGCGGCTCACCTGCACGGCCGGACGGGACAGCTGGCGGCCGAGGGCGGGCCGCTGCTGGCCGGCGACCTGGTGCGGCGGCTTCCGGAAGCGATCAACCGGGTGCGCGGGGGTCGGGCACGCCGCCTGGAACACTCGGCCCCGTGACCCCCTCAGCCTCCCGCGCGGAGGTCGTCGTCGACCTCGACGCCATCGCCGCCAACACCGCGGTGCTGCGCGAACGGGTCGGCCGCCCCCTGATGGCGGTCGTGAAGGCCGACGGTTACGGGCACGGACTGCTCCCCGCGACCCGGGCGGTACTCGCCGGTGGTGCCGACGCCCTGGGCGTCGCCGTCCTGGAGGAGGCCCTCGCGCTGCGGGCAGCCGGGATCACCGCCCCCGTGCTCGCCTGGCTCCACGCCCCCGGCGCCGACTACGCCGCCGCGTTGACCGCGGACATCGAGCTCTCGGTGAACGCCGGGTGGGCGCTGGACGGAGTGGTGGCCGCCGCCCGGGCCACCGGGCGGACCGCGCGGGTGCACCTGTGCGCCGACACCGGGCTGTCCCGGGAGGGTGCGACGCCGGTCGAGTGGCCCGCCCTGGTGGATGCCGCGGCCCGCGCGCAGGCCGACGGCGAGATCACCGTGGTCGGGCTGTGGAGTCACATGGCCTATGCCGATGCGCCCACCCATCCGACGATCGCGGCCCAGGTGCGGGTCTTCGAGGAGGCCGTCGCGATAGCCCGCGCGGCCGGCCTGACCGACGCGCGCCGGCACCTGGCCAACTCGGCGGCCACCATCGCCCTGCCGGAGACCTGGTACGACCTCGTCCGGCCGGGCATCGCCCTCTACGGCCTCGATCCCCTCGGCGGGGACGCCGCGACGCACGGCCTGCGCCCCGCGATGACGGTGCGCGCCAGCGTCGCCCTCACCAAGCGGGTGCCGGCCGGTGTCGGCGTCTCCTACGGGCACACCTACTCCCCGCAGACGGAGACCACGCTGGCCCTGGTGCCGGTGGGTTACGCCGACGGCGTGCCCCGCGCCGCCGGCAACCGCGCGCCGGTGCTGGCCGGCGGCGCCCAGCGCACCATCGCCGGGCGGGTGTGCATGGACCAGTTCGTCCTGGACGTCGGGAACGCTGCTGTCCAGCCCGGCGACGAGGTCGTCCTGTGGGGTCCGGGTGCGGACGGCGAGCCGACGGCGCAGGCCTGGGCCGACGCGATCGACACCATCCACTACGAGCTGGTGACCCGCATCGGGGGACGGTTCACCCGCCGCTACGTCGGGTCGGCGGGGGCCGTCTGATGGCCCACCAACCCGCGAAGCCGGGATCGAAGCCGGGACACCATCTGCCCAGTGGCCGTACCGCCGGCATCATCGGCGCCGTCGTCGGGCTGGCAGCCGCCGGCACCGCGGTCGGCGTCACCGTCAGCCGGATCGCCGCCCGCCGGGTGGCCGCCGGAGAGTCGCCGCTCCCGCCGCGCGGCACGATCAGCGCCGCCGAGCTGCGCGAGGAGGATCCGCTCGGCGCCGCAGCCCGTCAGCCGGACCGCACGGCGCTCGTCCAGGCCGACGACGGGGTGCTGCTGTCGGTCGAGGAGATCGGGCCCCGCGACGCGCCCCTCACCGTGGTCTTCGTGCACGGGTACACGCTGTCGATGGCGTCCTGGGCGTTCCAGCGGCGCACCCTCGCCGCGGAGCTCGCCACCGCCAACGGCCACCGCCCCGACGCCCGGCTGGTGTTCTACGACCAGCGCGGGCACGGGTCCTCGGGGCGCGGGGCGGCCGAGCGGTCGACCATCGACCAGCTGGCCGCCGACCTGCTCACGGTGATCGAGGCCAGGGCACCGCGCGGTCCGGTCGTCCTCGTCGGTCATTCCATGGGCGGGATGACGATCATGGGTCTGGCCGCGCGCCGGCCGGACCTGTTCGGGCCGAAGGTGGTCGCCGCCGCGCTGGTCTCGACGTCGAGCGGCAACCTGGCCGACCTCAGCTTCGGCCTGCCCGAGCTGCTCACCCGCGTGCGGGCCGCCTTCCTCCCGGTGGCGGCCTGGACGATGCGCCGTCGTCCGGGGATCGCCGAGCGCACCCGCTGGGTGGCCGCGGATCTCGTCTCGATCATCACCCGGTCGCTGTCCTTCGCCTCGCCGCACGTCGATCCGGCGCTGACCCACTACGTCGACGCCATGATCGCCGGCACCCCGGTCGACGTCATCGCCGAGTTCTATCCCGCTCTCGCCGGCCTCGACGAGACGGGCTCCCTGGAACCGCTGCGCCGGATCCCGACCCTTGTGCTCACCGGTGACCGGGACAAGATGATTCCCAAGGAGCACAGCGAGCTGATCGTCGACGGGCTCGGCGGGGCCGGTGAGGGCGATGTCGAGCACGTCGTCGTCCCCGAGGCCGGGCACATGGTCCTGCTGGAGAAGCCGGCCGAGGTGAGCGCCGCCCTGTCCCGGCTGATGCGACGGGTCGCGGACCTACCGGTTCGCCCCGCGACGGCCTGACCTCACGGGCCGCCGCCGAGGAAACCGAAGACCACGCCGGCCTTGTCCGCGCCGCCTCCGCTGCGGTAGGCGGCGAGCCGGGGGTCACTGTGGTCGATGCCCCGCGACCGGTGACCGGGACGCGCCGGCTCGAGTGCCGTGGTCGGCACGTCGAAGATCTCCGCGCGCAGACGCTGATCGGTCAGCTGCTCCCGACCGCCCACTGCCACCTGCCGCACCTCCGGATCCCCGGTACCCGGCTGCAGCCGTCGCTCGACCTCGAGCAGCCGTTCGTCGTCGAGCACGCGCCGGCGGATGGTGTCGACGGAGCGGTGGCCCGTAGGCCCGACGGCGTCGAGGACGGCGGCCTCGACCGGGTGCCGGCGCGACAGGTCGGCGGTGACCAGGTGACCGGGCGACTGCAGGCGGAGCCGGCGGGTGCGCAGCAGCGCGACGACCGCCGTGTCCACCACACGCGCGGGGCCGCCGGCGAGGAAAGCGATGTCGTAGATGTCGAGCTCTCGCGGTGCGCCGGATGCCGTCATGTCGGCCGTCCCTTCCCGGGCCTGCTTCCACGTGCACGGTCCGCCGCCCACGGGCCCACTCGGAGGCGGCCCGCGGTGTGCCCTCCGACCGCCTCGTTAGGGTGCCCAGGTGGCCGCCCTCCGACCGCCCCGGCTGGACGCCGCCGCCGACGAGGTGGCCGGGGTCGCCGCGGCGGCACCCGACTGGGACACCCTCGCGGCCGTCGCCCGGTCGTGCGTCGCCTGCCCCGAGCTGGCGGCCACCCGGCAGCACGTCGTCGTCGGCGACCTACCCGCCTCCGGTGCTGCACGGTTCGTGCTGCTCGGGGAGGCGCCCGGCGCGAACGAGGACGAGACCGGCCGGCCGTTCGTCGGCCGCTCGGGGGCGCTGCTCGACCAGCTGCTCGGTGAGGCCGGACTCGACCGGGCGGAGGGGGCGGTGCTCAACATCGTGAAGTGCCGCCCGCCCGGCAACCGCACGCCGACGTCGCCGGAGGTCGCCCGATGCTCGGGCTGGCTGCGCCGGCAACTGGAGCTGCTGGACGCTCGCGTCGTCGTCGCCCTGGGACTCTCGGCGGCCAAGTGGTTCCTCGGCCCACGCACCGTCCTCGGCCAGGTGCGCGGCCGCCCGCACCTGCTCGACGGTCGCACCGTGTGGGCGACCTACCACCCGTCGGCGGCCATCCGCTTCGGGCCGAAGGGCGCACCACGGGCCGGTCTGCTGGCCGACCTGACGGCCGTCGCCGGCAGCCTGTCGTGAGGCGCCAGCACGTCCTTCCCACCCCGGAGGACACCCGAGCGCTGGGCGTCGCGCTGTCGGACCTGCTGCGTCCGGGGGACCTCGTTGTGCTCGTCGGCCCGCTCGGCGCCGGGAAGACGGCGCTGACGCAGGGCATCGGGGCCGGGCTCGGCGTCCGCGAGCCGGTGACCTCGCCGACGTTCGTCATCGCGCGCGTGCACCGGGACGGCCGGCTGCCGCTGGTGCACGTCGACGCCTACCGGCTGGGCAGCGCGGCAGACGTCGAGGACCTCGACCTGGACGTGACGGTCGCGGACTCGGTCACGGTCGTCGAGTGGGGGCAGGGCCTGGTCGAGCAGTTGACCGACGAGCACCTCGAGGTGCGGCTGGACCGGCGCGACGACGACGTCCGCACCGCCGTGCTCGTACCGCACGGCCCGGGCTGGAAGGAGCGGCTGGCGGCATGACGCCGTCCATCGAGATCCTCCAGCTGGACGCCGCGGCGCTCCGCGGGCTGGCCGACGGCGACCTGGCGACGGCGAACCGCACCGCTCCGGTGCCGCTGACGCCGTATCTCGCCGGGGACGAGTGCCGGCACGTGTGGGGGATCCGGGCCGTGCAGATCGACGAGGACCCACCGAGCGCCACGTGGATCACCGGGATCGTGTGGGACCCCGGGCGCCGGCTGGCGGTCGGCCGGGCGGGGTACCACGGGCCGCCCGACGAGACCGGCATGGTCGAGGTCGGATACTCGATCGACCCGCAGTACCGGCGTCAGGGATACGCGCGGGCGGCGCTGCGGGCACTGATCGAGCGCGCCCGCCAGGAGCCGGCGGTGACGACGTTCCGCGCCACGGTCGGCCCGGACAACGCGCCGTCCCGCGACCTCGTGCTGTCCGAGGGGTTGGTCGAGGTCGGCGAGCAATGGGACGACGAGGACGGCATCGAGATCATCTACGAACTGGCTCTCGATCCGGCCTGATGCCGGCCGACCAGGTCGCGAACGGGCAGCGGCCACCCCGTCGCGCGCAGCGCCGGCGCGCCTACGGCACCGCCCACCAGGCACGCGGCCGCGAGGGCGGTATCGCCCGGCGGCGTTCAGCCGAGCGGTCGGCACGGAGGGCCGCGGTGGCGGACGACCAGGAGAGGGGCCGGCGGCCGGTCCGTGCGCATCCGGCCATCTGCTCCGGCCCCGGCGCTGATGGGTAACGTGGACCGTCGTGCTCGTCCTCGCTCTCGACACCGCCACCCCCACGCTGGTCACCGGCGTGGCGCACTGGTCGTCCGCCGCCGGCGCCGACGTGCTGGCCGAGCGAGCCGTCGCGTCGGGCACGAAGCACGCGGAGCTGCTCAGCCCGGCGGTGCAGGGCGTCCTCGCCGACGCCGGCCTGGCGATGGCCGAGCTCGACGCGATCGTCGTCGGGCTCGGGCCGGGCCCCTTCACCGGACTGCGCGTGGGTGTGGTCACCGCCGCCGCGCTCGCCGACGCGCTCGGGCTGCCTGTCCTCGGCGTCTGCTCACTGGACGCCATCGGTTCCGGCGCGCGCACGGTGGTGACCGACGCCCGCCGCAAGGAGGTCTACTGGGCGGCGTACGCCCCCGACGGGACCCGCACCGACGGTCCGGCCGTCGTCCGTCCCACGGACCTGCGGCACGTCGGCCCGTTCACGGGGGACCCGGCCTTCGCCGATCGGCTGGATGCGCCTGTCACCCCCGCCGACGTGACGACGGCGGGGCTGTTGCGCGCGGCCGCGTCGCAGCTGGCCGACCCGTCGTCCGCCGGGCCGCTGGTCCCGCTCTACCTGCGCCGCCCCGACGCCACTCCGCCGGCGTCGATCAAGGCGGTGTCACAGCAGTGAGCCTGCGGCTGCGGGACATGACGGTGGCCGACCTGGACGCGGTGATGGTGCTGGAGGAGGAGCTCTTCGCCCCCGACACCTGGACGCGGTCGATGTACCGCGAGGAGCTGGCCCACCGCGACACCCGGCACTACCTGGTGGCCGAGCACGAGGACGCCGGAGGGCGACGGGCGATCGTCGGCTACGCGGGGTTGATCGCCTACGACGACGAGGCGCACGTGGCCACGCTCGGGGTGGCCGCGGGGCACCAGGGCGAGGGCATCGGCTCGTTGCTGCTCGACGCGCTGCTGGCCGAGGCCGACCGGCGCAGCCCCGTGGTCCTGCTGGAGGTGCGCGCCGAGAACGAGGTGGCGCTGGGCCTCTACGCGCGGCGCGGCTTCGCCGAGATCGGCCGGCGCCGCGGCTACTACCAGCCCAGCGGCGCGGACGCCGTCGTCATGAAGCGGGAGAAGACGTGAGCGAGCCGCTGGTCCTCGGGTTCGAGACCTCCTGCGACGAGACCGGCATCGGCCTGGTCCGGGGTCGGACGCTGCTGGCCGACGCCCTGGCGACCTCGATGGAGGAGCACGAGCGGTTCGGCGGCGTCGTACCGGAGATCGCCTCGCGCGCGCACCTGGAGGCGATGGTGCCCACCGTGCACCGGGCGCTGGCCGACGCGGGGGTCACGGCGGGCGACGTGGACGCCGTCGCCGTGACCTCCGGCCCGGGGCTCACCGGCGCACTGCTCGTCGGCGTTGCGGCGGCGAAGGCGTACGCCCTCGCGCTCGGCGTGCCGCTCTACGGCGTCAACCACCTCGCCGCGCACGTGGCCGTCGACGAGCTGCAGCACGGCCCCCTGGCCGAGCCCACGATCGCGCTGCTGGTCTCGGGTGGGCACAGCTCGCTGCTCCTCGTGCCCGACCTGGCCCGCGAGGTCGAGTCCCTGGGCCGCACGGTGGACGACGCGGCGGGGGAGGCCTTCGACAAGGTCGCCCGCGTGCTGGGTCTGCCGTTCCCGGGCGGCCCCCCGATCGACAAGGCCGCCCGGGACGGCGACCCGACGGCGATCGGCTTTCCCCGCGGGCTGACCGGACCCCGGGACGCGCCGTACGACTTCTCCTTCTCCGGGCTGAAGACCGCCGTCGCCCGGTGGGTGGAGGCCAGGCAGAGGGCGGGGGAGCCGGTGCCGATCGCCGACGTGGCCGCCTCGTTCCAGGAGGCGGTGGCCGACGTCCTCACCGCCAAGGCGGTACGCGCCTGCAAGGACTCCGGCGTGGACCACCTGGTCCTGGGCGGCGGGGTGGCAGCCAACTCGCGGTTGCGCGCACTCGCCGAGGAGCGGTGCGCCGCGGCCGGCATCGTGCTGCGGGTGCCGAGTCCCCGGTTGTGCACCGACAACGGCGCGATGGTGGCCGCGCTCGGCTCACGACTGGTCGCGGCCGGGGTCGCGCCGTCGGCCCCGGACCTGGGCGCGGACAGCTCGCTCCCGATCGAGGTCGTCAGCCGCTGACGTCGCAGACCAGCACGGTGGGCGCTCCGGCCACACGGGTGACCACGACCACCGCCGAGGCGCTCCCCGGGCCTCTCAGCCGACGGACGAGGGCCTCGGGCTCGAGGGGCGAGCCCCGCTTCTTCACCACGACCCGCCCCACGCCCCTGGCCCGCAGCAGCGCCTTCAGCTTCTTGAGGTTGAACGGCAGGACCTCGTCGATCCGGTAGGAGCTGACCCACGGGCTCCCGGCGGGCCCGTCGGAGCTGGTGTAGGCGATCGTCGGGTCGAGCAGCGTCGCGCCGTTCTCCGCGGCGACGAGGGAGACCAGTCCCGACCGGATGATCGCCGGGTCGGGCTCGTGCAGCCATCCGCGTACCGGGCCGACGGATGCGGGCCCGGGGTCGGCGTCGGCGGTCAGCTCCAGGGCGACGCCGTCGCGGACGAGCGTCGCGCGCCGCCAGGTCTCGGAGCTGCCGCGGCCCCAGAGCAGCGCCTCGACGATCGAGCCGCCGACGGACACCCACTCGGCCTCGACCCCCGCCGGCACGCGGTCGTGGTCCAGGCCCGGTGCCACCTTGACGACGGCGGCGGGGACCCGGTCGAGCAACGCGGTCACGGTCGACCAGGGCGGGGACCAGCGGTCGGGGTCCAGCTGCCGCCTACCTCCCGCGCGGCGGGCCGGGTCGAGCACCGCGGCGTCGCACCCCGCCACCCGGCCGTCCTCGGCGGCCGCCACCAGCTCGACGACGTCGGCGTCCCGCACCTCGACGCCGGACAGCCCGAGCGCGGCGGTGTTCGAGCGGGTGAGCTCCCGTGCGACCGGATCGCGGTCGACGGCGACCACCGAGACGCCCGCCCGGGCCAGCGCGACGGTGTCGGTACCGGCCGCGCAGCCGAGGTCGGCGACGGAC
>JAOPWH010000038.1 GCA_025965795.1 Blastococcus sp.
CAGCGCCGTTCTGCGCTCATTTCCACCCTGACTCGAACACGTGGTGGGGGCCGCCGGTTGCGCGAAAGGAAGGCCCCACGTGGTCGCTGCACCGTTGACCGAGAACGCCTACTCCGGCAGCTCCATCACCGTCCTCGAGGGGCTCGAGGCGGTGCGCAAGCGCCCCGGTATGTACATCGGCTCGACCGGTGAGCGCGGCCTGCACCACATGGTGTGGGAGGTCGTCGACAACGCGGTCGACGAGGCGCTGGCCGGGTACTGCGACACCGTCCGGGTCATCATGCTGGCCGACGGCGGCGTGCGGGTCGAGGACAACGGGCGCGGCTTCCCGGTGGACATGCACCCGGTCGAGAAGCGCCCCACCCTCGAAGTGATCATGACCGTCCTGCACGCGGGCGGGAAGTTCGACGGCAAGAGCTACGGCGTCTCGGGTGGTCTGCACGGCGTGGGCGTCACCGTGGTCAACGCGCTGTCCAAGCGGCTCGAGGTGAACGTCTGGCGCGATGGAGCCGAGTGGTTCCAGCGCTACGAGCTGGCCAAGCCCGGCCCCCTGGAGGAGGTCGGGCCGACGAAGAAGCGCGGGTCGGCTGTCACCTTCTGGGCCGACGACGACATCTTCGAGACGACGCACTACTCGTTCGACACGATCAACCGGCGGCTGCAGGAGATGGCCTTCCTCAACAAGGGCCTCACCATCATCCTGCGCGACGAGCGTCCCGGGCAGAGCAAGGCCGAGACCGGCATGGCCGAGGAGATCACCCTCGCCGAGGCCGCCCCCGAGGCCGGCACCGAGGCTGCGGCCTTCAAGCCCACCGAGGTCACCTACAAGTACGACGCCGGGCTGATCGACTACGTCGCCCACATCAACGCCAAGAAGACGCCGATCCACAAGTCGATCGTCAGCTTCTCCGCGGAGGGCACCGGCAAGAACGACATGGCCATGTCGATCGACGTCGCCATGCAGTGGTCCGAGGCCTACTCGGAGTCGGTCTACACGTTCGCGAACATCATCAACACGCACGAGGGCGGCACCCACGAGGAGGGCTTCCGCGCGGCGCTGACCTCGATCGTCAACCGCTACGCCGAGGAGAAGAAGCTCTTCAAGGCCAAGGACGAGAAGCTCACGGGTGAGGACATCCGTGAAGGCCTGGCCGCGATCGTCTCGGTGAAGCTCGGCGACCCGCAGTTCGAGGGTCAGACCAAGACCAAGCTCGGCAACACCGAGGTCAAGGGCTTCGTCCAGAAGATCTGCAACGAGCAGATCGGGCACTGGTTCGAGGCCAACCCGACCGAGGCCAAGATGATCATCAACAAGGCCTCGTCGGCGGCACGCGCCCGGCGCGCGGCGCAGGACGCCCGCAAGCTGGCCCGCAAGAACCTGCTCAGCAACAACTCGCTGCCCGGCAAGCTGGCCGACTGCCGCTCGACCGACCCGCGCAACTCAGAGGTCTACATCGTCGAGGGCGACTCGGCCGGCGGCTCGGCCAAGTCCGGCCGCGACTCGATGTTCCAGGCGATCCTGCCCATCCGCGGGAAGATCATCAACGTCGAGAAGGCACGCATCGACCGCGTCCTCAAGAACAACGAGGTCCAGTCGATGATCACCGCCTTCGGCACGGGCATCCACGACGAGTTCGACCTGTCGAAGCTGCGCTATCACAAGATCATCCTGATGGCGGACGCCGACGTCGACGGCCAGCACATCCGCACCCTGCTGCTCACGCTGCTGTTCCGCTTCATGCGCCCGCTCGTCGAGGCCGGCCACGTCTACCTCGCCCAGCCGCCGCTGTACAAGATCAAGTGGGGCGGCAAGGCCGGCGACGAGTACGTCTACACCGACCGCGAGAAGGAAGCCGTGCTCAAGGCCGGCGCCGAGGCCGGCCGCAAGATCAAGGACGACGCGATCCAGCGCTTCAAGGGCCTCGGCGAGATGAACGCCAAGGAGCTGTGGGAGACCACGATGGACCCGGAGACCCGGATCCTGCTGCAGGTCACGCTCGAGGACGCCGCCACCGCCGACGAGCTGTTCAGCGTCCTCATGGGCGAGGACGTCGAGGCGCGCCGCAGCTTCATCACCCGCAACGCCAAGGACGTCCGTTTCCTCGACGTGTGACCGGCGGAGGGCCACGGCGCGTAAAACGCTGCCGTGGCACTCCGCTCAGGTACTGACCAACGCTTTTCCGACAGCGCACTGAACCGTGGAGATCTGAACCGTGACGGAAACCCCGAGCCGCGACCGCGTCGAGCCGGTCGACCTCCAGCAGGAGATGCAGCGCAGCTACATCGACTACGCGATGTCGGTCATCGTCGGCCGCGCCCTGCCGGAGGTCCGCGACGGCCTCAAGCCGGTGCACCGCCGCGTGCTGTACGCGATGTACGACCAGGGCTTCCGACCCGACCGCAGCTACGTCAAGTGCGCGCGCGTCGTCGGTGAGGTCTTGGGTAACTACCACCCGCACGGCGACTCGTCGTTCTACGACGCCCTTGTCCGGCTGGCCCAGCCATGGTCGATGCGCTATCCGCTGGTCGACGGCCAGGGCAACTTCGGCTCCCCGGGCAACGACCCGGCCGCGGCCATGCGGTACACCGAGGCGCGTCTCACGCCGCTGGCCATGGAGATGCTGGCCAACATCGACGAGGAGACCGTCGACTTCCAGCCCAACTACGACGGCAAGAACCAGGAGCCGCTGGTCCTGCCCGGCCGCATCCCGAACCTGCTGCTCAACGGCTCGGCCGGCATCGCCGTCGGCATGGCCACCAACATGCCGCCGCACAACCTGCGCGAGGTGGCCGCTGCCGTCTTCTGGATGCTCGACCACCCCGACGCCGAGGCCGAGGAAGCGCTCACCGCGTGCATGGAGCGGATCAAGGGCCCCGACTTCCCGACCCACGGCCTGATCGTCGGCCGCGAGGGCATCGAGGACGCCTACCGAACCGGCCGTGGCTCGGTGCGCATGCGGGCCGTCGTCACCGTCGAGGAGGACGCCCGCGGCCGGGTCCAGCTCGTCTGCACCGAGCTGCCCTACCAGGTGAACCCCGACAACCTGGCCGAGTCGATCGCCGACGCGGTCAAGGAAGGCCGGCTGCAGGGCATCAGCGAGATCGCCGACGAGTCCAGCGACCGTGTCGGCCGCCGGCTGGTCATCACCCTGCGCCGCGACGCCGTCGCCAAGGTCGTGCTGAACAACCTCTACAAGCACACCCAGCTGCAGACGACGTTCGGCTGCAACATGCTCTCCATCGTCGACGGCGTCCCGCGGACGCTGCGGCTGGACGAGCTCATCCGCTTCTACGTCGCCCACCAGATCGAGGTCATCCAGCGGCGCACGCGCTATCGCCTGCGCAAGGCCGAGGAGCGCGCGCACATCCTGCGCGGCCTGGCCAAGGCCCTCGACCACCTCGACGCCGTCATCGCCCTCATCCGGAGCAGCGAGTCCGCCGACGCCGCCCGCGGCGGGCTGATGGAGCTGCTCGACGTCGACGAGATCCAGGCGACGCACATCCTGGACATGCAGCTGCGCCGGCTCGCGGCGCTGGAGCGGCAGCGGATCCTCGACGAGCTGGCCGAGCTGGAGCTGCGCATCGCCGACCTCGAGGCGATCCTCGCCTCCCCCGAGCGGCAGCGGCAGATCATCCTCGACGAGCTGGCCGAGATCGTAGAGAAGTACTGCGACGACCGCCTGACGCATTTCGTCGCCAACGAGGGTGACGTCTCGATGGAGGACCTCATCGCGGAAGAGGAGGTCGTCGTCACCATCACCCGCACCGGGTACGCGAAGCGCACGAAGTCCGACCTCTACCGCTCGCAGCGCCGCGGCGGCAAGGGCGTGATGGGGGCCGCGCTCAAGCAGGACGACATCGTCGACCACTTCTTCGTGGGCTCCACCCACGACTGGATCCTGTTCTTCACGAACAAGGGCCGGGTCTACCGCGCGAAGGCCTACGAGCTGCCCGAGGCCAACCGCACCGCCCGCGGCGCGCACGTGGCGAACATCCTGGCCTTCCAGGGCGACGAGAAGATCGCCCAGGTCATGCAGATCAAGGACTACTCGGTCGCGCCGTTCCTGGCCTTGGCCACGGCGCGTGGGCAGGTCAAGAAGACCCGGCTGACCGAGTTCGACTCCCCGCGGCAGGGCGGCGTGATCGCCGTCAACCTGCGCGACGGTGACGAACTGGTCGGCGCGGTGCTGATCGAGTCCGAGCAGGACCTGCTGCTGGTCACCCGCAAGGCGATGTCGATCCGGTTCACCGCCGACGACACCGCGCTGCGGCCGATGGGCCGGGCCACCGAGGGCGTCCGCGGCATCTCGCTGTCCGACGACGACCGGGTGCTGTCCATGATGGTGGTGCAGGAGGGCGTGGACGTCCTCGTCGCCACCGAGCGCGGCTTCGCGAAGCGGACCGGGATCGAGAACTATCCGAACCAGGGCCGCGGCGGCAAGGGTGTGCTGACGGCCGACCCGAAGGCCCGCAAGGGTGCCCTCGTGGGCGCGCTGGCCGTGACGCTGGGCGACGAGCTGTACGCCATCACCTCGAGCGGTGGGGTGATCCGCACGCCGGTGAACGGGGTCCGGCACAACAAGGACCGCGCCACCATGGGCGTCAAGCTCATGAACTTGCCGGAGGACGTGTCCATCGTGGCGATCGCCCGTACGACGGACAATGACGAGCCCGCGGCCTAGGCTGAGCAGCACTGACTGACCGGCACCCGGCGCGGCCCACCTGCTGCCTCCCGTCCCCGGTCTCGGAAGAGCGGCTAGAGCCGCTGGGGAACGGGAGAGTGGCATGAGCGACCGGACGCCGGGTTCGGTGCGCAGCGGGTCCCCACTCGGGGGCAGTGCCGCGTCGAAGGACAGCGCCCAGGGCGCAGCCGCGCCCGTCTCGGCCACCCAGGCGATCCCCGGTACCGGCACCCAGCGTGCACAGGCCGCGTCCCAGGGCGGCACGCCGACGGATGCCGGGGTCGGCCTGACGGGTGGCCGGCCTGCTTCGGAGACCACCCCGACCGGAGCCGCCCCCGTCACCGGGGCGACTGCCGCGGCGGATGCCCGCGGCACCCAGCGGCCGGCCGTCGAGAAGGCCGGCCGTTCCGGGCGCGGGTCGGGGGGCAAGGCCGGTGGCCGCGGTCCCCGGCGCGCGCGGCTGCAGCTCCGGCACATCGACACCTGGTCGGCGCTGAAGATCTCGCTCGTCCTGTCGATCGCGCTGTTCTTCATCTGGATGGTCGCCGTCGGCATCCTCTACGGCGTGCTGAACGGGCTGGGCGTGTTCAAGACGCTCAACGACCTGTTCGGTCAGGTGAGCAGCGTGTCCGGGTCAGCGGCGGCCGGCGACGTGATCACGCCCGGCGTCGTGTTCGGCGGCGCGGCCGTCATCGGGGCGATCAACATCGTGCTGATGACCGCGCTGTGCACCGTCGGCACGTTCATCTACAACATGTGCTCCGACCTCGTCGGCGGACTCGAGATCACGCTCTCCGAGCGGGATTAGGCCATCACACTGCGATCCTCCGGATCGCACCGCGGCCAGGAGCCGTACCCCTGCTGCGCTGAGCCGCTGAGCCACGCCTGCGCGGACCCTCCGGGCCCACTCGGCCCGGACCCTCGGTCCGGCCTCGGCGTCACTCTTTCCCCCCTCGGTCGGTCGGGTCTTCCTCCCAGGTAGGCTCTCTTCGGTTCACGGGCCTGTAGCTCAGACGGTTAGAGCGCATCCCTGATAAGGATGAGGCCGGAGGTTCAAGTCCTCCCAGGCCCACCGTGTGCCGGAGCTCCTGCTCCGCTCCCCCACCCCGGGCGCCGTCCCCACGGTCGCCCGAGAAGCTCGAGGAGGCACTCCGCGTGCTGAAGAAGTTGGCACTGCTGGCCGTCGCTGCCGGTACCCTGGCCGCCGTCCGGAAGCGCTCGAGCGGAAAGGCCGAGTCCGACCTCTGGCACGAGGCCACCCGCGGCCCCGACGCCGTCAGCACGCCCACCGCGCGCTGAGCCCCCGGCCCGTCAGGGTCTCCCGGGGGACGT
>JAOPWH010000043.1 GCA_025965795.1 Blastococcus sp.
CGACGGGCGATGGCCGAGCCGACGCGGCCGCAGCCCATCACGACCACGTGCACGAAGTACTCCCGCGAGATCCGTCCGCGCCGGCGCCGTCCGCCCGCGCATCACCGGGCGCGAAGCTACACCTGGCAGGGGTCGGCCAGCCGCCGCCACGAACGGAGATCACTCTCATGGCGGGACGCGCCGCCCCGCGGACGTCATGCGAGCGGCTGCGTCCGTACCATCGCCGCCGTGCCGACCCTGTCCGATCTCGGACAACTTCCGAAACGGCTGGTCCTCGGCCGGCCGGTCCGAAGCGACCGGGTCGGGGAGTCGCTGCTGCCCAAGCGGCTGGCGCTGCCCATCTTCGCGAGCGACGCGCTCTCGTCGGTGGCCTACGCCACCCAGGAGATCCTGATCATCCTGACGCTCGGGGGGACGGCGTACCTGTACCTGGCCCCGTGGCTGGCCGCCGCCGTCGTCGTACTCCTGATCGTGGTGGTGCTCTCCTACCGGCAGGTGGTGCACGCCTACCCCTCCGGCGGCGGTGACTACGAGGTCGCCATGCGGAACCACGGGCAGTTCCCCGCTCTCGTGGTCGCCAGCGCCCTGCTCGTCGACTACGAGCTCACCGTGGCGGTGTCGGTCTCCTCGGGCACGGACAACATCATCTCGGCCTTCCCGGCGCTCAACGCACACCGCGTGCTCATCGCCGTCGGGCTGGTCGCGCTGCTCGCCGCGGCCAACCTGCGCGGCCTGCGGGAGTCGGGCAAGACCTTCGCCGTTCCCACCTACCTGTTCGCGGCCGGCATCCTGATCATGATCGGCACCGGGATCGTCCGGGAGCTGTTCACCCACGCACCCCTGGTGGCCGAGAGCGCCCACTACACGATCCAGCCGGAACCCGGGTACTCCCAGGTGACCGGCCTCGCGCTCGTCTTCTTCGCGATGCGGGCCTTCGCCTCCGGCACCACGGCGCTGACCGGCATCGAGGCGGTCGCCAACGGCGTTCCCGCGTTCCGGCCCCCCAAGAGCAGGAACGCGGCCACCACGCTGGCGCTCATGGGCGGACTGGCGGCCACCATGTTCACCGGCGTGACGGCGCTGGCCCTCTGGGCCGACGTCAAGTACGTCGACCCGATCAACACCTGCGACCTGGGTGGATTCGTCGGCGACTGCCAGACGGTGCCCCAGCGCACCGTCATCGCCCAGCTGGCGGCGGCCATCTTCGGCGGTGACCACTCGGTCGGCTTCTTCTACATCCAGGCGGCGACGGCGCTCGTCCTGGTGCTCGCCGCCAACACGGCGTTCAACGGCTTCCCGCTGCTCGGCTCCGTGCTGGCCCAGGACCGTTTCCTTCCCCGGCAGCTGCACACCCGCGGCGACAAGCTCGTCTACAGCAACGGGATCCTGCTCCTGGCCGGCTTCGCGGTCCTGCTCATCGTCGCCTTCCAGGCCGACGTCACCCGCCTGATCCAGCTCTACATCATCGGCGTCTTCACCAGCTTCAGCATCGGCCAGTGGGGCATGGTCCGGCACTGGAACCGGCTGCTGCGCACCGAGCGCGACCCGGCGATCCGCCGGCGCTCCCGACGGTCCCAGGTGATCAACACCGTGGGCGGCTCGCTCACCAGCGTCGTTCTGGTGATCATCGTGCTCACCAAGTTCCTGCACGGCGCCTGGCTCGTCCTGGTCGCGATGCCGCTGATCTTCCTGCTCATGAAGGCGATCAACCGGCACTACTCCAACGTCGCGGCCCAGCTCGTCCCGGACAGCGACGCGCGCATGCTGCCGAGCAAGGTGCACGCCATCGTGCTGGTGTCCAAGGTGCACAAGCCGACACTGCGGGCGCTGGCCTTCGCCCGGGCCACGCGCCCCGACCACCTGACCGCGCTGACGGTCAACGTCGACGACGCCGAGACCCGGGGCCTCCAGGCCGACTGGGAGCGCTACGACCTGCCGGTGCCGCTCACCGTGCTCGAGTCGCCCTACCGGGAGATCACCCGGCCGGTCGTGGAGTACGTGAAGGACATCCGCCGATCCAGCCCCCGCGAGATCGTCGTCGTCTTCGTCCCCCAGTACGTGGTCGGCCACTGGTGGGAGAACGTCCTGCACAACCAGAGCGCGCTGCGGCTGCGAGCCCGCCTGCAGTTCCAGCCGGGCGTCATGATCACCACCGTGCCCTGGCAGTTGGAGAGCTCGGTCGGCCGGGACGACGGCGACGGCCTGGGGCGGGGACCGGCGCCCGGTGACCTGCGCCGGGGACTGACCGACGACCAGCCCAGCGGCACTCCCTATGGCTGAGGACCCCGCTGCCCCTCGCCGCTCGCAAGCTCACGGGGGGTCCCCGCAGCGAGGCCGTCGGGACGCGCGCCCCGACCCGGGTCCGGGGTGGCTCGGGGCCGAGTTCGAGGTGACGGTGGGCCCGGTCGCGCACGGGGGTCACTGCGTCGCCCGCCACGAGGGTCGGGTCGTCTTCGTGCGGCACACCCTCCCCGGCGAGCGGGTGCTCGTGCGGGTCACCGAGGACCGCCACCCCGGGTACTGCCGGGCCGACGCCGTCGAGATCCGGACGCCGGCGCCGGGACGGGTGCCGCGACCCTGTCCGTACAGCGGGCCGGGTCTCTGCGGCGGCTGCGACTGGCAGCACGTAGCCCCGGACGAACAGCGCCGGCTCAAGGCCGCCGTCGTCCGCGAACAGCTGTCGCGTCTGGCCGGCCTGCACGACGTGGCCGTGACCGTCGAGGAGCTGCCGGGTGGGCCTCTGCGCTGGCGGTCACGGGCCCGCTTCGCCGTCGACCGGTCGGGGGCGCCGGGACTGCGCCGGCACCGATCCCACGACGTCGTCGTCCTGGACGACTGTCCGATCACCGCGGAGCCGGCCGCCTCGGCCGTGCTGCGGCACCGCTGGCCGGGTGCCGGAGCCGTCGACGTGGCGATCGATTCCACCGGCGCCGTCACCACCACCCGGCTCGACCGCCGCGGGCACCCCCAGGCGACCCGGGTGCTGCCGCCCGGGAGCGAGGTGCCCGCCGAGCCCACGGCGCGCGCGGAACGCCGGGCCGGCGGGCGCGACTGGCAGGTCGAGGGCACCGGCTTCTGGCAGGTCCACCCGGCGGCGGCCGATGCCTTGGTGGCCGCGGTCGAGAGCTTCGCGGCGGTGCGCACGGGGGACACCGTGCTCGACCTGTACGCGGGCGCCGGTCTGTTCGGTGGCGCCCTTGCCCCGGCCGTGGGCCGCGGGGGCCGCGTCGTCTGCGTGGAGGCCGATGCCGCCGCGTGCGCGGCCGCCGATGCCAACCTGGCCGCGCTGCCCCAGGCCGAGGTGTGGCAGGGGGAGGTCGACGCCCAGGGGCTGGCAGAGCTGATCGCCGAACTCGGCGACGGTCCCGACGTCGTGGTCCTCGACCCGCCGCGAGCCGGCGCGGGACCTGCGGTGAGCAAGCAGATCGCCGCCACCGGAGCACGTGCGGTCGTCTATGTCGCCTGCGACCCCGCCGCCCTCGCGCGGGACGTCGCCGCATTCGGTGGGAACGGCTACCGCCTGGCCGCCCTGCGGAGCTTCGATGCCTTTCCGATGACCGCTCACGTGGAGTGCGTCGCCCTGCTGGAGCCCATCCCGCCGACCTGACCGACTCCAGACGACTACTGCCAGTAGTTGCGCGAGTGGTCTTCGGTTGCCGAATCTCCGCGCTTCCCCGCGTTCTCCCCCCCGTGCGAGGGACATCGCCTGACCGACAGTGACGACCGTGCTTACGTTCGTTCCATGGCATCGGAGAACGGACGGGCGCGGTGGGGGACGGTTCTCGCCGGTCTCCTCGTCGCACCCCTCGTCGTCGGGATGGTGTTCCAGGGCGATTTCGGTCAGCCGGTTCCCCGGGCATCCGCCGCCGAGCTGTCCGTGACGACCACGAATGCGCCGACCGGAACCACCGCCCTGTCGGACGGCGACACGGCTCCGTCCTCGCCGACCGGGACCACCACGACCGCGAAGACGACGAGCGCGACCGGGGGCCGCACCGTCACCCGGACGAAGGTGGCCACCAGGACGCCCGCCGTGTCCACCGCCTTGACCGCGCCGGACGCCGTGCGCCGCAGCGTGCCGCCGGCGAGCAAAGCGCGGACCCGGACGCCCGTACCCTCCCGGAGCGCGGCCGCCGCCCGCCCCAGCGTGACCTTCATCGGCGACTCGTGGACCTTCGGTGAGGCCGCCACCGACCGGCGGGGGTACGCCGTCCTGACCGGGGAGCAGCTCGGCTGGAAGTACACCGTCCTGGGCATCGGGGGCTCCGGCTACACGCGTGGCGGCGTCAACATCTTCGACAACCGGGTGGGCCAGGCCGTGGCCACCCACGCCGACGTCATCGTGGTGCAGGGCAGCCTGAACGAGCGGAACGGCAGTCCCGGGCAGCTCGCACCGGCGGCGTTGTCGACCCTTCGCCACGTGCGGTCGGCGGCCGATCCGGGGACCGTGATCCTGGTGGTCGGCGCCTCCTACTCACCGGGAACGCCGGCAGCGACCATCGACTGGATCAACGCCGCCGTGGGGCAGGCCGCCGCGAAGGCCGGGGTGCAGTTCGTCAACCCGGCCGCGCAGCACTGGTCCGATCCGGCCGATCCCACGATCTGGGCGAACGCCGATCACCCCAACGACCGGGGCTACCAGTTGATCGCCGACCGGATGCAACCGTTGCTGCGGTCGGCGCTCGGTCGCTGAGCACACCCGGGGGCGGACGACC
Source organism: Blastococcus sp. (assembly GCA_025965795.1). GTDB lineage: Bacteria > Actinomycetota > Actinomycetes > Mycobacteriales > Geodermatophilaceae > Blastococcus_B. The sequence goes on from JAOPWH010000043.1 coordinate 4,716, forward strand.
GCCAGGAGCGCACCGGATACGGTCTGGGGGTGCCCACGTGGGAATACGCATCGGTCATCACTGCCAACGACGCGGAATCGCAGCGAGCGGGTGTGAGCGTGAAGCTCCCCGGCGGCCTGTCGGAGCGCCAGTCCGGCGACACCAGTGCCGTGCTCAACCAGCTCGGTGCCGAGGGCTGGGAGCTGGTCAGCTACCACTCCAGCGGCGCCGGCACCTGGGGCTTCGAGCAGTTCTGGCTCAAGCGCCAGTCCGGCTCCTGAGCCCGGCGGGCCGCGCCCTCCGGAGCTCCGCGTGCCCCGCGTACGGGTCCCGGCCGCGGTGTCCGACCCCGCGCGCAGACTGACGGTTGTGGACCCCACCGTGCCGCCGGGCTGGCCGGAGGAGGTGCGACCGCCCGGCGCTCCCGACTGGGAGCGGACCGCGGTCGCCTGGCTGCTGGACCTGTGCCCGGCCGACTACCGGGCCCACGAGGTGCTGCGGCGCTACCCGGTGCTGCTCGCCCGTTTCGCGGGCGACCACGTCGAGGCCGGCCTCGAGGCGGCGCGGAAAGGCTGGCGGACGGTCCGCGTGGACCTGGCCGATCACCTGCCGGCCGACGCCATCGAGGCCGCGATGGTCGCCTACGAGCGCGAGGGTGCCCGGTTGGCCGCGGCCGCCCGGGGAGTCGAGGTCGTCGCGGGGGCGTTGCGCGGCGAGCGCTGGGTACCGCGCCTGTGAGTGCGGGTGTGAGCGGACAGGGGCGCGAGCATCGCAGCGCGGAACGAGCGAGGAGCGGAGCGGCCCGCGGGAGCGATCCGATCGAGCCGTGAGCTGCATCCGTGTTCGCGCTGGAACGGAAGACCAGGGAAACCGCAGTTACAGTTGATCAGCGGCCGTCGACTGAGGCCGCCGACCGAGAGGACACGAGCCGAGCCGTGCCGCATCTGCGATCGCTCCGGGGTCCCGCGGACCTCCGCGCCCTCCCGTCCGAAGCCCTGCCGGCCCTGGCCGCGGAGATCCGTGACGCGCTGGTGACCAGTGTCGCCAAGACCGGGGGCCACCTCGGTCCCAACCTCGGCTGCGTCGAGCTGACGATCGCCCTGCACCGCGTCTTCGAGTCGCCTCGCGAGCCGATCGTCTTCGACACCGGCCATCAGGCCTACGTGCACAAGATGCTGACGGGGCGGGTCGAGGGCTTCGAGCGGCTGCGCCAGCGCGGTGGGCTGTCGGGCTATCCCAGCCGGGCCGAGAGCGAGCACGACTGGGTGGAGAACAGCCACGCCTCGACGTCGCTGTCCTACGCCGACGGGCTGGCGAAGGCCTTCGCCGTTCGCGGTGACGTGCGCCCGGTGGTGGCGGTCGTCGGAGACGGCGCACTGACCGGTGGCATGGCCTGGGAGGCGCTGAACAACATCGCCGCCGCGCAGGACCGCCCGGTGGTCATCGTGGTCAACGACAACGGCCGCTCCTATTCTCCGACGATCGGGGGAGTGGCCGACGCGCTCGCCACCCTGCGGCTGCGACCGGGCTACGAGGAGGCGCTGAACGCCGTCCGGCAGGCGTTGCACCGGGCGCCGGTCGTGGGCACCGCCCTGTACGACGCGCTGCACGCGATCAAGAAGGGCCTCAAGGACGTCCTGTCGCCCCAGGGCATGTTCGAGGACCTCGGCATGAAGTACGTCGGGCCGGTGGACGGGCACGACATCAAGGCGATGGAGTCGGCGCTGCGTCGGGCCCGCTCCTTCGGCGGTCCGGTCATCGTGCACGCCGTCACGACGAAGGGGTACGGCTACCCGCCGGCCGAGACCGACCAGATCGACGCCTGGCATGCCACCGGGGTCTTCGATCCCGACAGCGGGGCCAGCGCGCTGGCCGCGCGCGACTGGACGTCGGCCTTCTCCGACGAGCTCGTCCGCATCGGTGCCGAGCGTTCCGACATCGTCGCCATCACCGCCGCCATGCTGCACCCGACCGGGCTGGCCGCCTTCGCGGAGCGCTATCCGGAGCGGACCTTCGACGTCGGCATCGCCGAGCAGCACGCGCTGACCTCCGCGGCCGGTCTCGGCATGGCCGGCCTGCACCCGGTGGTCGCGATCTACTCGACCTTCCTCAACCGCGCGTTCGACCAGCTGCTCATGGACGTGGCGCTGCACCGGCAGCCGGTGACCGTCGTCCTGGATCGGGCCGGCATCACGGGTACCGACGGGGCCTCGCACAACGGAATGTGGGACATGTCGATCCTGTCGGTGGTTCCCGGCGTGCAGCTGGCCGCGCCCCGGGACGAGTCGACCCTCCGGGAGGCGCTGCGTGAGGCGGTCGCGGTGACCGACGGGCCGACCGTGGTGCGCTTCCCGAAGGGCGTGCCGCCGCTCGACATCCCAGCGCTGGAGCGGCTCGGTCCGGTCGACGTGCTCCGCCGGGGCGCGCCGGGCGGGTGGGAGACCGGCACGGTGCTGCTGGTCGCGGTCGGCTCGATGGTGCCGATGTGCCTGGCCGCCGCGGAGCGGGCCGCCGATCACGGCATCGAGGTCACCGTCGTCGATCCCCGCTGGGTGCTCCCGGTCGCGCCGGAGCTGGTCGAGCTGGCGGCGGCGCACCGCCTCGTGGTCACGGTCGAGGACGGCGGCCGGGCGGGTGGCGTCGGGACGACGCTCTCGCAGGCGCTGCAGGACCGGGAGTGCGACGTGCCGGTGCGGGCCATGGGTCTGCCGCAGAAGTTCTTCGAGCACGGCAGCCGCGGCCAGGTGCTGGCCGACGCCGGCCTCACCGAGCAGGACGTCGCCAGGCGGATCGCCGAGTGGTCCGCCGTGGTGGCAGAGCGCGCCGAGAACCGTGCCGTCGCTCCGGCGGAGAACGCATGACGGTCATCGCCGAGATCCAGGTGGCGCCGTCGCCGCCCGGCACCGCGGAGAACCCGCACGCGCACGTGGAGGCGGCGATCGCGGTGATCCAGGCATCGGGGCTCCGTTACGAGGTGGGTGCGCTGGGCACCACGCTCGAGGGGGAGGCCGACGAGGTGTGGGCCACGCTGCGCGCCGCCCACGAGGCCATGCTGGCCGCCGGCGCGACCGGGGGACTGTCGCACCTCAAGGTGGCCTCGGTGAACCGCACCATGGACAGCCTCACCGCGAAGTTCCGCTGAGCCGCCGAGCCGGACCGCTCAGACGCTGATCCGGAACCGGCCGGCGCGCGGGCGCCGGCGATCGGGTGGGTCCTCGCCGGCCGGTCCGTCCACGGCCTCCCGGAGCAGGTCCGCGTGCCCCGTGTGCCGCCCCACTCCTCGACGAGGGCACACCAGTCGCAGCAGGCCGGCATGCCGAGCCTCTACGCCATGTCGTCCGGCGACAACGAGTTCGGCGCCATGGGCGGCCGGCTGGCCGTGGATCCTCAGTGACCTGAAGAGTCTCCTGGAGGGCGGGGAGGCCTGTCCCGAGCGCTGAGAACGGACCTCGTCCCCTCTCCGGCCTTCGCAGGCTCAGGTGAGCCCCCGGACGGAGCCGGGTCGAGCGCTCGACCCGCGGCCGGGCCGGCCGCTCACCGGCCGGCTCGGGCCAGGCTCCGCATGTGGCGTGGCAAGTCGTCCACCACCATCGCGTCCACACCGGCCGCGTGCAGCGCGCGAGCGCGGCGGGGTGACGGGCACCAGACCATGAGCTGACGCTTGGCGTCGTGCACCGCGGCCAGGATGGTCTCCAGCGGCGGCACCGTGATCCCGGTGAGGACGCCGGGGACGAGCGAGCCGGCGTGGACGGCGAGCACCTGCACATCGAGGTGAGCGGCTGCCGCCACGGCGAAGCCCACCGGAAACCGGTTCCAGGTGAGCAGCCCGAGTGCCATCCCGGGCAGCGCGAGTCGCATGTGCATCAAGGCCGCAGGGTCGAAGGACTGCGCGAGCGCCGGCCGGCTGCCCAGCGCGCGCCCGCAGGTGTGGGCGAGCAGCGCGGCGGTCGTTGCGGCCGACGAGCGGCCGGCGTCGGCCAGCGACGACTTCACGTCGAACACGACGCCGGCCGACCCGGGGAGCGCGTCGAGCAGGTCCTCCAGCCGCACGATGCCCAGCTGCCCCGCCCGCGAGCTGGTCATGTCGGACAGGAACACCCCATCGGGCAACGCGGCGTCGTGACAGACGAAGAGACCGTCGTCGCAGGTGCGCCGCACGTCGACCTCGACCCAGGAGGCGCCGGAGGTCAGTGCGGCGAGGAACGACTCGATGGTGTTCTCGCGGTAGCCGTCGACCACTCCGGTGCCCATTCCGCGATGCCCCACCAGAGTGGGCTGCTCGGTGAAGACGGGCCAGGCCACGTCAGTCCTTCCATCCACGGCTCGGGTCACGTCTGCGCCAGGCGGAGGGTCCGCATGGCCAGTTCATCGATCCGGACGCGGTCGAAGTCCCGGACCGCGCTGCGCACATGGACGTGTGTCGAGCCCACGAGCTCGGCCGGCACGCCGGCCGTTCCGTGCACCGCACCGAACACGCTCCCGACGGTGGCGCCGTTCGAATCGGTGTCCCGCCCACCGGACAGGGTGAGACCGACGGCGCCCATGAACGTGTCCCCCCAGAGCAACCCGACGGCGATCAGGGCGGCGTTGTTGACGGTGTGCACCCACGGGTAGTGGCCGAGCTTCTCGTCCACCCAGTCCAGCGCCCGGCCGGCGCCGGCCCCGCTCTCCCGCAGTGCCAGCACCCCGCGAAGTGCCTCGGCGAGCCGAGACCCCGGCGGGACCACCCCGGTCGCCCGGCGGAGCGCCTCCCCGGTGGTGTCCACACACAGCGCCGCGGCGGTCAGCGCCGCAGCCCACATCTCGCCGTACGTGCCGTTCGCGGTGTGGCTGAGCCGGGCATCGACGAGGGCGAGCCGGGCTGCCTCGCCGAGGTCGCCGGGCGAGACGTAGCCGAATACGTCGCCGCGGATGAGTGCGCCGATCCACTCGCGGTACGGGTTGTCGTGGACCGCCGTCTGCGGTGGACGGAGTCCGTGCACGAGGTTGCGGTATGCCGCCCGCTCCGCGGTGTAGGTCTGGGTGAACGGCACACGGTCCAGCCATTCCCCGGCGATCTGCTCCGTCGTGACGCCGCGCCCGTACCGCTCCAGGACGTGCAGCCCGAGGATGGTCCAGTCGATGTCGTCGTCGCGTGGCACGTCCGAGAACCGGCCGGCGGAGGCGAGCGGCGCCGAGGGGTGCAGCGCCGTCACTCCCTCCGGCAGCGGTTCCAGGAGGGGCAGGTAGCCGGTCTGGGGCCACTGCTCCGCGGCGCGCAGGTAGGCCTCCATCTCCGCCCGGGACAGGCCCTCCACCGGTTTGCCGAGGGTGTTGCCGACGCAACGACCCAGCCAGGCGCCGCAGATCCGGTCGGGCAACCGGTTCCGGGGCACCTCGAGCCGGGGCAGACCGTCGAGGCCCGCCAGCAGGGTCGCGTCGTCCTCGGGCTCGTCGTACGGCCAGCCGGGACTGCGTTCGAGCCGCGTCAGCTCGGCCCGGATCCGCGCGAGCTCGGCGAGGTCCGCGTCGGCGGCCGCCTGCGCGGCCCGGGCCCCCAGCGACCCGACGGGATGCCCGCTCTGGGCGAGTTGTTGCACCTCGTCTTGCACCAGGTCCCGCGGGTCGAGTACGTCATGCACGGTCGTCCCCGTCCGGAGTGCCGGTTCGCAGTCGCGCTGTCATCCGCGCAGGTGTCGTCTGGGGAGTGTCGTCTGAGGAGGTGTCATCGCGGCGTCAGCCCTTGACGGCCCCCGAGATGAACCCCTGGGTCACCTGCCGCTGCATGACGACGAAGAGGACGACGACCGGCAGGATCGTGATGAGGGTGCCGGCCGCCAGCGGGCCGATGTCGACCGACCGGCCGCCCAGGAACAGGTAGAGCCCCGTCGTCAGCGGCCGGTAGTTCCCCCCGGGCATGTACAGCAGCGGCACCAGGAAGTTGTTCCAGTTCTGCAGGAAGGTGAAGACCGACAGTGCCCCCATCCCGGACGTCACCAGCGGAACCATGATCCGCCCGAAGATCTGCCATTCCGTGGCGCCGTCGACCCGTGCGGCCTGCTCCAGCTCTACCGGCAGGTCGGTGAAGAACGCGCGCATGAACCACGTGCCGAAGGACAGCTGGGTGCTGGCGAGCACGAGGTTGATCCCGATCAGGCTGTCGAGCAGTCCCATGGACCGCAGCTGGAAGTACAGCGGGATCATGTAGGCGAAGAACGGCACCAGCAGGCCCAGCACCACGAGGTAGAAGGCCGGCGTCCGGCCCGGGAACGGCAGGCGGGCGAACGCGTAGCCGGCCATCGTCGACAGAACGACGACGAGCAGGGTGCTCGGCACGGTGAGCAGGATGCTGTTGAGCAGGTAGTCGCCGAACTGCCCGACGGTGAACGCCGTCACGAGGTTCTCCGTCGAGAACGAGGTGAAGAGGCCGAACGGGTTGACCTTGACGTCCTGCGAGGTCTTCAACGTGGTCGAGACGGTGAGGATCAACGGGAAGAGCGTGAACACGGCCACGACGGCGAGCAGGAGGTGCCGGCCCGGCCCCGCCTGTCCGGGCGCGTAGGGCTTCTTCGTCCGGCCACCTTCACGGCCGGTCATCCGCCGGTCCTCTCCCGCGCGAGCCTGGCCTGCACCCGGTCGAGCCAGACGGCGAAGGGAACGGCCAGTGCGGTGATGAAGAGGGCCAGGGTGGTGCCGTAGCTGATCCGGTTGAGCTGGAAGGCGCTGCTGTAGGCGAGCGTGCCGAGGACTTCGGTGGCGCCCGCTGGACCGCCACCGGTCATCACGAAGACCAGGTCGAAGACGGCGAAGCCGCCGATCAGCGTGATCGCGGTGACCATGACGAACACCGGCATGATCTGCGGCAGCACGATGTATCGCAGCCGCTGGAACCAGTTCGCCCCGTCCAGCAGCGACGCGTCGACCTGCTCGGTGTCCACGTTGCGCAGCGCGGACAGGATGATCACGAAGACGAAGCCCACAGCGGTCCAGATGGCCGTGGCGAGGACGGCGTAGAGAGCGGTGTCGGGGTTGCCGAGCCAGCCGGTGGTGATCGATTCCAGGCCGACGGCGTCGAGGACCCGGTTGAGCCAGCCACGCGTCGGCTCGTAGATCCATCCCCAGACGACACCGACCGCCACCTGGGGCAGTACGTAGGGCAGGAAGAAGATGACGCGGTAGATCGCCGAACCCCGCCGCACGCCCCAGAGGAGCAGGGCCAGCCCGAGTCCGAGCACGAGGGGTGCGACCGTGCCGATGACGATCCAGATGACGTTGTTCCTGAACGCCGCCCACACGTCCGGGTCGCCGGCGAGCTCGGCGAAGTTGTCCAGGCCGATGAACGGCGGCGCGAGGTCGATGCCGTTGAAGTCGACGAACAGGTAGTAGACGGCGTTGCCGAGCGGGAACAGCAGGAACACGGCCATGATCACCACGGTCGGGAGGACCAGCAGGATCCCGAGCCGTCGCTGCGCCTTGCGGGTCGCGTCGTTGATGCCCGACCGGAGCGGTGGGCGCCGCCCGCGCCGGGCGGGGGTCTCATCCGGCTCGCGCGGGGCGGTCGGCGCGGCCGGTGGCGCGGGGAGTGCGGTCATACCTGCCCCCGGAGACCTCGGCTCACTTCTCCGCCGCGGCCTGCAGTTTCGCAGCGACCTCTTTCGGCGTCGCCTGGTCGGTGAGGACGGCCTGCATGCCGTCGAGCATCGCCTCGTTGAAGGCGTCGCTGGCCAGGACGTCGATGTTGACCCCGAAGTCGCCGCCCTCGGCGAGCCCGGCGATGTCCGCCAGAACCTGGCTGAACAGCGGGGAGACGTCGAGGCCGGACGTGTCGATCGGCATCGGCGGGATCGTGTGGAAGTTCTCCACCGTCCACTGCCCGTGCTCCTCGGAGGCGAGGAAGTCGAGCAGCTCGATGGCGGCCTCGGGCGCGTCGGTGGTGGCCGAGACGAACGGCCCGGATCCCAGGCCGCCGGCGAAGATCCCCTTTCCATCAGGACCCGGGAAGGGGATGTAGCCGGTCTCGAAGTCGGTGGAGTCGTCGATCTCGCCGACCAGCCAGCTCCCGGTCGGGATCATGGCCGCGTCCCCGGTGTAGTAGTACGAGAGGGACGTGTCGTAGTCCACGGAGGTGGGCGACTCGGGCAGGAGGCCGTTCTCGTTCGCCTTCTTCCAGAACGACAGCGCTTCCACCACCTCGGGGGACTCCCACGACGCGTCGCCGGCCAGCAGGTCCTGCATGCCGTTGGATCCGACGGCGCTGGACAGCGCCATGCTCAGCAGATGGCCGCCCTCCCAGCCCTCCTTGTCGCCGACCGCCATGGGCGTGATGCCGGCGTCGCGGAGCTTCTCGGAGGCCGCCTGCAGATCCGCGAGGCTCTCCGGCGGGTCGATGCCCTGCTTGGCGAAGATGTCGGCGTTGTAGAAGATCCCGATGGTCTCCATCTCGCCGGGGATGCCGTAGATCTTGCCGTCGAGACTGACCCGCTCCTTGGCGAAGTCGTAGACCTTCCAGTCGTGCGCCGCGTAGGCGTCGGTCAGGTCGTACAGCAGGCCGGCCTCGGCCAGCGCGCCGCCGAAGCTGGGCCCGGAACCCCAGTTGAAGACGTCGGGGCCCTCGGTGGACCGCAACTGGGTCTGCAGCACCGTCCGCATGGTGTTGAAGTCGAGCGTGCTCACGTCGACCTTGACGCCGGACTTCTTGGTGAAGTCCTTGAGGTGGTCCTTCAGGGCCTGCAGCGCCTCGGCGTCCTCGGGCTCCTCGATCAGGTAGCGCAGGGTCGTCGTGCCGCCGGTCCCTTTGTCGCCCGAGGAGGACGACGTCCCTCCGGTGCAGGCCGTCGCCAGGAGGCATGTCGTCGCGGCTGCCAGGAACTTTGCGGGAGAGCTGTGCATGGCCGGCCCCTTGCTCCACGGTGAGCGGAATCCGCAGGACACCCGCAGATCAGCGAGATAGTTTCACCGCGAAAACAGGAGGTCAAGGTATCCGGCGCCGGGCGTCGGGAAACGTTTCCTGGATCGCGATGACGGCTGCTCCGCGGGCCCATTCGAAGAAGTCCATGGGCCGGACGACCGGTTCGAGGTCGCCGGTCCGGGGGGCCGCGTACTCGAGGCGGGCGGCGTCCAGCGCCTTCCGTCCGACCTCCGCGAGCCGGACGGATTCCCCGGACAGGATGATCCGCTCCACGCCGGTGAGCGACGTGATGGCAGCCACCGCACGGCCGAGTGCGCGGGCCGCCTCGTCCACCACCCGCACCGCCAGCGGGTCGCCGTCCTCGGCCAGCTGCAGCACGTCGTCGTAGGACACCTCCCGTCCGGAGCCCTGGGCCACCGCAGCGGTCATCGACCCCGAGGTGACGTAGGCCGTCAGGCATCCGCGGTGCCCCCACGCGCAGAGCGGACCGTACGGATCGATGGGCAGATGGCTGATGGGGCGGACCAGCGTGGGGACCAGCGCATCGTCGAGGATCAGGCCGTAGCCGACGCCGGCGCCGACCGTCAGCAGCGCGAAGTCGGAGTAGGTCCGGCCGTGGCCGAACCACTGCTGGCACCTGGCCAGACCGACGACGTCATTGGCCAGGTGCACCGGAAACTGCAGGTGATCGGCCAGCAGTCGTCGGAGGGGCACGTCGTGCCAGTGCAGGAAAGGGGAGTCGGCGACCGTCTCGCCCTTGTCCACCTGCCCGCCGACGGTGATCCCCAGGGCGTCGATCGCCCGGTCCGTCCGGGCCGCCAGCCGCCGGGCCAGGCCCGCCACCGCCGCCACCACGTCGGGCACGTCCAGGGAGGGCTCGGCCAGCGTCTCGGAGTCGAGCACCCGGGCACGGAGATCGGTCACGACCGCGTGGATGGACTCGGTGGTCAACTTGACGCCGATGAAGCGGTAGTCGCCCGCGACGACGTCGAGCGGGACGACGGACCGTCCGCGTCCGGGTGTCCGCACGGCCCGGGTCTCCACCAGCACCCCAGCGGCCAGCAGTGGACGGACGAGCCGGGTGAGGGTGGCCGGCGACAGGCCGGTCTTCTTCGCCAGCTGCGCCCGCGACTGTGCGCCGTGCACCAGCACGTCCACCGCGACCGCTCTCGCGGCCGGGGGCAGGCCTTCCGCCACGGGGCCTCCTCGGAGCTCGCGGTGCCGACCGGACGCCCGCGCATCACGGGCTCGTCCGTCGGCTCCCGGTGTGGCAGTCTACCGACCACCTTTCATGCCGAAAGGATTAACGGCAAGGACCGGCCTGTGACTGCTCGGACGACGGCCCGCGTCGAGGATCCGCTGGTGCTCGAGAGCGGCGGTCTGTGCGTCGTGCTCGACGTCAGCGGGGGAGTGCCCCGGGTGCTGCACTGGGGTTCCCCGTTCGGGGCTCAGTCGTCTGATCGGGCGTTCCTCGCCGCGCTCCCGGAGTCGCAGCACGGGGCGGACGGACTCGCCGGGGCTCCCCGCAGTCCGGCCGTGCTCCCGGAACAGTCGGCCGGCTGGGTCGGCACGCCGGGGCTGGACGGACACCGCGGGGGAGCGGCGTTCTCCACCGCCTTCCTGCCCGTCCGTCGCTCCGTCACGGGCGCCGCTGGTTCGGGGCAGACGGTCACGGTGGACTCGGCGGACCCGGTGGCCCGGCTCTCGCTCGTCACGACGGTCGAGGTGACCGCCACCGGCGTCCTCCGCCTCCGCGCCGCACTGACCAACGAGGGCGACGACGGCTACACGGTCGACTCGGTCCGGCTGGCGCTGCCCGTCCCGGTCGAGGCGCAGGAACTGCTCGACTTCGCGGGCCGCCACCTCCGTGAGCGGTCTCCGCAACGCCGTCCGTTCGGGGTGGGCACGCACCTGCGCGAGGGGCGACGCGGCCGGACCGGCTCCGACGCCACTGTGCTCCTGGTTGCCGGCACACCCGGTTTCGGCTTCCGGCACGGCGAGGTCTGGGCCGTCCACACGGCGTGGAGCGGCAATCACGCCACCTACGCCGAACTGGGACTGTCCGGCGTCCGGGTGCTGGGCGGCGGGGAGGTACTCCTGCCGGGCGAGGTGATCCTGGCTCCCGGGGGGACGTACACGTCCCCGTGGCTGTACGCGTCCTACGGCGAGGGTCTCGACGCGCTGGCCGATTCCTTCCACCGGCAGCTGCGCGCCCGGCCCGTACACCGTTCGGCGCCGCGTCCGGTCGTGCTCAACACCTGGGAGGCGGTCTACTTCGAACACGACCTGTCGTCCCTCATCGCTCTGGCCGAACTGGGGGCGAAGGTCGGGGCCGAGCGGTTCGTCCTGGACGACGGCTGGTTCCTCGGCCGGCGCGACGACCGCGCGGGACTGGGCGACTGGCAGGTCGACCGTGCGGTCTGGCCCGACGGGCTGGGTCCGCTCGTCCGGGCGGTGCGCGCCCTCGGGATGGACTTCGGTCTGTGGTTCGAGCCGGAGATGGTCAACGAGAACTCCGAGGCCGCCCGCGCGCATCCGGAATGGATCCTCGCGCCCGGCGAGCGCCTGCCACTGGAGGGGCGTCACCAGCAGGTGCTCAACCTGACACTTCCGGCCGCCTTCGACCACGTCCTCGGGGCCATGAGTGCCCTGGTGGGCGAGTACGCCGTCGACTACGTGAAGTGGGACCACAACCGCGACCTCACCGAGGCCGGTGACCGCCGCACGGGCGCGGCGCGCGTCCACGAGCAGACCCTGGCTGCCTACGCACTCATGGACGAGCTGCGTTCCCTGCACCCCGGCCTGGAGATCGAGTCGTGCTCCTCGGGAGGCGGCCGGGTCGACCTCGAGGTCCTGCAGCGGACCGACCGGATCTGGGCGAGTGACTGCATCGACCCCCTGGAACGTCAGCGGATCCAGCGGTGGACGTCCCTGCTCCTGCCGCCCGAGCTGATCGGCAGCCACGTCGGCGCACCGACCGCGCACACGACCGGTCGCACCCACTCGCTGGCCTTCCGGGCCGCCACCGCGCTCTTCGGTTCCTTCGGCATCGAGTGGGACCTGCGCACGGCCTCGCCCGCGCAGCTGGACGAGCTGTCGGCGTGGGTGGCCCTCTACAAGGAGGAGCGAACGCTCCTCCACGGAGGGACGTCGGTGCACTGCGACTACCCGGACGACGCCTACTGGGCGCACGGGGTCGTGGCACCCGACCGGCGGCGCGCACTCTTCACCTTCGTCGGCATGGACACCTCGCTCGCCGCGCAGCCCGGCCGGATGCGCCTCCCCGGCCTCGATCCCGGGCTCCGGTACCGGGTGGAGCCGATCCACCTCTCCGACGGTGCGCTCACACGGACGTCCGGTGGGCCCCCGTCGTGGTGGACCGAGCCGTGCACCGTGTCCGGTCGGGTGCTGGCGGCCGTGGGACTGCAGGCGCCGATGCTGTATCCCGAGCAGGCACTTCTCGTCCGCCTCGTCGCGGCCGGATGACTGCGACACGGAAGGTAGGTACCGGTGGGACGAATCGTGCGGTTCTCCGCCCCCCTCACGGCCGAGGTGGTGGACGTCGAGGATCCCCGCCCCGGGCCGGGTGAGGTGCGGCTCGACACCCTCTACTCCGGCATCTCGGCCGGCACCGAACTGACGGTCTACCGCGGCAGCAATCCCTATCTGAGCAAGGTGTGGGATCCGCAGCGCCGTTTCTTCACGCCCGGCGAGGCGACCCAGGCCTATCCCTGGGACGGGATGGGCTACGAGGAGGTCGGCCGCGTCGTCGACGTCGGCTCGGCAGCCGACGGCGGCCTGGTGGGCCGGTTGGCGTGGGGGGTGTGGGGGCACCGCTCCTCGGCCGTCCGGCCGGCAGAGTACGTCCGGTCGCGGCTCCTGCCGGCGGACGCCCGGGCCCTCCCGGGCATCTTCGCCAAGATCGGTGCCATCGCGCTGAACGCGGTGCTCGACGCCGACATCCACGTCGGCGAGGAGGTCGTCGTCTTCGGTGCCGGCGTCCCGGGCCAGATCACGGCGCAGCTCGCCCGTCTCAACGGCGGCCGGGTGACCGTGGTCGACCTGGTCCCGGCCCGCCGTGCCCTCGCGCTGCAGCTCGGCGCCAGGACGGCGCTCGACCCGGCGGTGGACGACGTGGCGGCGGTCGTGCGCCGCGCGACCGCGAACAGGGGAGCCGACGTCGTCATCGAGATCAGTGGGAACTACGCGGCGCTCCAGGACGCCGTCCGGACCGCCGCGTACAGCTCGCGCGTCGTCGCAGCCGGGTTCTTCCAGGGTCCCGGTGCACCGCTGCGGCTGGGCGAGGAGTTCCACCACAACCGGATCTCGATCGTCGGATCGCAGATCTCCGGCGTCGCCCCGCACCTGCAGCACCGCTGGGACGAGCTGCGGATGTCGAACAGCGTGCTCGAACTGGAACGGGACGGGCACCTGCGCCTCGAGGAGCTGATCACGCACGTCGTCGACGCGGAGCAGGCGGTGGCTGCCTTCGATCTCCTGGACACGTCGGGTGACGAGGCTCTGCAGGTCGTCCTCGACTACGGGATCGCGGCGTGACGGCAGCGCCCCCGGCAGGGCCCCCGGCCGCGCCCTCGGCAGCGCGCTCGGTAGCGCCGAGGTCGCCCGGCGCGGTGCGCTGGGGGATCCTCGCCACGGGCGGCATCGCCCGCCTGTTCACCCGCGACCTCCTCGCCCACGGGCACCGGGTCACCGCAGTGGGCTCGCGGTCCCCGGACAGCGCCCGGGTGTTCGCCGCCGAGTTCGGCATCCCGCAGGCGCACGGCTCCTACGAGGACCTGTGCGCGGACCCTGACGTCGATGTCGTCTACGTGGCCACACCCCACGCCTTCCATGCCGACGACGCCGCCATCGCCCTGCGGAGCGGCAAGCACGTCCTGGTCGAGAAGGCGTTCACGCTCGACGCCCGGCAGGCGCAGGAGGTGGTCGAGCTCGGCCGCAGCCGCGGCCTGCTCGTCATGGAGGCCATGTGGACGCGCTTCCTGCCCCACATGGCATTCGTGCGGGACGTCGTCGCCGGTGGCCGGATCGGGGAGGTGCGCTGGCTGCACGGCGACCACACCCAGCTGCTCTCCTCAGATCCCGCGCACCGGCTGAACGACCCACGTCTGGGCGGCGGGGCGCTGCTCGACCTCGGGGTGTATCCGCTCTCCTTCGCGCACGATCTCCTCGGCGCGCCGACGGAGGTGTCCGCGCGGGGAACCCTGCGGAGCACCGGAGTGGACGCCTCGGTCGCCACGATGCTCCGTCACGCCGGCGGCGCGGTGTCCACCTCGTACTCCGCCGGCGACGCGCGCGGCCCGAACACCGCCGTCGTGGTGGGCACCGAGGGCCGCATCGAGATCGCAGCTGTCTGGTACACCCCCGCAGTGGTGCGCGTTCACGACGCCGGAGGCCGGCTCGTGGACGAGTTCGACGTCCCGGTCAGCGGACGCGGGATGCAGTACCAGGCGGCGGAGGTCGAGCGGCTGCTCGACGCCGGCTCCACCGCCAGCCCCGTCATGACACCCGAGGACTCCGTCGCGGTCATGGCCACCATGGACGCCGTCCGTGCGCTGATCGGCGTCCGCTACCCGGGCGACGCGCCCGGGTAGCCGCCGATCGCCGTCCTGGCTGACTGATGCGGTCCTGGCTCACGGTCGATGGTGAGCCAGGACTCCTGATGCTCAGGTCACCTCGTCATCGGTGACACGTCAGGCGGGGAGGCTCGCGACCCCGCGTGGCAGGAACCTCTTTCCGGTGAGCGACTCCGCCACCCCGGTCCGGTCGAGGTGGGGGGAGATGCCGCCCAGCCAGAACGGCCATCCCGCGCCCAGCAGCATGCACAGGTCGATGTCCTGCACCGCCTGGACGACGCCCTCGTCGAGCATCAGCCGGATCTCCTCGGCCAGCGCCCGCTCGGCCCGCTCGCGGACCTCCGACCCGGTCAGCGGCGAGTCGCCCGCGTCGATGCCGGCCAGGTCGGGGTCCACCACGCCGGGCTCGCTGTAGACCGAGGACTTGCCCAGCTCCACCATCTTCCGCAGCCCGGCACCGACGGAGAACCGGTCCGGGAACGCCTCGTGCATCCGTTCGGCGACGTGCAGCGCCACCGGCGGACCGACCAGCGTGAGCAGGTCGAACGGCGTCATGGGCAGGCCCAGCGGATCCAGCGCGCGGTCGGCCACGGCCACCGGCGTCCCCTGCTCCACAGCCGCCGTGATCTCCCCGAGGAAACGGGTGAGCAGCCGGTTCACCACGAACGCCGGGGCGTCGGCGACGAGCACGCAGCTCTTCTTCAACGCCTTGCCGACGGCGAACGCCGTCGCCAGCGAGGCGTCGTCGGTCTGCTCGGCCCGCACGACCTCGAGCAGCGGCAGGACCGCCACCGGGTTGAAGAAGTGCAGCCCCACGACCCGCTCCGGGTGCTCGAGCTTGGCGGCCATCTCCGTCACCGACAGCGCCGAGGTGTTCGTCGCCAGCACGCACTCCGGCGACACGACTGCCTCGACCTCGGCGAAGACCTGCTGCTTGACCGACATCTCCTCGAACACGGCCTCGATGACGAGGTCGGCGTCGGCGAAGACGTCCTTGGACAGCGAGCCGGTGACCAGCCCCTGGAGCCGGTTCAGCGCGTCGGGGGAGAGTCGGCCGCGGGCGGCGAGCTTGTCCAGCTCGCCGTGCACGTAGCCGACGCCCTTGTCCACGCGGGCCTGGTCGATGTCGGTGAGGACCACCGGCACCTCGAGGCGCCGCACGAACAGCAGCGCCAGCTGCGACGCCATGAGCCCGGCCCCGACGACGCCGACCTTCGCCACCTTCCGGGCCAGCGACCTGTCGGGCGCGCCGGCCGGCCGCCTGGCCCGCTTGTTCACCAGGTCGAACGAGTAGAGCCCGGCCCGCAGCTCGTCGCTCATGAGCAGGTCGGTCAGGGCGTCGTCCTCGGCCGCCGTCCCGGCCGTGAATGCCGCGTCGCCGACGCCGGCCCGCGCCAGGTCCAGCAGCTCGACCGCCCGCAGGGCTCCGGGGGCAGCGTTGCGGGTGCGCCCGGCCACGATCGCCCTCGCCCGGGCGATCGCCTCGTCCCAGTCCGCGGGATCGACCTCGGGCCGGGACAGGGTCACGTCGCCGGCGAGCACTCCGGCCGCCCACTCCAGCGAACGCTCGAGGAAGTCGACGGGCTCGAAGACGGCGTCGGCCATGCCGAGCTTCGCCGCCTTCGGGGCCGGCGTCATCTTGTTCTGGGCGAGGGCGTTCTCGACGATCACGGTGACCGCGGGGTCGATGCCGATCAGGTTCGGCAGCAGCTGCGTGCCGCCCCAGCCGGGAACCAGGCCGAGGAAGACCTCGGGAAAGCCGACCATGGCGGTGCCGGCGACGGTCCGGTAGTGGCAGTGCAGCGCCAGCTCGAGGCCACCGCCGAGGGCCACGCCGTTGACGAAGGCGAACGTCGGGATCGACGAGTCCTTGAGCCTCCGGAACACCCGGTGCCCGGTCGCGCTGATCTCCCGCGCCGTGGCGGCGTCGGTCACCGACGGAACCCCGGACAGGTCCGCGCCCACGGCGAAGATGAACGGCTTGCCGGTGACGGCGATCGCCGCGGGCGCCGGGGTGTGCGCCCCGATCGCGTCGAGAGCGGCGTCGAGCGAGGCCAGCCCGCCCGGGCCGAATGTCGACGGACGGGTGTGGTCGTGCCCGTTGTCCAGAGTGATCAGCGCCAGCTCACCGGCCACCCCGGGCACCCGCAGGTACCGCACCTTGGCGGCGGTGACGACCTCGTCCCCGAACACTGCTGTCGTCACTCGCTCACACCTTCCCAGTTCGGGTTCTCCCAGATCACGGTGCCGCCCATGCCGATGCCGATGCACATCGCGGTCAGGCCGTAGCGGACCTCGGGCCGCTCGGCGAACTGCCGGGACAGCTGGGTCATCAGCCGCACGCCGGAGGAGGCCAGCGGATGCCCGACGGCGATGGCGCCGCCCCAGGGGTTGACCCGTCCGTCGTCGTCGGCGATGCCGTAGTGGTCGAGGAAGGCCAGCACCTGGACGGCGAAGGCCTCGTTCAGCTCGAACAGCCCGATGTCCTCGATGCTGAGCCCGGTCGACGCGAGCGCCTTGTCGGTGGACGGGATCGGACCGACGCCCATCACCTCCGGCTCGACCCCGGCGAAGCCGAATCCCACCAGCCGCATGCCGATCGTCAGGCCCAGTTCGCGGGCGACGTCCTCGGCGGCGAGCAGGCACCCGGTGGCGCCGTCGTTCAGGCCCGCCGCGTTGCCCGCGGTGACGTGCCCGTGCGGGCGGAACGGCGTCTTCAGCGTGGCGAGGCCGTCGAGGGTGGTGTTCGGCCGCGGCGGCTCGTCGACGGTGGCCAGGCCGTAACCCTGCTCGGCCGAGCGGGTCGCGACGGGCACCAGCTCCGGACCGATCCGGCCGTTGGCGACGGCCTTGGCGTACTTCTGCTGGCTGGCCAGGGCGAACGCGTCGCAGCGCTCCTTGGTGAGGTGCGGAAACCGGTCGTGCAGATTCTCCGCGGTCGACCCCATGACGAGGGCCGAGGGGTCGACGATCTTCTCGGAGAGGAACCGCGGGTTCGGGTCGACCCCTTCGCCCATGGGGTGGTGGCCCATGTGCTCGACGCCGCCGGCGATGGCGACGTCGTAGGCGCCGAAGGCGATGCCACTGGCGGTGGTGGTCACCGCGGTCATCGCGCCGGCGCACATCCGGTCGATGGCGAAGCCGGGCACCGACTTCGGCAGCCCCGCCAGCAGTGCCGCGGTGCGGCCGATGGTCAGCCACTGGTCACCGATCTGCGTGGTGGCGGCGATGGCCCCCTCGTCGACCCGCTCCGGGGGGAGCGCAGGATTGCGGCGCAGCAGCTCGCGGATGCAGCGGACGACGAGGTCGTCGGCGCGCGTCTCGGCGTAGATGCCCTTCGGGCCGGCCTTGCCGAAGGGGGTGCGTACGCCGTCGACGAAGACGACCTCACGCAGCATGCGGGACCGCTTCTCAGATGACACAGGACCTCCGCGACAGTGGACGCCGGTCCGAGAGGAGCCCGGCCGCTACAAGTTACCGGTCGGTAACCACGGCGCCAAGTCGCAGTCGGCGCTCTGCCGGAATGCCCCCCACGGGGGGTACGCGTGCCCGCCGGGCTTGACTCCCGTGCCCGACGACCGATGAACGTCATGTGGCGGGAAAGTGGAGCTGGTGGTCGGTCCTCTGGCGGGGTAGAGCCCGTCGGGCGCAGGCGGCGGCCGTGGTGGTCGCGGTCGGGCTGACCCTGGCCTTGGCGCAGCAACCGGTGCGGGGTGCCTTCGCGGGCAGCAGTGACTCCACCGGGAGCCAGGTCGCCACCGCGTCGTGCTTCCCCGGCAGCACGACGGTCAACGCCACCGCCGACTCGACGGTGAACCAGGCCGCCGCCACCACGACAGCGGGCGCGGATGCCTACATGATCGTGGCGTCGCTGGGGCCGGCCAACAACCGGCGAACCTTCGTCCGCTTCGCCATGCCCGCCATCTCGTCGGGCTGCACGATCACGGCGGCGACTCTGCGGCTGTACACCGACGGAGCCGACGCCGGACGGACGCTCGGCGTCTACCGGGCCAGTCCGGCCGCGCCGCTCTGGACCGAGGCCGGGCTCAACTGGAACAACCAGCCGGTTACGGCGGGCGCAGCCGCCACCGCACTCACCGTGCCCGCGCCCGGCTACCTGTCCTGGACGGTGACCGCGCTCGTGCCCGCGCTCTACACCGGCGCGAACAACGGCTTCGTCGTCCGGGACCAGGCGGAGAACGGAGGAGGGCCGTGGCAGCAGTACTTCGCCCGGCAGACGGCCAACCCGCCGAGACTGGACATCAGCTGGGGCTGAGGGGGCGGGGTCGGGCTAGGCCGTGGCCACGGCCGCCGTCAGCAGGTCGGCGGTCAGCTCGATCTGCCACTCGCGCGCGCCACCGGCCCGCAGCACCGCGGCGATCGCGGCCGCATCACGGGGGTCCGGCGGACTCCACATGAGCCGGCGGACGAGGTCGGGGGAGAGCAGGTTCTCCACGGGCACGGCGTGCTTCGCCGAGATCTCGGCCAGCCCGGCGCGGGCAGCCTGCAACCGGGTGTTCGCGGCGGGGTCCCGGTCGGCCCAGCGGTTCACCGGGGGCGGACCGTCGCCGGCCTTGCTGTGCAGCGGCAGCTCGTCCTCGGGCAGTGCCCGGCCGCGCCTCAGCGCACCGAACCAGGTCGCGACGAGCCTGCGGTTGGCCCGGCCGCGGAAGACAGGGAGCTCGAGCAGGGAGCCCTCGTTCTCCGGATCCGCCTGGACGGCGGCGACCATCGCCGAGTCGGGCAGAACCCGTCCCGGGGCGATGTCCCGGTTGCGGGCGAGGTCGTCGCGGGCCTGCCACAGCGAGCGCAGCATGCCCAGCTGACGCCGACTGCGCAGGCCGTGCACGCCGGAGGTGCGCCGCCACGGATCGGCCTTGGGGGCGGGCGGTCCTGCGGCGAGGATCGCCTCGAACTCCTGTCGTGCCCAGTCCGTCTTGCCCTGCTCCTCGAGGATCGCGGCGAGGGCGTCGCGCAGGTCGACGAGCACCTCGACGTCCAGGGCGGCGTAGACGAGCCACTCCTCGGGCAGCGGCCGGGTGCTCCAGTCGGCGGCGGAGTGCCCCTTCTGCAGCGAGTAGCCCAGCAGCGACTCCACCACGGCGCCCAGACCGACCCGGGGGAGCCCGGCCAGCCGGGCGGCGAGCTCGGTGTCGAAGATCCGGCGCGGCACCAGGCCGATCTCGGCCAGGCAGGGAAGGTCCTGGTTTGCGGCGTGCAGCACCCATTCCTCGTCGGCGATCGCCTCCTGGATCACCGACAGGTCAGGCAGCGGGATGGGGTCGAGCAGTCCGGTGCCGGAGCCGTTGCGGCGCAGCTGCACCAGGTAGGCCCGCTGCCCGTAGCGGTAGCCCGATGCGCGCTCGGCGTCGACGGCGACCGGGCCGGTGCCGCGGCGCAGGGCGTCGGCGTACTCCACGAGCTGGGTCGAGGTCTCGATGACCGCCGTCAGACCGTCGCGGGGAGCGAGGAGTGGGATCGCCTCAGGCTCCGGCTCTCCGGCGGGTGCGGTGCCTTCGGCGGGTGCGGTGCCTTCGGCGGGTGCGGTGTTCCCCGCCGGTCGGACGTCGTCCTCCGGCTGGGGAGTGGCCTCGGTGCTCAGTTGCCGTCCACCTTCTTGCCGGTCCGTATCGGGTCCGCCGGAGTCCCGCCGGCTGCCCGGGGCGCAAGGCGCCGCGGGGCCGGGGAATCGGGATCGCCGGCTCAGCGGGCGGGCGCCCGGCTGGCCCTTCCGATGTTAGAGAGTCTCGTCCCCGAGGCGGTCGGAGGGACCCAGCAGCCGCACGCCGGGTGGGGGCAGGCCGGCCGCGCTGGCGAGCACCTCGAGCCAGGCCAGGAGGTGCCGGTCGAGGTCGGTGGTCTCCGCCGTCCACGAGGCGCGCATCTCCACGTCGACCGTGTGCTCCGGCCCGGCCAGGTCGCCGAAGCGGGTGGAGGCGGTGCGGGTGACCGTGCCGCCCACGTTGTGGTGCTCGGCGCCGGCCTCGGAGAGTGCGTCGGTGAGCCAGCTCCACGCCACCTCGGAGAACATGGTGTCGTCGACGAGTTCCTCGTCCGTGGCGGCAGAGAGGTAGCCGACGCAGCGGGTCGTGCCGTTCCAGGACTCGTGGCCGTCGGGGTCGTACAGCACGATGAACCGCGCGCTGGCGATCTCGAACTCGTCGTCCTCGCCGTCCGGCTCGGTGACGCGCGCGGCCAGGGCGTGCGCCCAGGGTGCGAGCCGCTGTGGCGCGGGGATGTGCTCCAGCACCACCTCGGGCCGGGCGCGCACCCGGGCGAGTGCGTCCAGGGCAGCGCGGAACGCGGCGGGCGGTTCGTCCCCGCCGGCGCTCGTGCCTCGGTCCCCGGCACTGGCCAGGTTGTGCGGCTCCACCTCCGCAGGGTAGGCCGCCGGGTACCACACGGCGCACGACGCGCCGCAACCATCCCGCGGCACTGCGCGGTGTCGACCGGATCGCCGGCTCCGCCGGATCTGGGAGGATCGGCGGTCGTGACCTCCGCCTCCGGCCGCACGTCCTCCGGCCCCGCCGCCGACGCACCCGCCTCTCCCGCCGACTCCGACCTCGTCCGGGCGGCCCGCGGACTGCCGGTCAGCCGGACTCCGGTGTGGTTCATGCGCCAGGCCGGCCGGTCGCTGCCGGAGTACCGGGCCCTGCGCGCCGGGACGGCGATGCTGGCGGCCTGCCAGGATCCCGACCTGGTCACCGAGATCACCCTGCAGCCGGTGCGTCGGCACGGGGTGGACGCCGCGATCCTCTTCTCCGACATCGTGCTGCCGCTGGTCGTGGCCGGGCTGGACATCGAGATCAAGCCCGGGGTCGGGCCGGTGGTGGCCGACCCGGTCCGCTCGGTCGCGGACGTCGACGCGCTCCCGCTGCTGGAGCCCGACCGGCTGGCCTTCCTGCAGACGGCGGTGCGGCAGCTGGTAGCCGAGCTCGGTGCCACGCCCCTCATCGGCTTCGCCGGCGCCCCGTTCACGCTGGCGACCTATCTGATCGAGGGCGGTCCGTCGAAGGAGCACGCCCGCACCAAGGCGTTCATGTACGCCGAGCCGGAGGCGTGGACCCGGCTGCTCGACCGGCTCGCCGTCTCCGCCGCCACCTTCCTGCGGGCGCAGATCGACGCGGGCGCCGTCGCCGTCCAGCTCTTCGACTCCTGGGCCGGGGTGCTGTCGGCCGCCGACTACGCCACCCGCGTGCTGCCCCACTCCCGGGCGGTCTTCGACGGGCTGGGCGACCGGCGGGTGCCGAGGATCCACTTCGGCGTCGGCACCGGCGAGCTCCTTCCGCTGATCGGCGACGCCGGCGCCGACGTGGTGGGCGTGGACTGGCGGCTGCCCCTCGACGAGGCCGCCCGCCGCGTCGGGCCGTCCCGCTCGCTGCAGGGCAACCTCGACCCCGCCGTGCTGCTCGCCGACCGCGCGACCGTGGACCGCGAGGTCCGCCGGGTCGTCGAGCAGGGGCGCGCCGCCCGGGGGCACATCTTCAACCTCGGCCACGGCGTGCTGCCCGAGACCGACCCCGGCGCGCTCACCCACGTGGTCGACCTGGTGCACGAGCTCACGCTGGCTCCGGCCCACCCCACCGCCCCGGCGACATGAGCCGGCTGGTCGTCGTCGGCGCCGGCATCACCGGCCTCGCCGCGGCGTTCGAGTGGCGGCGCCGGCGTCCGGACGACGAGATCGTGGTGCTCGAGGCCGGCGACCGGCTGGGCGGCAAGCTGCACCGGATCGAGCTGGCCGGGCACTGGTACGACACCGGCCCGGAGGCGGTGCTGGCCCGCGTGCCGGAGGCGGTCGCGCTGATCGAGGCGCTCGGGCTGGGGGACCGGCTCGTCGCCCCGGCCACCACCCAGGCCTCGGTGGTCCTGCCCGACGGGCGGCACCCCCTGCCGGCCGGCACGGTCCTCGGGGTGCCGGCCTCGGGTGACGGTCTCGACGGTTTCCTCTCCCCGGACGGCGTCGCCCGGGTGCGGGCGGAGGCGTTCCTGCCTCCCGTGCGCCTCGACGGCGACGTCTCCGTGGGCGCCCTCCTACGGGAGCGGCTCGGCGACGAGGTGGTCGATCGGCTGGTGGAGCCGCTCCTGGGCGGCGTCTACGCCGGCCGTGCCGACGAGCTCTCGTTGGCCGCGACGATGCCGGCGCTGGCCGCGCACCTGCCGGCCACCGGGTCGGTGCTCCGGGCCGCGGCCGCCGCACGCGACGCGGGGATCCGCAGCCGGGGCGACGCCGATGGTCCGGTCTTCGCCACGGTCACCGACGGCATCGGCTCCCTGCCCGCCGCGCTGGTCGAGGCCTCCGGGGCGGTCGTCCGCCTGCGCACCCCGGCGCACGGTCTGCGCCGGACGGCGGCGGGGCTCGAGCTGTCGGTCGGACCGGCTGCCGCGCCGGAGCCGCTGACCGCCGACGCCGTGATCGTCACCGCGCCGGCGCAGAAGGCCGCCCGGCTGCTGGCCGACGTCGCACCCGCCGCCGTCGACCCGTTGCGCGGGATCCCCTATGCCTCGATGGCCGTCGTCGCGATGGCCTTCCCGGCCCAGGAGGTCGCCGCCGGGTCGGGCTTGCTGGTCCCGCCGGTGACCGGGCGCCTGGTCAAGGGCGTCACGGTGTCCTCGGCCAAGTGGCCGCACCTTGCCGGGGGAGCGGTGCTGGTGCGCTCCTCGGTCGGCCGGTTCCGCGACGAGTCCGAGCTCCAGCGTGCCGACGACGACCTGACCGCCGCCGTGGTCGCCGACGTCGCCGAACTCCTCGGGCTGGCGCGACCGGAGCCCCTGGAGACGCACCTGGCGCGGTGGGGCGGTGGCTTGCCGCAGT
>JAOPWH010000077.1 GCA_025965795.1 Blastococcus sp.
GCGTTGATCCGGCGACGGGTGCCCGGGGCGACGAGCGCCTTCACGGACTGGATGTTCGGGTTCCAACGGCGCGGCGTGCGGCGGTGCGAGTGCGACACCGACATACCGAAACCGGGCCCCTTGCCACAGACATCGCACACGGCAGCCACGGTTGATCACTCCCAGAGATTTGTTCACAGACGGCGGGGCAAGGCAGCACCCGCTTCGAAGACCGTTGAGGAGTCTAACCGCTTCTGCTTCGACATGCCGCCAGGCCCCCCGATCGGGCCCTGATCCCGTCGGAGCACCAGCTCTGTCGCCCCTCATGGGTACCCTCCGGCCGTGCTGCTGGCGCTCGACGACGCTGCGGTCGGTCAGTGGTACCGGGCCGCCGTCGAGGTGCTGTCCGAGTTCCGCGGCCGGCTCGACGACCTCAACGTCTTCCCCGTGCCCGACGGCGACACCGGCACCAATCTCCTGCTCACCGCTCAGGCAGCTGTTGCCGCTCTCGACGCGGAGGAGAGGCGGAGTACCGAGTCGGCCTGGACCGTGCTGGCCCGCGGCGCGGTCTTGGGGGCCCGCGGCAACTCCGGAACCATCCTCGCCCAGCTCTTCCGCGGCCTTGCCGACCAACTGGCCGGTGGTCCACCCGCCGACGGCCCGACTTTCGCCGCGGCGCTGCACAAGGCAGCTGACACCGCCTACGCGGCCGTCGCCGACCCGGCGGAAGGCACCTTGCTGACGGTCGCCCGGTCGGGCGCGGTCGCCGCCGTCGCCGCCGTCGACGAGGGCCGCCCCGGGCTGGCCGACGTGGTGCGTGCCGCGGCCGACGGCGCCCGTCTCGCGCTGGACGCGACGCCCGGTCAGCTGGCGGTCCTCCGTGACGCGGGCGTCGTGGACGCCGGCGGCGCGGGCCTCTGCCTCGTCCTCGACGCCCTCGTGACGACCGTGACCGGCATCGAGCCCGCCCGGCCGCCGCTCGCCCGCCGGGAGGGAGCGCACCGTCACCCGCACCGGCACGCGTACGGCCATTCGGCAGACGTGCCGCACCAGCCACCCCCGGGTCCCGGCAGCGAGGTCCAGTACCTGCTGGCCGACACCGACGAGGACGCCGTCGCCCGCCTGCAGCACCGGCTGGCCGAACTCGGCGACAGCCTGGTGGTCGTCGGGGTGGACACCCCGACCGGTCGCGAGTGGAACGTGCACGTCCACGTGGCCGACGTCGGTGCCGCGATCGAGGCCGGCATCGAGGCCGGCCGCCCGTACCGCGTCTCGGTCACGCCCCTGGCGCCGGTCCCGCCCCCCGCGCCCGTGGCCGGCACCCGTGCCGTCGTGGCGGTCGTCCCGAGCGACGGGCTCGCCGAGCTGTTCGTCGGGGAGGGCGTCCGGGTGGTGGCCGCACGGCCGGACGGGGTGACCGAGGACGACATCCTCGAGGAGATCCTGGCCTCCACCGCGCACGAGGTCGCGGTTCTACCGAACGAGGCAGCTCTCGTACCGATCGCCGGTCGCGCCGCCGTCCGGGCGCGGGACGCCGGTCGCGAGGTGGGCGTCGTCCCCACCCGGGCGGCGGTGCAGGGGCTGGCCGCGATCGCGGTGGCCGATCCGGCGCGGCGGTTCGGCGACGACGTCATCGCCATGGCCGAGGCCGCGGCCGCCACCCGCTGGGCCGAGGTCACCCTCGCCGAGCAGGAGGCGCTCACGTCAGCCGGCCGCTGCCGCCCGGGTGACGTCCTGGGGTCGGCCGAGGGCGACGTCGTCGTCATCGGTACCGACCTCGCCGCGGTGGGCCGCGACCTGCTCGACCGGCTGCTCTCCGCCGGCGGCGAGATGGCGACGCTCGTCGTCGGCCCCGATCCCGACCTCGGCGACGCCGTCTGCGGTCACCTCGCCTCCGTGCACCCCACGATCGAGGTCATCCGGTACGACGGGGGTCCGGAGGGCGTTCCGCTGCAGGTCGGGGTGGAGTGACATGGCAGTGACCATGGAGACGCCGCTCGCCCGGGTGCTGGGACCGAAGACGGCGGCGAGCATGGCCGACCAGCTGGGCCTGCACATGGTGCGCGACCTGCTCCGCCACTATCCGCGTCGCTACGCCCGCCGCGGCGAGATGGCCCGCCTCGACGACCTCCAGAAGGGCGACCGGGTCACGATCCTCGCCCAGGTCAAGAGTGTGAGCACCCGCCGGATGCGGCAACGCCACGGCACGATCACCGAGGTCACCGTCGGCGACGGAGCCGGCTCGATGAAGCTGGTGTTCTTCAACAACAGGCACGCCAAGCTGGCGCAGGGTGGCTGGGGCCTCTTCGCCGGCACCGTGGGCAGTTACCAGGGCAGCCTGCAGTTCACCCACCCCGACTGCCACATGCTCGACAACGCCGACGGCGACGACGACTGGGCCCGCGCCCTCGTCCCGATCTACCCGGCGAGCAAGGACGTCTCCAGCTGGGTGATCCAGAAGTCGGTGAAGCTGCTCATCGGGGCCGGCGGGGGATTCGGCGATCTCGTCGTCGACCCGCTGCCCGACGAGATCCGCTCCCGCCACGGCCTGCTCTCCCTGGCCGCCGCGCTGCTCGACATCCACCGGCCCACCACCATGGACGACGTCGAACACGCCGCGCACCGGCTCAAGTGGGACGAGGCGCTGATCCTCCAGCTCACCCTCGCCGGCCGCCGTCGCGCCGCCGCCCTCGAGCCCGGCATCGCCCGGCCGCGCCGGCCCGGAGGCCTGCTCGACGCGGTCGATGCCGCGCTGCCCTTCGACCTCACCGAGGGGCAACGCGAGGTGGGGGAGGAGCTCGCCGCAGAGCTCGATCGCGAGCACCCCATGCACCGGCTGCTGCAGGGCGAGGTCGGCTCCGGCAAGACGGTCGTGGCGCTGCGCGCCATGGCTCAGGTGGTCGACGCCGGCGGCCAGGCCGCGCTGCTGGCCCCCACCGAGGTGCTGGCCGCTCAGCACGTGCGCGGCATCCGACAGCTCCTCGGTCCGCTCGGCCGTGCCGGGGAACTCGACGGCGCCGCCGACGGCACCCGCGTCGTCCTGCTGACCGGCTCGCTGAAGGCTGCCGCCAAGCGTGAAGCGCGCGCCGAGGTCGCCGACGGACGCGCCGGCATCGTCGTCGGCACCCATGCCCTGTTGCAGGAGGGCGTCGACTTCGCCGACCTCGGCCTGGTCGTCGTGGACGAGCAGCACCGCTTCGGTGTCGAGCAGCGGGACGCCCTCCGTGCCAAGGGCAGCCGGCCCCCGCACGTGCTGGTCATGACCGCCACGCCGATCCCGCGCACGGTGGCGATGACCGTCTATGGCGACCTCGAGGTCTCCACCCTCCGGCAGCTCCCGAGCGGTCGCGGCGGGGTGGCGAGCTCGGTCGTGCCGATGGGGGAGAAGCCGGGCTGGCTGGACCGTGCCTGGCTTCGGCTCCGGGAAGAGGTCGCCGCCGGCCGGCAGGCGTACGTCGTCTGTCCGCGCATCGGCGACGTGTCCGGTGCCGACGACGAGCCGGAGGACGCCGACGGCGCCCCCGACCGCGACGACGACCGGCGGCCGCCCCTGGCGGTGCTCGATGTCGCGGAGCTGCTGCGCGCCGGACCGCTCAACGGCCTGCGCCTCGACGTCCTCCACGGCCGGCTCACGCCCGAGGAGAAGGACGGCCGGATGCGGGCCTTCGCCGCCGGCGAGATCGACGTGCTCGTGGCCACGACGGTCGTCGAGGTCGGGGTCGACGTGCCCAACGCGACGGTCATGGTCGTGATGGACGCCGACCGGTTCGGTGTGAGCCAGCTGCACCAGCTCCGCGGCCGGGTGGCGCGCGGCAAGCACGCCGGTCTGTGTCTGCTGGTCAGCGAGGCGAGCACGGCGTCCTCCACCGGGCAACGGCTGGCCGCGGTCGCCGCCACCTCCGACGGGTTCGAGCTGGCCCGCCTCGATCTCGAGACGCGCCGGGAGGGCGACATCCTCGGAGCGGCGCAGTCCGGTACCCGGTCCGGCGTCCGGCTGCTCTCCCTGCTCGAGGACGAGGAGCTGATCGCCGCCGCGCGCGCCGAGGCCACCGCGCTGCTCGAGACCGAGCGGGGCCTGGCCGACCATCCGGGCCTCGCCGCCGAGGTCGCCGCCCTGGCCACCGACGAGCGCGCGGAGTGGTTGGAGAAGGCGTGATCACCGGATGACCCGCCTGATCTCGGGGGTGGCCGGCGGCCGGCGGCTGAAGGTGCCGCGGACCGGGGTCCGCCCCACCGGCGACCGAGCCCGTGAAGCGCTCTTCAACTCCCTCGGCAGCCTGCTCGACCTGCACGGCGCCGCCGTCCTCGACCTCTACGCAGGGTCGGGGGCACTCGGCCTGGAGGCGCTCTCGCGCGGCGCCGGCTCCGTTCTGTTCGTCGAGTCCGGCGCGGGGGTGCTGCCCGTGCTGAAGGAGAACCTCGCCGCCGTGGGCCTGCCCGGGGGCCGGGTGGTCGCCGGGTCGGTGGGCACGGTGCTGGCCGGCCCGCCGCCCGGGCGGTTCGACCTCGTGCTCGCCGATCCGCCCTACGCCGTGCCCGCCGAGGAGGTCTACGACGTGCTCCGGGCACTGGTCGACGGCGGCTGGCTCGCCTCCGACGCCGTCCTGGTGGTGGAGCGCTCGAGCCGGGAGCGCGACTGGGAGTGGCCGACACCCTTCGTCGGCCTGCGCGACCGGCGCTATGGAGAGGCCGTGCTCCGGTACGGTCGATCCTCGTGAGACGTGCCGTCTGCCCCGGGTCGTTCGACCCGGTCACCAACGGGCACGTCGACGTCATCCAGCGGGCCGCCGGCCTCTACGACGAACTGGTCGTCGCGGTGCTGGTGAACCCCGGCAAGGCCGGGCTGCTGACGGTCACGGAGCGCATGGAGCTGCTGCGCGAGGCCGTGGCGGACCTGTCCAACGTCACGGTCGACAGCTTCGAGGGCCTGCTGGTCGACTACTGCCGCGCCCACGAGATCCCGGTGATCGTCAAGGGCCTGCGGGCCGTCAGCGATTTCGAGTACGAGCTGCAGATGGCCCAGATGAACCGCGAGCTCGCCGGCATCGAGACGCTCTTCGTGCCCACCGCCCCGCAGGTCGGGCACCTGTCCTCGAGCCTGGTCAAGCAGATCGCCAAGTTCGGCGGTGATGTCTCGCGCCTCGTGCCCAAGGCCGTCAACGACCGGCTGATCGAGGACGCACGACGGGACCGCGCATGACGGAGGTCGTGTACCGCCTGTACGAGACCGTCGACGAACTGACGACGGTCATCGAGAACGCCCGCAGCGTGCCCATGTCGGCCTCGTGCATGGTGCCCCGCGATCACCTGCTGGACCTCCTCGACGACCTGCGGGAATCGCTGCCCGAGGACGTCCAGGCGGCCGGCGCGATCGTCGAGCAGCGCACCGAGATCCTCCAGCAGGCCCAGGCCGAGGCGGAGCGGCTCACCGGGCGCACCCGGGGGGAGAGCGACCAGCTGCTCATCTCGGCCCGTCGCCAGCGAGAGGAGATCCTGGGCACCGCCCGCCGGCAGCGCGACGAGCTCCTCAGCCAGGCGCAGGCCGACGCCGAAGAACTCCTCCTCGAAGCCGAGACGGAGGCCGAGCGGTTGGTCGCCGAGGGTCGCCGGCACCGGGAGGCGCTGATCGCCGAGGCGCAGGAGCAGCAGGCCCAGCTGCTCGCCGAGGCCGCGGCCGAGCACGAGCGGCTGATCACCGAGACCGAGGTCTACCAGGGGGCGGTGTCCCGCGCGGACGCGCTCGGGGCCCAGACGGCCGCGGACGTCGCGCGCATGCGGGCGGAGGTCGACGAGTACGTCGACACCCGCCTCGCCGACTTCGGGACGACGCTGGAGCGCATGCTGCGGTCGGTCGAGAAGGCCCGCACGACTCTCCGCGAATAAGAGGACCCCGTCCCTCTCACCACTCGCGAGCTCGCGGCGAGCCTCCGGACGGGGCCGCCCAGAGGGGGTCGCCTCCGGGCCGGTCGGCGCCCTCGGAGGATCGGGTAGTCTCGACGTCTGGTCCGACCTCCGGAGACCCCTGCCCGCGTGGCGGAACCCCGCCCGGCCCGCCACCCCACTCCCGACCGCGAGTACTGACATGTCTGCCGCTCCTTCGCACCGCTCCAGCGCCCCGTCGTCCGACGCCCGGCGCCCTTCGGCGAACCCGTGGCGCGTCGACCTCCGGGAACTCGGCCGTCGCGCCGGCTCGCTGCACGAGCTGGACCGCACGGCGCCGGCCCCCGCGGACTGGCGCGTCGAGCTCCTCGGCGTGCCCGCCGGCGCCGAGGTGGGGCTCCGGCTGCGGCTCGAGTCGGTCATGGAGGGTGTGCTCGTCACCGGCGACCTCGACGTCCCCGTGGTGGGCTCGTGCGCGCGCTGCCTCGAGCCGATCGAGGACACGCTGCACCTCGACGTCCAGGAGCTGTACGCCTACCCGGGCAGCACGACCGAGGCGACCAGCGAGGAGGACGAGGTCCGCCGGCTCGAGGGCGACTTCCTCGACCTCGAGCCGCTGGTGCGCGACACCGTCGTCCTCAGCCTGCCGCTGGCGCCGGTCTGCACCGAGGACTGCGCCGGTCTCTGCGTCGACTGCGGGCTCCGGCTCGACGACCTGCCGGCCGACCACTCCCACGAGGTCGTCGACGCCCGCTGGGCGGCGCTGACCGCGAAGTTCGGCACGTCTGCCGACACCAACACTTCCTCGCCGGGCACCCCCGGCGAGATCGCCACCCCTGAGGAGAACTGACGTGGCCGTCCCGAAGCGGAAGACTTCCCGCTCCAACACCCGCTCCCGCCGGTCGCAGTGGAAGGCCACGGCGCCGACCCTGTCCCCGTGCCCGAACCGGGCCTGCGGCGAGCTCAAGCCCCCGCACCAGGCATGCCCGAACTGCGGCCAGTACGACGGCCGTCAGGTCCTGTCGGTCTGACCGCGCTGATCCGCGCCGTCGTGTCAGGGTCGGACCAGGGGGCCCCGGGCGGCATAGCGAAGGCGCCCGGGGGCACGGTGCACGCCGAGCAGTCCGCGGCCTGGTTGCAGGACGCCCTCGGCGTCGAGCTACCGGGCGGGCTGCTCGGGCTGGCGCTGACCCACCGGTCCTTCGCCTACGAGAACGGCGGGCTGCCGACCAACGAACGCCTCGAGTTCCTCGGGGACTCCGTCCTCGGGCTGGTCGTCACCGACGAGCTCTACCGCAGCCAGCCGGACCTCCCCGAGGGCCAGCTGGCCAAGCTGCGTGCCTCCGTGGTGAACATGACGTCTCTGGCCGGTGTCGCGCGGCGGCTCGGCGACGGCGGCATCGGGCCGCAGCTGCTGCTCGGCCGAGGTGAGGAGACCACCGGCGGCCGGGACAAGGACTCGATCCTCGCCGACGCGCTCGAGGCCCTGATCGGCGCCGTCCACCTCGGTTGCGGGCTGGACACCGCGAGCGCGCTGGTCCACCGCCTGTTCGACCCGATGCTGGTCGAGGCCGCCACCCGCGGCGCCGGCCTGGACTGGAAGACCAGCCTCCAGGAGCTCGGTGCCGCCCGCGGTCTCGGGGCGCCCGGCTACGAGGTGGCCGACGAGGGCCCCGACCACGCCAAGACGTTCACCGCCTCCGTCGTCCTGGCCGGCACCGTGTACGGCACCGGCACCGGACGAACCAAGAAGGCGGCCGAGCAGGAGGCCGCCGAGGCCGCCTGGCGGTCCCTCTCCGAGAGCTGAGCCGGACGTGCCGGAGCTTCCCGAGGTCGAGGTGGTCCGCCGGGGCCTCGAGCAGTGGGTCGCCGGGCGCACCGTCGCCGCGGTCGAGGTCCACCACCCGCGCGCCGTCCGCCGCCACCTCGAGGGCGCGGACCACTTCGTCGCGACGATGACGGGGGCAACGCTCACCGCGGCCCACCGGCGCGGCAAGTACCTGTGGCTTCCGCTCGCCGGAACCGATTCCTCGGGGCGGGCCCTCGTCGCACACCTGGGCATGAGCGGCCAGTTGCTGGTGGAGAAGCCGTCGGCGCCCGACGAGACCCACCTGCGCGCCCGCTTCACGTTCACCGACGGCGGCCGGGAACTGCGGTTCGTCGACCAGCGCACCTTCGGTGGTCTGGCGGTCGAGGACAGTGACGGCGGGATCCCGAACCGGCTGGCCCACATCGCCATCGATCCGCTCGACGAGTCCTTCGACGTCGACGCCTTCTCGGCCGCGCTGCGTCGTCGGCACACCGAGGTCAAGCGGGCGCTGCTCGACCAGACGCTGATCGGCGGCGTCGGCAACATCTACGCCGACGAGGCGCTGTGGCGGGCGCGGCTGCACGGCGCCCGGCCCACCGACCGGCTCAGCCGCGCCCAGGTCGGCGACCTGCTCGACGGCGTCCGCGACGTGCTGGGGGAGGCGCTGGCGCAGGGCGGCACGTCGTTCGACTCGCTGTACGTCGACGTCAACGGCCAGAGCGGCTACTTCTCCCGGTTCCTCGCCGTCTACGGACAGGCCGACCGTCCGTGCCCGCGCTGCGGGACCCCGATCCGGCGCGAGTCGTTCATGAACCGGTCGAGCTACAGCTGCCCGACGTGTCAGCCCAGACCTCGAGCCCGGCGGTCGTGATGTCCCGGCGGGTCGTCGTCCACGTCTCCGGGCAGGTGCAGGGCGTCGGCTTCCGGTGGTTCGTCCGCACCTGCGCCGAACGGGCGAGGGTGTCCGGCTCGGCGCGCAACCTGCTCGATGGCCGGGTCGAGATGGTCCTCGAGGGTCCGGACGAAGACGTCGCCGCGGTGCTGGCCGACCTGCAGGGACCGTGCGCGCCCGGAACGGTCACGGCCATCGACTCCCGGGACGAGCCGGCGCAGGGGACGTCCGGCTTCACCATCACGTGACGAACGCGACACACCCCCGACACGGGGGAGACGCCTTCCTCGCGTTGACCAGCGCGTCCTGGCCTGTCACCCTGGCTATACCACGACCCGCGCCGACCGCATACGGGGCTCCGGGTCCATCCCTTCACGTTGTTGGAAAGGCCGCCTCAGTCATGGCCAAGGCCCTGTTCGGTCACGTCGTCGCCCCCGCGGAACTCCGAGTAGCGGAGGAGAACGCCGTTCTCCGCGCCAGGGTGCGCCGCCTGGAGCACGAGCTCGCCGAGCTCCGGGCCCAGCGGGACGCCGCGATCGCCCACGAGCTGCTCTCCCTCGCCGGCGACAACGAGCCCGCGCTGGCCTGATCAGGCGGACCTTTCCGTCACACGCGTAGCAGAAGACCCTGATATGCGGGGTCTGGAGCCTTCGCTCCGTTAAGTTGCCGTTCTGTGCACCTCTCCAGCCTGACGCTCAAGGGCTTCAAGTCCTTCGCGTCCGCGACGACCCTGCGGCTGGAGCCCGGGATCACCGCCGTTGTCGGCCCCAACGGCTCAGGAAAGTCCAACGTCGTCGACGCCATCGCCTGGGTTCTCGGCGAGCAGGGTGCCAAGAGCCTGCGCGGCGGCAAGATGGAGGACGTCATCTTCGCCGGGACCGCCGGCCGCCCGGCCCTCGGCCGGGCCGAGGTGACGCTGACCATCGACAACTCCGACGGCGCGCTGCCGATCGAGTACACCGAGGTCTCGATCACCCGCCGCATGTACCGCTCCGGTGAGAGCGAGTACGAGATCAACGGCGACAAGGTGCGCCTGCTCGACGTCCAGGAGCTGCTCAGCGACTCAGGTATCGGCCGGGAGATGCACGTCATCGTCGGCCAGGGCCAGCTCGACGCCGTCCTGTCCGGGCGCCCGGAGGACCGTCGCGCCTTCATCGCGGAGTCCGCCGGCGTCCTCAAGCACCGCAAACTCAAGGAGAAGGCCCTCCGCAAGCTGGAGGTGATGGGCCACAACCTCGACC
>JAOPWH010000153.1 GCA_025965795.1 Blastococcus sp.
CAACGCCAGCAAGCAGATCGTCATCACCTCCGACCGTGCGCCGAAGAAGCTCACGACGCTGGAGGACCGGCTGCGCACCCGCTTCGAGTGGGGCCTGATCACCGACGTCCAGGCGCCGGACCTGGAGACCCCCATCGCGATCCTGAGCAAGAAGGCGTGGGGGGAGCGGCTGCAGGCGGCTGACGCCGTGCTGGAGTTCATCGCCAGCAAGGTGCAGACCAACATCCGCGAGCTCGAGGGCGCGCTGATCCGGGTCACCGCCTTCGCCAGCCTGAACAAGCAGCTGGTCGACCTGCCGCTGGCCGAGCTGGTCCTCAAGGACCTGATCAGCGACGAGCAGGGCCCGCAGATCACCGCGGCGATCATCATGGCGGCGACGGCGGAGTACTTCACCGTGACGATGGAGGAGCTGCAGGGCGCCAACCGCAGCCGCACGCTGGTCAACGCCCGGCAGATCGCGATGTACCTCTGCCGCGAGCTGACGGAGCTGTCGCTGCCGCGGATCGGCGCCTCGTTCGGTGGCAAGGACCACACGACCGTCATGCACGCGGTCAAGAAGATCACCAACCTGATGAGCGAGCGCCGCGCCACCTACACCCAGGTGACGGAGCTGACCGCCCGCATCAAGAGCCGCGCCCGGCAGTGACACTGCGGTCCTCCGGACCGCACCGCGGCCAGGTGCCGTTCCCCGGCTGAGGAGAGCGAGTCCGCCGGCCCTGCGCGGGACCCTCCGGGCCCACTCGGGCCGGACCCAGGGCAGGTGGCCGCGGCGTCGTCCGGAGGACGACAGCGTCATCGTCACTATCCACAGCCGCCCTGGGCATCCGTCGCAGCGATCGCCCTGCTCCGGGGCGGTGACCTTCCGCGTTCGCGCGGTCACCTCAGTCGACAGATCGAGAAGTTGTCCCCAGGAATGTGCACAGGTTGGGGAGATCTCGTGTGTGCCACGTCACAAGTGGTCACCGGGCCGAGGTTCCGGCGAGTTCGCCGCGCTCAGCGCTGGGGCTCGGCTCGCGTCCATGACGCTGACCCGCGGCCGGCGGCCGAGCCGCTGACCTGCGCTGTTGGCCACCTTTCCCTTCCATCGGCCGGCGCGCAAGAGCCCGACGTCCGGGGGCACCGTTTCGGGCCGGACGGACC
Source organism: Blastococcus sp. (assembly GCA_025965795.1). Lineage (GTDB taxonomy): Bacteria > Actinomycetota > Actinomycetes > Mycobacteriales > Geodermatophilaceae > Blastococcus_B. The sequence continues at coordinate 1,141 of JAOPWH010000153.1, forward strand.
CTGCGGACGACCTGGGGACATACCCGGGAGGAACCAGGGAGAGCAGGTGGACGGGCGCGGACGCCGGTGTACAACCGTCGAGATGTCCACCTGTCGACAACAGGAGGACGCTGACCACCCACAATCGGCCAACAGGCCGATTCCTGTGCCGACCTGCGCGAAGACCGGTTGTCCCCAGCATCCACACGTGTGATGACGAGGATGAGGGACTTATACCTAGAAATTCTTGAACCACAGTCTGGGTGGGGACGCTCGCCCCGAAGGGCTCCCGAACACCGCTCGCACGGCGCCCGGGCCGGGAACGGGAGAGGCTGAGCAGCCGATCGGGGTACCGGGGTTTCCCCCGGGAGGCCACCAGCAGGCACGATGAGCACCGCACCGTCGCCGGAGCCACCCGTGGAGCCGGTACCGGGCGCACAGGAGAGATCGCGTACCGCACCCGCGAGGGCGCCACCGTCGTGGCGCCGACCGGGCAGCGGACAGAGCTGGGGTGGGTCGAGAGATGAAGTTCCGGGTGGCACGTGAGGTGCTCGCCGACGCCGTCGCATGGACGGCGCGCAGCCTGCCGCCGCGGCCGTCGGTGCCCGTCCTTGCCGGCATCCTGCTCGAGGTCGAGGGCAACCAGCTCTCGGTCTCCGGCTTCGACTACGAGGTGTCGGCCCGCTCCGAGGTGGAGGTACAGGCCACGGAGAGCGGCCGGGTGCTGGTCCCCGGACGGCTGCTCTCGGAGATCACCCGCGCCCTGCCGCCACACCAGGTGGAGATCACCGCCGAGGGCCCGCGGCTGGCCATCGCCTGCGGCAACGCCCGCTTCAGCCTGCCGACCCTGCCGGTCGAGGACTACCCGTCGCTGCCGGCCATGCCGTCGTCGGCCGGCGCCGTCGACAGCGAGGTCTTCGCCGAAGCCGTCAGCCAGGTGGCCGTCGCCGCGGGGCGCGACGACACGCTGCCGATGCTGACCGGCGTCCGCCTCGAGATCGAGGACGACCTCATCACGCTGGCCGCGACCGACCGGTACCGCCTCGCGGTGCGGGAGTTCGCCTGGCGGCCGGAGACTCCCGGGCTCTCCGCCGCCGTGCTGGTGCCGGCGCGCACCCTGGCCGACGCCGCGAAGACCCTGACCAGCGGGCCGGAGATCGTGCTCTCGCTGTCCTCCGGGAGCTCCGGGGAAGGCATCCTCGGCCTCTCGGGCAAGGACCGGCAGACGACGACGCGGCTGCTGGACGCGGAGTTCGTCAAGTACCGCGCGATCATGCCCAACGACTCCGCCGCCAACGCCACCCTGCCGGTGCACCTGTTCACCGACGCCGCCAAGCGGGTCGCCCTCGTCGCCGAACGCGGCACCCCGCTGCGCTGCGAGTTCACCCCCGGTCAGGTGACCCTGCGCGCCGGCGGCACAGACGACGAGGGCCAGGCCGAGGAGCGCTGCGACGTCGACTTCGACGGCGAGCCGCTGACCATCGGCTTCAACCCGACGTTCCTGCTCGACGGCCTGGCCGCGGTGCACACCGAGCAGGCCCGCATGGACTTCACCAGTCCGCTCAAGCCGGCGGTCCTGTCCGGCGTCGGTGAACCGGCTTCCGACGACCAGCCGGCCGGTCCCGCCGAGCGCCCCGGCACCTACCGCTACCTGATCATGCCGGTGCGTC
>JAOPWH010000155.1 GCA_025965795.1 Blastococcus sp.
GGACGGCGGGCACCTCGCGGCGCGGGGCCGGGACCTCGCGCCGGGGGGCCGCCGACTCGTGGCGGTAGGCCACGTGCCTGCCGCGCGGGGCGCCGATCCGGTCGATGCGCTTGCCGATCGCCCGCGACCACCGCGTCCACGGGCCCTCGACGAGGGCGTGGAAGGCCATGGCCACGAGGATGCTGATCGCGCCGCCGACGACGACGGTGACCATCGCGCCCGTGAGGCCCGGGGGGACCAGGCTGGCCACCGACACGACGATCGGCTCGTGCACGAGATACAGGGAGAAGGAGATCTTTCCGGCCCACTGGAGCGCCCGGCCGGAGAAGACCCGGCTCACCCCGGGGCAGCCCAGCACGATGAAGCAGGCCAGCGCGCAGCCGAACGCGACCGGGCCCGGCAGCCAGACGGCCCAGGTGCTCAGGGGCAGCCGGAAGGCCCGGAGCACCCACTCGGCGAGGATCAGCCCGGCGGATCCCAGCGCCAGGGTCCACCAGATGACCACCCGCAGGGCCGAGGACTCGATGCGCGCGGCGAGCCGGTGCAGGTCCTCGCGGCCCACGGCCATCGCCACGCCCACGGCGAAGATCGGCAGCCACTGACCCCAGTGCGAACCGGAGAACTGGCCGCACACCACCAGGCCGAGCGCGACCGGGAGGGTCAGCGCCAGACGCGGCGGAACGCGCCGGACGACGAGGATCACCAGCGGCAGCAGCAGCGAGAACGCCACCTCGTAGCGCAGCGACCAGAGGACCGAGTTGACCATCCCGGTCCCGTCGAGCAGGAACATGTCGTGCAGCATCCCGGCGGCCTCGACGGGCACGTCGTGCCGGGCGTACCACATCGACGAACCGGGCAGCGGGTTCCTGGGGAACAGCGTGACCAGGGCGCCCGAGAGCAGGAGAGCCACCACGACCGGCGGATAGAGGCGCAGCACCCGGCGGACCAGGTAGCCGGGCCAGGTGCCGACCTTCTTCCGACCGAGGTAGGGCAGGACGAGCACGAAGCCGCTCAGGATGAAGAAGATGATGACCGCCTCGCGCCCGGCCCAGAGCAGGTGCAGCGGCGTGTAGGCGAGGTACCAGGTGGCCGAGGTGCGGTTCGGCGGCCCGTACTGGGCATAGAGGACCGGCCACACGAGCAGCGCGTGGTGCGCGACCACGACCAGGGCGGCGAGGCCGCGCAGCCCGTCGAGGGAGGTCACCCGGCCCCCGGTGGAGGGGGCGGCGTCGGCGGCTCGGGCCACGGGCGCGGCGGTCGCGGTCGTCATGTTTCCGAGTGTGCAGTCGAAATGAGTCACGACCTGGCTACTTAGCGTCGACACGGCCCCTGGGGAACCATCCGTCACACCCGTCCCAGGAGTGCCCGGCGTCAGGAATAGCGGAGGCCGAGCCGCTCCTCGACGGCGGCCAGCAGCTGCTTGACCCGCTCCGCGTCCGCTACCGGGCACACCATCGTGACGTCGGCGGTGTGCACCACCACGCTGTCGCGGACGCCGACCAGGGCGACGAGGTGCTCCGGATCGTCGCTGACCACCACGTTCCCGGCGCTGTCCAGCAGCACGGTCAGGCCGCTCGCGGCGTTCCCGGACTCGTCTGCGGCCAGCGTGTGGGCCAGCGCGGGCCACGACCCGACGTCGAGCCAGTCCACGTCGAGGTCGACCACCACCACCCGGCCCGGCTCCGTGGCGGCGGGTTCCAGGACGGCGTAGTCCACGCTGATCTTGGGCAGCGTCGGGAAGATCTCGGCAAGCGCGGCGTCGCGCTCCGCGCCGGGGTGCGCGGCCACGATCGTCGCGAGGCCGGCCGCGGACTCCGGCAGGTGGTCGGCCAGCGCGTCCAGCACCGTCCGTGCCCGCCAGACGAACATCCCCGAGTTCCACAGGTACTCGCCGGAGTCCAGATATGCCTGGGCGGTGACCCGGTCCGGCTTCTCCCGGAAGGACGCGGCCTCGGCCGCGCCGGGCACCTCGGTCGGCGCGCCGCGCTGCACGTAGCCGAAACCGGTCGCCGGGGACGTCGGCGTCACCCCTAGCGTGACCAGCGCGTCGGGGCGCACCGCGAGGACGTCGTAGCCGGTGCGCAGCGCGTCGGCGAAAGCCTGTACCGGGCGGATGACGTGGTCTGCGCTGACCACCGCCAGCTCCGCGTCCGGATCGACGTCGGCCACCAGCGCGGCGGTGAGACCCACGGCGTTGGCGGTGTCGCGTGCCGTGGGTTCCAGGACCAGCCGGTCGGCCCGGAGCCGCGGCAGGGCTGCCCGGACGGCGTCGGCGTACCGGGCCGCCGTGCACACCCAGATCCGCTCCGCCGGGAGCACCGCCTCCAGCCGGGTGAAGGCCTCCGCCAGCAGGCTGTGCCGCCCCGCCCCGCCCTCGTCGGTCACGATGTCGAGCAGCTGCTTCGGGCGGCCGGCCCGCGACAGCGGCCAGAGCCGCGTCCCGGACCCGCCCGCCATGATCACCGCGTGGCGCACCATGCGCTCCTCTCCAGGGGTCCGTCCACCGTTCCCGCCGCCGGCCTCACCGCCGTCGACTCCGCCGCCACCGGCGCCGCGCCTGGGGCAGCTCGGCGACGGTCTGCTGGGGCTGCGCGCCTGCGCCGACCCTGCCGCTGACGTAGGACAGCAGCATCCGGCCGCCGAGTCCGGCGCGCAGCACCAGCCGGAGGGGCGCGTTGCGCCGTCCGGGGTAGCGGGCCGAGAGGTAGCGCAGGGCGCTCGTGTGGTGCACCCGCTGCATGCGGTGCGGTTCCCGGCGGGTGGAGTGCCCGCCCTCGTGCACCACGACGGCGGACGGGGCGTAGATGTGCAGCCAGCCGCGCCGTCCCATCCGCTCGGCCAGGTCGACGTCCTCGAAATACATGAAGTACGCCGGGTCGAAGCCTCCGACGGAGTGGAAGACCTCGAGATCCACGAGGAAGCAGGAGCCGGACAACCAGCCGGCCGGTCGCTCCCTCGGCAGGTCGCGCTCGCGCCGGTACCGGGCGGTCCAGGGGTTCCCCGGCCAGATCCAGCCGACGAGGGCGTGCCCGACCCCGGTCGACAGCGACGGCAGGTCGCGCGCCGACGGGTAGAGCGCGCCCTCGGGGGTGAGGATCGCCGGGCCGACGGTGGCCGCGCGGGGCCACCGGGCGGCCACCGTGAGGAGCTCGTCGACGGACCCTTCCTCGAACCGGACGTCCGGGTTGGTCACCAGGGCCCACCCGGCGCGCACGTCTGCCAGCCCCGCGTTGGCGGCCGCTCCGTAGCCGACGTTGCCGCCGGTGGGGAGCAGCCGGACGTCGTCGGCGGCCGCCACGGCCCGTTCGGGTGCGCCGTCGGACGAGCCGTTGTCGGCCAGCACGACGTCCAGGGGCCGGGAAGTGGCTTGCCGCAGGCTGCTCAGGCAGTCCTCCAGCGCCTCTCCCGGCGAGAACGTGACGATGACGACCCGCAGCGGGGCGGTCACGAGGCCGCCGCCGCGTAGGCGGTGAGGTGGGCGCGGGCGCAGGCTCGCCAGTCGAACTGCGCAGCGCGGGCGAGTCCGGCGGCGGCGAGCCGGGTCCGCCAGGCCGGGTCCCCCAGCAACGCGGCGAGGGCCGCGCCGATCGCGGCCGGATCCGGCTCGGTGTAGGCGACCGCGTCGCCGCCCACCTCCGGCAGGGAGAGCAGGCGCGTGGTCAGGACGGGAGCTCCGCAGGCCATGGCCTCCAGGACGGGCAGCCCGAACCCCTCACCCAGGCTCGGGTAGGCCACCACGACTGCCTCGCCGAGGAAGCCGGCGAGCAGCTCCAGCGGCAGGTAACCCGGCCGGCGCAGCACGTGCCCGGCCGGGACCTCGGCGGCGACCCGGTCGACGGCGGCGTCCCAGCCGCGGCCGCCGCCGAGCACGAGTGCCGGGGGATCGTCCAGAGCGCTCCACCCGCGGATCAGCGCCGGCACGTTCTTGCGCGGCTCCAGGGTGCCCAGAAAGGCGATGTAGGGGCCCTCGACGCCCAGGTGCGCCCGGACAGCCGCCCGCTCCTCGGCCGTCGGCACGTGGAACCGGTCGGCGTCCACACCGAGATGCGCGACGTCCACCCGCGTCGGATCGGCTCCGGCCACCCGCACGAGTTCCGCGCGGGTGGCAGCCGACGGGGTGACGCAGCGCCGCGCCCGCTTCAGCGACAGCCGGGTCCAGGTCTGGAAGAACCGCCGCTTCACCGGCAGGTGCAGCTCGGGATGGGTGAAGAACGTGGCGTCGTGCAGCGTCGTGACGACCGGGAGGGCAGTGCCCAGCGGCATCGTGTAGTGCGGGCAGTGCAGGACATCGGCCCCGGCCCGCCGGGCCAGCGCCGGGAGCCCGACCTGCTCCCAGGCCAGCCGGACGGGCCGCCGGGCCACGGCCGCGGGCGCGCTGAGCACCTCGACGCCGGGCAACAGCGCCTCGTAGTGCGCTACGTCGTGCAGCTGGGAGATGACGGCGAGATCGGCGCCCTCGGCGGCCAGGGCCGGCAGCAACTCGTCCACGTACCGCCCGACACCCCCGCGGTCGGCCGGGACGGCGGTGGCGTCGACGACCACGCGGGGGTGGTTCGGCAGGGCGGGCTCCGGTGGCGTCAGGGGGCGGGGCACGGGTCGGGTTCTGGGGTGCGGGCGCCGTGCGGGTGCGCCGTCCGAGACTACGAGAGCGGACTCCCGGACTGCGCCGGGCGGGCCCGCCGATACGCTGCCCCCATGCGAGGGATCATCTTGGCGGGCGGCAGTGGTACCCGTCTCTACCCGATCACCAAGGCCATCAGCAAGCAGCTGATGCCCGTCTACGACAAGCCGATGATCTACTACCCGCTCGCGCTCCTGATGAATGCCGGGATCCGCGAGGTTCTGGTGATCACCACCCCCGAGGACCAGGCCGGCTTCCAACGACTGCTGGGCGACGGGTCCGACGTCGGCATCGAGATCTGCTACGCGGTGCAGCCCCGGCCCGAGGGGCTGGCCCAGGCATTCCTCATCGGCGCCGACTTCATCGCCGACCAGCCCGTCGCGCTCGTGCTGGGCGACAACATCTTCTACGGGACCGGGCTCGGCGAGAGTCTGCGGGCCAACACCGATCCGACCGGTGGCCACGTCTTCGCCTACCACGTGGCGAATCCCCGCGACTACGGCGTCGTGGAGTTCGACGAGTCGGGCAACGTGATCTCCATCGAGGAGAAACCGTCCCGGCCGAAGAGCTCCTACGCCGTCCCGGGCCTGTACTTCTACGACAACCGGGTGGTCGAGATCGCCCGCAACGTGGCGCCGAGCGCGCGGGGCGAACTCGAGATCACCTCGGTCAACGACGAGTACCTGCGTCGCGGCGAGTTGACCGTCACGGTGCTCGAGCGGGGCACGGCCTGGCTGGACACCGGGACGCACGCCTCGATGATGCAGGCGGCCGAATTCGTTCGGGTGGTCGAGGAACGGCAGGGCTGGAAGATCGGCTGCATCGAGGAGATCGCCTGGCGACGGGGGTTCATCGACAGCGCCCAGCTGGAGAAGCTGGCCCAGCCGCTGCAGAAGAGCGGCTACGGCGACTACCTGCTCGGCCTGCTCGAGGACCCGTTCCCGGCCCGCCGGTGATCCGGGCTCAGACGAGATCCGCGTAGAGCTCCCACAGCCGTCGGCCCGCCGCGGCCCAGCTGAAGTCGGCGGCCCGGCGCAGCCCGTCGGCGGCCATGCGCTTGCGCAGCTGGGCTGAGCGCACCACCTCGCCGAGCGCGTCGGCCAGTGCGCCGCTGTCGCCCACCGGCACCGTGCGCGTCGCCCCTCCTCCGACCTCCACCAGGGCGGGCGCGTCCGAGCTCACCACCGGAACCCCCGCGGCCATGGCCTCCAGCACCGGGAGCCCGAACCCCTCGGCCCGGCTCGGCGCGGCCAGGACCGCGGCACGCTGCAGGACGACCGCGAGGTCGGCGTCCTCCAGCCGCCCGAGCAACCGCACCCGGCCACCGATGCCCAGCTCCTCGGCCCGGCCGGCCACGTCCACCGATCCCCAGCCCGGCTGACCGACGACCAGCAGCGGCACGTCCGGGGCCTCCGGCCGCGCCAGCGCGTCCAGCAACACGTCGAGACCTTTGCGCGGTTCGATCGTGGCGAGCGTGACGACGTAGGGCGCCTCGGGCAGCCCGAGAGCCGCGGCCCGCCGGTCGGCGTCGGGTGGCGTCGCGAGCGCGGCGCTGACTCCCTCGCCGACCACGACGGGCGGCCGGGTCAGCGGCACGTGCCGGGCGAGCTCGTCGCCGACCGCCCGGGTGGGCACGACGAGCGCGTCCGCCGTGCGGGCCGCCCGCTCGATCGCGGTGCGGTGCCAGCGGACCCCACGGGGCGTGAGGGTCTCCGGATGGGTCCACGGAACGGCGTCGTGGACGGTGACGACCAGTGCTCTCCCTCGCCGCGGCGGCGCCCAGGGGGTCGGGGCGTGCACCACGTCCACGCGGCGGGGAACGGGGCCGACACCGCGTTCCCAGGCGAGGGTGAGTGGGCGCCGGGGCAGCGACAGACGGAACGGGCCGGCGGCTCCCGGGACGCGCGCGGCCCGCACGTCCCGGTGCCAGGCCGTCCACACCAGCACCCCCGAGCCGGTCGGCGCCTCGCCGGCCAGCGCCGTGGCCACCTCGCGCGCGTATCGACCCGTACCGCCGGGGACCGGGCCCAGGCACTGCTCGAGAAGGATGCCCACTCGCAGGCTGCGGTCGCTCACTCGGAGCCGGACGGGAGCGTCGTCGGGCGGCTCGCGGACGCGGTTCGGATGGCTGCTGGCACGCGTCGACGGTACTCAAGTGGACACCTGTGACCGGTGTTCCACACGGGGCGGGACACCGGCGCGGGACCCGCGAGCGCAGTGACGGACCGGTACTCTTCGACTGGTTCAGCAGGCGGATGTCGTCATCCCCGCCGCTCTCGCGCCCGTCGCTCGGGGAGATCATGTCCTTCGCTTCACCGGTTTTTCTCTGGTTCTTCATGCCGGCCACGCTGGTGGCGTACTGGCTGCTCCCCCGGATCTGGCGCAACGGCCTCGTGGCCGTCGCCAGCATCCTCTTCTACACGTGGGGCGCCGGTCCCTACACGTTCCTGCTGCTGTCGGCCATCGCGGTCAACTACGCGGCGGGGCTCGTCATCGACGCGGACCGGTACGCCGACCGGCCCGGCGTCCGGCGCGCAGTGCTCTACGCAGCCGTCACCTGGGACCTGGGCATCCTGGCCATCTGGAAGTACGCGGGCTTCGCCTCCGAGCAGATCGACGCCCTCTCCAGCGCGCTGGGACTGGGCCACAGCCCGGTGATCGAGTTGGCGCTGCCGATCGGGATCTCCTTCTTCACGTTCCACCACATCTCCTACGTGGTGGACGTGTACCGGCACAGCCGGCGGGCGCAGAAGAGCCCGGTCCAGTTCGTCACCTACATCGCGATGTTCCCCCAGCTGGTGGCGGGGCCGATCGTCCGCTACCACGAGATCTCCGAGCAGCTCTCCGACACCCAGCGCAACCGGGCCGACGACTTCGCCCTCGGCTTTCCGCGCTTCGCCTGGGGACTGACCAAGAAGGTCGTCATCGCCGACACGATCGCTCCGGTCGCCGACGCCGCGTTCGCCACCTCCGGCGGGGACATGACCACGGCTACCGCCTGGCTGGGCGCGCTGGCCTACACCCTGCAGCTCTACTTCGACTTCTCCGGTTACTCCGACATGGCGATCGGCCTGGGCCTGATGCTCGGCTTCAAGCTGCCGGAGAACTTCGACCGCCCCTACTCGGCGGTCTCGATCACCGACTTCTGGCGGCGCTGGCACATGTCGCTGTCCCGGTGGTTCCGGGACTACGTCTACATCCCCTTGGGCGGCAACCGCCATGGGGTGGCGAAGACCTATCGCAACCTGTTCATCATCTTCGTGGCCACGGGCTTCTGGCACGGCGCCGACTGGACGTTCCTGGTCTGGGGGCTCTACCACGGCGCGCTGATGCTGATCGAGCGCGCCACGGGATGGGGCACGGTCGTCGCGACCGGTATCCACCTGTTCCTCCGGCGGGCCCTCACGTTCCTGCTCGTGGTCGTCGGCTGGGTGTTCTTCCGGGCCGAGAGCCTGGGCCAGGCGCTGACGATGCTCCGGCACATGTTCGTGCCGTCCGGCTTCGGGCTCCCGGAGGCGGTGTCGGCGGCCCTCACCAACCAGCGCAGCGTGATGCTCGTGCTGGCGATGCTCGTCGTCCTGCTGCCGGGATCGTTCGTCCTGGGCCGGGTCCTGCAGGCCGGCCACAGCCGCCCGGCCACGGTGACCCGCTACGCCGTCATGGCGGTGGCCGCTCCGTGCGCCGCGATCGTCGCGGCCGCCGGCACCTTCAGCCCCTTCCTGTACTACCAATTCTGAGGTTATCGACGTGGCCACGATCCAGATGAGCAAGAGCGCCGGCAGCAGCGGGGCGTCCCCCACGCCATCGCACCGAGCCAAGCGCCGCCCGTCCTGGCGACCCAAGCGGCCCCTGGCCCTGCTGATCGCCCTCGGCTTCTTCTTCGGCCCGGCCGGCGCCTTCCTGCTGGGGGTGCGCCCGGTGGCGTTCGAGAACCGCGCGCTCGCGGATCTGCCGTCCCTGGCCGAGGGATGGCAGTTCTTCCCGGACTTCACCACCTGGTCCGTCGACCACCTGCCGCTGCGCGACAAGGCGGTCTCGGCCAACGCCGCCCTCACCGAGCGACTCTTCGGCGAGGCGCCCTCCTACCGCACGGACACCGGCGACGGCCCGACCGCCGGGGTCCCGGCGAGCAAGGACCCCGCATCGGACGCCCCCGCCGTCGAGTACCCGCGAGTGATCGAGGGTGAGGACGGCTGGCTGTACTTCGGTGGCGACGTCTCGAACCTCTGCGTGCCCGTCCACTCCGTCGCCGACACGATGGACCGCCTCGACCGGCTGGCCCGCATGGTCGAGGACTCGGGGCGCCGGTTCGTCCTCACCGTGGCACCCGACAAGGCCAGCATCTTCCCGGACCGCCTGCCGGAGACCTTCCTGGGCAGTGGCTGCACCGCGGAGCGCCGCGGCCAGTTCTGGGACGCCATCCGCGCGAACCCGCCGGCCGGCTACGTCGACCTGCGCGACCCGCTGCTCGCCGAGCAGGAGCGCACCGGCGAGCCGATCTACCGGCAGACCGACACGCACTGGGCGCCTCGCGGCGCGGGCATCTACGTGACGGAGCTGGCCCGCGCGCTCGACCCGTCGCTGCTGGACACCACGAAGATCGTCGAGTCCGGCGAGATCAGCCGTGAGGGCGACCTCGGGAAGATGATCGGCCGGCCGAACGTGGACCGGTTCGCCGGCGTCGGCGTGGAGCGGCCGGGAGTGGTCCCGACCGGCCGCGAGTCGCTGGAACTGCCCGCGATGTCGCTGACCACACCGGTCCGGTCCACCAACCGGACCACCGGCGCTCCGCTGTTCCAGCCGCGGACCCTGCTGCTCGGTGACTCGTTCAGCAACTCCTCGCGGGGACTGCTGGGACCGCTGTTCGCCGACATCTCGGTCCTGCACAACGAGGTGGCCAGCTCGAGTCCCCAGATCAGTGCCGATGCGATGGCCGACGCGGACGTCGTGATCTACGAGATCGTCGAGCGGACGATCGCCTCCGGTCGCGGTGCGCTCATCGAGGACCGGACGCTGGACGCGATCGAGAAGACGCTGGCGGCACACCCGCGGTGACCCGCCCACAGCCCGGGGAGCCCGGCCGCGCCCGTCAGCTCGCGGGAACGGCCGAGCCCGCTCGCTGCACGGGCTGACCGAGCTCGGCGCCGTCAGCGGCACCCGGGCGCCGCGCGCTCAGCACGGCGACAGCGAAGGTGGCCAGTGAGAGGGCCACCAGGGCGGCGAGCACGCCGACAGCGCCCCATCCCGGCCACGGCGACCAGTCGACCATCCGCCGCCACGCCTGACCGGGCGTCCAGCCGACGTCGATCCAGAAACCGATGAAGGCGACCGCCAAGCCGTAGGCGGCGCTGGCAAGCACGACCGGCAGCAGGGCCGCCGCGAGCCAGCGCTGCAGGGGGCCGCCCTCGCGGCCCACACTGCCCAGGCCGATGGCCGCGGCCGCGAAGACAGGGACCAGGGCGCCGAAGAGGTAGCGCCCCTGGATGCCTCCGAAGCGGCCGAAGTCGAGGTGGCTGGCGTAGGTGGTGGCGAACAGGAGGACGGCGGTCAGCAGGAAGAAGGACAGCAGCACCAGCAGCGCCGCCCGCGAGCCCCGGCGCCGGAACGACAGTGCCACCGCTCCGATCATGACGACCGTCGCGACGATCACCACGGTGTCGTTCAGGGACAGCTCCAGCCAGCCGAACAGACCCCAGAACGACGTCGTCAGCTTCTCCCACCAGATGCCGAAGTACTCCAGCAGCGAACTCCGGGCAGTGCTCGTGCCCGGCGCCTCGGAGCCCGGCAGCCCCTGGGGCTGCAGCCGGTGGTAGCGCAGCACGTTCACCGCCCACCACCAGCCGCCGATGACGAAGGCGACGCTCCAGACCGCACCGAGCCGCACGAGCGTGGGCACCCAGCCCAGGGCAGGCGCTCCGCTGCTCCTCCGGGCGCCGATGACCACCGCGAGCCCGGCGACCGGCACGAGCACGAGCAGTGTGCCCTTGGTCAACAGCGCCAGTCCCAGCGCGCCCGCGATCAGCAGCAGGAGGCGCCGGCTCCGGTCCCCGCACAGGACCTTGGCGAGCAGGACGGTCGACAGTCCGCCGAGGCAGATCACCAGCGCGTCGTTGGTGACGCTGCCGCCGATGGACGCCAGCTGCGGGACGGCCAGCGGCAGCACCGCCGCGGCGTCGGCAAGCCGTCTGTTGCCGGTGAGTGTGCGGGCGACGGAGAAGGCCATCAGCGGCAGCAGCCCGACCAGCACGACGCTCACCAGCCGCATCAGGCCGAGGGTGCGGTCGAACGGCCAGTCCAGGGCGCCCAGGCCGAGCACCACGCCCGCCGACACCGCGTAGTACAGCGGGGGGTGCTGGGTCATCTGGTCTCCGTGCCTCCGGAGGTTCACCGGTTCGGTGACCTTCAGATCGGAGAAAGCCAGCCGCTCGGCCGGGGGCGTGACCGGCCGCGTGCTGAACAGGGCGAAGAACTGCAGGTCCTCGCGAGGCAGCTCGCGCCGCACGCCCGGGAGCAGCGTCCCGCCGCCCCAGTTCCCGCCCTGCCCGTCCACCGCCGAGAAGCCGCTGAGGGTCTTGGCCCGCACGACGCCCTCGGTCAGGAAGGCCGTCGCGGGCCGCGGCCAGCCGCCGCCCTCGGCGATGCGCAGGACGCTGTTGACGTGCTGCGGCTCGTCGGGGTTGCGGAAGGCAGGCGTGATGATCGACCAGACCACCAACAGGGTGACGAAGACGGCCGTGGCCGCCCACGCGACCGGACTGCCGCCCAGACGGCTCCGCCGGATCAACCGAGGACTCCCGGCTCGAACGCCCTCTCCCCCACGCAGGCGACGGTAGCAATGCCGGGCCGGCCGGCGCGCCACCGCACCGGTCGGGTCAGCCGGCAGCGTCGGGCGGAGTGACCGGCTGCCGGCGCGCCGGAAGACGGGCAGTCGCCATGAACAGCCCGGCCAGCACGATGTCGGCCACGACCAGCAACACCCGGGACAGGACCGCCACGGTCAGCACCGCGCTGGCCGGGAGGACGGCGACGAATCCGAGGACCAGTGCCGCCTCGCGGACGCCGGCGCCGGCGGGGGCCACGACCACGAGGAACCCGGCCACCCAGGCCAACGCGAAGACGCCGGCGCTGAGGAACCACAGCGACGGCACGTCCTGCCCCAGGCCGTACACGAGGGCGCCGAAGTGCAGGCCCAGCGCCACCCACGAGACCAGGAGCAGCAGGATGCACCGCAGCAGGACCGACCACGGGAGGCGGACCGCCTCGCCGGGACGGCGGAGGATCCGGAACGCCGTACCGCTCCACCACTCGACGCTGCGCGGATGCAGGAGGACCAGCAGCACCGGGATCGCGGCGAAGGCCCACCAGTACTCGGTCACCAGCCACGGGAGCGCGAAGGGAAGCGTCAGGCCGGCGACCAGCAGCGCCGAGATGATGCTGAGCGCCAACCCCAGGAAGGTCGCCGTCGCCGCCTGCCGGCCCGGAATCCGCATCTCTCTGGCCATGGCCACCTGCGCCACCAGCGCCCAGATCCCGCCGGGCAGGTACTTGCCCAGCTGCGCGATGAAGAAGGCCCGCTGGCCCGCCAGCATGGGGGCCGGGTAGCCCTGACTGGCCAGCAGCTCGCGCCACACCAGCCCGGGCAGCCACGCGCCGAAGGTCCCGAGGAGCAAGCTCAGCAGCACCAGGCCCCACGAGATCGCCTGCAGCGACCGGACGACGTCCTCGCGCTGCCGCCACAGCAGCACCGCCAGGGCGAGCAGGACGGCCACGACGAACAGGTGCCGCGCGAACCGGGCCCAGGGGACGCCGGTGCGCGAGACCCCGGCGGCCGACTCGTTCGACTGCTCGGTCACCGGGTGGCGATCGCCAGCAGGCCCTTGGGAAACCGCCGCATGCCCTTGTGGCGGATCTCGACCGACGAGAAATCCTGGCACAGTCGGCGGAGCGAGTGCTCGGTGAAGCGCCAGAAGTCGATCGGCTCGTCGTGGTAGGGGTAGAGGTGCGGAACGGTCATGAGCACGGTTCCGCCGGGAACCACCGCCCGCCGCATGTTCTCCACCGCGGCTGCCACGTCGTAGACGTGCTCCAGTACGTACATGCACAGGACGAGGTCGAACTCCTGGTCGACGGCCATGTCGGTGACGTCGACGATCCGGTGCCCGAATGCGGGATTGACGTCGGACTGCACGAACTGCGCCACAGGGGGGAACGCCGGCCGCAAGGAGTAGGCCTCCGGGCCGAGGTCGTGGCGGCCGCTGCCGATCTCGAGAACCCGCAGCTCCGGACGCGACCGGGCGAAGTCCACGGCCACCGCGTCCGACCACCGACGGGTGGCCAGCAGCGTGTGGGCGACCGAGCGGCTGAGCCGGTCGACGATTCCTGTGCCCCGGCTCACCGCCGGCTCGCTTCCGCCGCGCGGGCGCCGGCCACCGCGTTCCGCAGCAGGTCGACGTACTGGCTGCCGATGGCGTCCATCGAGTAGGAGTCTGCCCGCTGGGCCGCCGAGCGACCCATCCGCCCGCGCAGCTCCCCGTCGGCCAGCAGCGTGCTCAGCGCCGCCGTCAGGGCGCGGGCATCGCCGGGCTCGACGAGAAGTCCGGCCGGGTCGGTCTCCGCCGGGTCCGTGCCTCCGGCGACGACGTCATCGAGTCCGGGGAGGTCGCTGGCCACGATCGGCGTGCCGGCGGCCATCGCCTCCAACAGTGCGACAGGCAGGCCGTCCTGGTCTCCCGACTTGGCGCGCACGGACGGGAAGACCGCGACCTCGGCCGTGGCCAGGAGGCGCCCCAGCTCGGTCGAACCCTGCTGCCCGTGGAAGGTCACCCGGCTCCCCAGGGGTCGGGCCTGCTCCTCGAGCTCGGCCCGCAGCGGGCCGTCGCCCACGACATCCAGCGACCAGTCGATGGCCGGCGGCAGATCTCCCAGCGCATCCAGGAGGACCTTGACGCCCTTCTTCTCGACCAGCCGACCCACGAAGACCAGCCGTCCGGGAACGCGGGCGGACGGGGCGTCCCCCCGGTGGACCCGAGCCAGTTCGACACCCATCGGCAGAACGCGCACCTTGTCCTCGGGGACCCCGAGATCGATGACGGCGCGACGCATCTCCCGGTTCATCACGGTCACCGTGCTGGCCCGCCGGAGCACCTGCCCCTTGAGGAACCGGAGCGGGGCGGAGGTGAGCGCGTAGAGGTCGCCGCCCAGGGTCGTGACCAGCCACGGCACCCGTCTCGCCGACAACAGCGCCATCAACCCCTGTGGGATGATCCAGTGCACATGAATCACATCCGGGTCGAGGTCGCGCACCGCTCGACGTACCGCGAGCGCACCGGCCAGGAAGAAGCTGGGCACCTGCAGCCAGCGGCTCGGCCGCGCCCGCAGGTTCTCCAGGATCGCCCCATCGGCGAGGTCCTCCCAGCGGCGGGGGAAGAACCGGAAGCGGCGCACCTCGTAGCCTTCGCGTTCCTGCCGCCGGTGACCTCCGGGTACCAGGGGCGCCAGCACCACGGTGTCGAACGCGGTGGCCTCCACGCGCGCCAGGTCCGCTACGAACGCCGGGGTCCCGTCACCGACGTTGGCGGGGAACGTCGACGCGAGGACGAGCAGCCGGGGGCGACCCGGCCGAGGATCTGCACCAGCTCGAATATTGTTCACCAGGGGGAAGTCTGTCATGCCGTCCGTTGACCCCGGATCTCCCTCGGTCGCTGTGCTCGGTGCCCGCGGATTCATCGGCCGAACGATCGTCGCCACCCTGCGGGCCCGTGGCGTGGCCACCGTCGGCCGGGGCAGCGACTTCCCCGCCGTCCGCAACGGGGAGCTGGACCCGGAGGTCGCCCGGGCGGGGACAGTCGTCGTCGTCACCGGCCGCAGCAGCCCGGCCCAGGCCGAGCGCGAGCCCGAGACCGCGGCCACCGAACTGGCCGAGAGCCGTGAGCTGTTCGACCTGCTGTCCCGTTCGAGCCGCGAGGCTCGGGACATCCGGCGGGTACTCCTCGCCAGCTCCGGCGGCGCGGTCTACGACACGCAGCGGCCGGCCCCTTTCGCCGAGGACTCCCCCACGGCCCGCTCCAGCGCCTACGCGCGGCTGAAGCTCGATCTGGAGGACGCCTTCCTCACCGGGGCCACGCCGGCCTCCGAGCGCACGGTGCTCAGGCTGTCCAACGTCTACGGACCCGGGCAGCGACTGGGAACGGGGCAGGGCGTGGTCGGTTACTGGATCCGGGCCCTGCTCGTCGGCGAGCCGATCCAGGTGTTCGGCGACCCGGAGACGATCCGGGACTACGTCTACGTCACCGACGTCGCCGAGGCCTTCGCGGCCGCCCACCTCGCGACGGCGCCGTTGCCCGCGATCGTCAACATCGGGTCGGGCGAACCCACATCGTTGCGCGAGCTGGTGCACCAGGTGCTGCGCGCCGCGGGCCGGCCCGACCACCCCGTCCAGATGACCCTGGACCGGCCCTTCGACCGCCGTCACACCTGGCTCGACGTGCGCACAGCCGGGCGGGTGCTCGGATGGCGGCCGACGACCGGCCTGCAGGACGGTCTGACCGCCACGTGGCGGCAGGCCACCGCCGACGCTCCGGCCGCCCGACCGCGCTGACTCAGGTCTCGCCGCGGGACCGCACGATCAGGTCGGCCAGCAGCGCGAGCGTGAAGATGATGATCCCGCTGATGAACAGCAGGACCGCGTTCGTGGTGATCCCGAAGTTGTAGCGGATCACGTCGACGACGCCCTTGACGAAGGACAGACCCAAGAGGGTCAGGGCCAGCGGCATCAGGACCTTGATCGGGTTGAAGTACATGATCATCCGCAGCACCTGCAGGATGTAGCGGTAGGCGTCCTTGACGAAGTGGAACTTCGAGCTGCCCGCACGCTTGGCGTAGTCGATCGGCAGGTAGTCGACCGGGTGCTGGTTGGACAGGAACGACATCGTGATCGTCGTGACGCAGCTGAAGCCGGGGGGCAGCAGCCGCAGGTAGGGCAGCGAGACGTCGCGGCGGAACGCGCGGAGACCGGAGTTCAGGTCGGGGATCTTCGTCGACGACAGCCGCTCGGCGTTCTTGCTGATGACCCACTTGGCCGGCACCCGCAGGAACTTGTGGGTGCCCTCCTCCGTCGTCCGCGCGCCGACCACCTGGTCGACGCCCACGTTGTCGTCGAGGTACCGGACGAACTCGGGGATGCGCTCGTTGGGGTAGGTCATGTCGGCGTCGGTCCACACCACGATCCGGCCGAAGGCCTCACGGGTGCCGATCCGGCGCGCCGTGCCCGACCCGCCATTGGTGCGGAAGGGCATCAGCCGCATGTGCGGATGCGTGGGCAGCGCGGCCTCGAGGACGGCGAGGGTGTTGTCGGTCGACTTGTCGTCGATGCACAGCAGCTCGTAGGTGTAGCCGCTGGCGTCCATCGCCGCCGTGATGCGGTCGATCTCCTCCATCACGTGGTCCTGCTCGTTGTAGCAGGGCAGCACGATGGTGACGTCGAGGGTGTTCTCGCCCTTCGGCGACGGCGCCGACGTGACCGACATGTGCGCCGGAGCGGACGTGTGCGAGGCCGTGGGCGCGGGCGCGGTGGGCGGGTGGGCGGCGGGCGGGCTGACGGCGATCGGCGCGGTCAGGTCCGACGGTGTTGCTGTCACGGGAGACGACGCTACCTCGGTTAGTCTCCGTTCCTCATGGCGGCCGAACCTTCCGACCCTTCCGTCACAGTGGTTGTCGTGACCTGGCAGGGCCGGCACCTGCTCGAGCCCTGCCTGCGATCGCTGCGTCTCCAGACGCGTCCCCATCGGCTGGTGGTGGTCGACAACGCCTCCACCGACGGAACGGCCGAGTTCCTCGCCGCCGAGCACTCCGAGGCGGTCGTCGTGCGCAACCAGACCAACCTCGGATTCGCCGGTGGCGTCCAGGCCGGAATGGACGTCGTCCGCACGCGCTATGTCGCTCTGCTCAACAACGACGCCGAGGCCGAGCCCGACTGGCTCGACGCGCTGGTCCGCCACCTCGAGGAGCATCCCGAGGCCGCCGCGGTGACCTCCCGCATGCTCCTGACCGACCGGCCCGGGACGCTGAACAACACCGGGGTTCGACTGCTCGCCGACGGACACGGTGCCGACCGCGGGCTCGGAGAGGCCGAGAACGCCTATCCGCGGGCCGAGGAGGTGTTCGGTTTCAGCGGTGGAGCGGCCGCGATGCGTACCGACGTCGTGGCGGAGGTCGGCGGGTTCCCCCGCCCCTTCTTCCTGTACTACGAGGACACCGACCTGTCGTGGCGCCTGCGACTTGCCGGCTGGACGATCCGCTACGAGCCCGGCGCGGTGGTGCGACACCGGCACTCGGCGACGGTCGACCAGCAGTCGGAGGGGTTCGCGTTCCACAACGAGCGCAACCGGCTGCTGACCCTGCTGCGCTGCGCCCCACTTCCGATCGCCCTGCGAGCTGTCCTGCGCTTCCTGCTGACGACGGCATCGCTGACGCTCGGCCGGCTCACCGGTCGCGACGTCCCTGACGTCGCCACCTTCCGGCTGGGGGTTCGGCTGCGCGTCTTCCGGTCGTTCCTGCACCTGCTGCCGTGGGCGCTGCGGAGCCGGCGAGCCATCCTGCGCCGGGCGCCGGTCCGGCCGGACGAGGTGGCGCGCACGTGGCTCGGCGCCGGAGGCTGACGGTCAGCCCGGCGGGCGGCTGAGGCCCAAGCGGCGCATCAGCCGGAGTGCGACCAGGCCCGGACCGCCCTCCCGCAGGGCAGCCCGGGTGCGGATGGCCAGCGACGCCCGGCGCGGCCGTCCCCCGATGCCGAGCAGCTCCCGGTCGGCCGCGCCCAGCACGAGGTCCGGCGACCGCCGGGGG